>JBBARD010000075.1:0-11521 GCA_040399965.1 Methylocystis sp. | reverse complement strand
GCACTCCCTTGGTAAGGGAGAGGTCGAGAGTTCAATCCTCTCTTGCAGCACCATTTCTCACGATAAAAATAATGTTTTAAAATTGGCCAGCTTTGCAGGAGCAGCTGAGTCGCCGGGTATGCTGCTTTTTTAACCCCTTGTTTCTGGGTTCTCACATGCGCGCCAGAATTGGGATCAGCGACGGGGAAGGTGAAGAGGCGGGAACCGAGTTGCGGGCTGTGAAGCGGGCTGATTATTGAAAAAACAGATGGGTTCAAGAATTCACCGATCGTCCCGGCTCCGTGATTGACCGATCGCCCACGAATCATGATTAGTTTTAACGCTTTAAAAAAACATGTCATGCATTTGCAGTCCTTTCCTTGCGGCGGTTGCAGGAGCCAGACCTATGAAATGCTTTGTGAAATATTCTGGTGCTGCAAAAGCCCTTCGCGTCGCAACTCTCTCTCTCGCCCTGACCATTATTCTCGGGCCAATGGAAGCCTGGGCGAATGGAAATACTTTTTGGGATTGGACATTTACCGGAGTTATTGCAAGTGCATCTGGCACGTTCGAAGTTAATAGCAGTAATGTAATTGTCGGAATTTCCAATGGAACAGTGACTGGTTTCCCTGGTAGCGCTTCCAATATTACGTCACTTCTTGCCCCAGGATCATTTCCCCCGGGGGTATCTGCTGCCAATGATAATATTTTCAACCCATCATCGCCATTCCTGAGTACCAATGGAGTTTCATTTAATACAAACATACCTTTAAACCTTTATTTTTCTGGAACAATTTGGGAAATGTATGACGGCGGCTTTGTTCAGCAAGGAGTATTTGCCGCCTCGGCCCTCTCAAATTAAATGCGATTTGCAATCGTTATTTGAGCTATCATCAAATTAAGAATAGGAGTGTTTCTGCAATTCGTAGCCTGTGGCGGTATAACGCTCAAATGAATGACGAAGTTAATTAAGTGTTGAATGATGGGAAATTTACCAGATCGGTAAAGGCCCTTCGTATCGTCGTCTTGTCACTCACAATGACTATTTCAGGCGGCACAATAAAAGCCCAGGCTGAAAATACATTTTGGAACTGGATATCTAGCGGAGATTCTGGAAGCGCCCCCGGCACGTTCGAGGTCAATAGCAGCAATCTAATTGTTGGCGTTAGCAACGGACAGGTGACCGGGTTTATTAATTTTAACGGCAAGTTCCTGAAGCCCTTGCTTCAAAAAAAATGAAAAGAACTTCTATCCTGGCCTTTGTCGATGAGGTTGATCGGCGCAATGAATATTTTCTCTACATTAATGAATTAAATCACAGGCAAAAACTTCCCGATCTATCCTCAAACCCAGAGGCGCGCGGCTTCTCCCTCCGGGCAGGCGTGCGCTCGATGCGGCTGGCATTTTGTCAACAGACAACAAAGCCTGAATATAAGGCGGCCCAACATAATTTTTTTGCTTGGTTCAATTTTGGAATATGGTTAATGCAAATGTGAAGATACGAATCGTTTGCAGGAGCTTTCGCCGTGAATAGTCGTTTTATCAAGTTCATGACGCCAATCTTAAGCTTAGCCTTTTTTCTGCCCTGCGCCCAAGCCTTGAGCGCTGATTATACAATAGAAAATTCACCTGCCTGGAATGGCGCCAACGGAATCCTTGGATGGGGCACCAGCACCAACCAAAGCACTACCCCTAGCTATGGACAAACATTTACAGCGCCGGTTGTTTCGGGCGGCACTGTGCTGAGTAAATTTTCGCTTTACTTTAAATATTTCGATGGGGCGCAGCAAAATTTTAAATTCCACGTTTACAACTGGAGCGGCACAGCGCCTACCGGCGCGCCCCTGTTCTCCAGCAGCGAATTAATTGCGCCCTCATCGTCAAGCTTCACAAAGGTCACATTTAACACGAACAACACGCCTCTTGCCTCCGGCGGGCAATATCTGGCGACGATTTCAACAGTGGGCGTCACCAACTCGCCCGGCGTCTACTATGTGGGATTTACGGACCAATCATCCTATTCCGGCGGTAATTTTACCTACAATAACAACGACAACTCCCTGACTGCCGACCCGTGGCTTAACTGGGGTTTCAATAATAACGCTGACCTCGCATTCGTGGCTGAGGCCAATCTCGTCGGGCCGCTTTCTAATTGAAAAATGCCTATGGTTCGGCGAACAAAGACGTGACTAAAGACACTTGTGACTAAAGAGACTTGTGACTAAAGACACCAGCCGTTTCAACCTGATCTTCGTTTGAGGCGTTCCCGGTCTGATTTAATCAGACCGGGACCCTTGTATGTTTTAACGCGCTTTCTTTCTCCATTCCGGTTTCCGCTTCGGCGGAAAGCGCTCTAACCCGGCGCTCCCACTGCTTTAATATCGACCGCCACGCCGAGCGTCTGGCGCCCGGCGCCGACGATAACGCCATCGATCGGCGCGACATCGGCGTAATCGCGGCCGACAGCCACGACAATATGATTATCGTCGGCGTACATGGCGTTGGTCGGGTCCATGTGAATCCAGCCGAAGGGATCGCCACACCACACGGCGACCCAGGCGTGCGACGCGTCGGCCCCGTCGAGACGGATTTCGCCCGGCGCCGGCAGGGTGCGGATGTAGCCACTGACATAGGCGGCCGGTAATCCGAGACCGCGCAGTCCGGCGATCATGATATGCGCAAAATCCTGACAGACCCCGCCCTTGCGCGCGAAAGCCTCGGCCAGCGGCGTTGCGACATCGGTGGCCTCGGGATCGTAGGCGAAATCCGCCCTGATCCGTCGCATCAGTTCGGCGGCGCCTTCGAGAACCGTTCGCCCCGACGTAAAGCTCTCGCGGGCGTACGCCGTCACCGGCGCTTCGATCGGCGCGAGCCGGCTGGCGAACAGCGCATGCGCCGGCGAGTCCGCTGCAAGCGACCGAACTTCGGCGGCGTCGCGTCCAACGCTTTCCCAGGGCGGCGTTAACCCCTCCGCCGGCGGCTCTTCGCGGCTCACCTCGACGCGCGCGGTCATGACGATCATCAATTTTGCATGCGCCTCGCGAATGGTCGCCTCGATGATGCGATTGCCGAAGAAGTCCAGCCGCTCGGTCGCCGCGCGCAAGGCCGGAGCCGCTTCTATGTTATGTGCGAGCAGACGCTGACCGCCCCCGTCGCGGGGCGTCAGACGGATCGCGCAGCGTGTGGAGGCGACGCTGGTTTCATAAGTGTAGGTCGTCACGTGACGAATGTCGTAGATCACGCGAGTCTGGACCTTTTATCCGCTGCCGACGGATCGCTTCCGTGCGAGAAGTAACGGGCTGCGACGGCGTCGGCGATCGCCATCAATCGTTGTTCGATCGTCAGCACGCGCGCCGTCTCGAGGCGCCGCGCATCCTCCGCCTCCAGTTCGGCGCGCAGCGCGACGGCGAGCCGGCGTTGCGGCTCCATCATGCCGTCGTCGCTCAGCGACGGCAGGGCGGCGAGATGGCTGTCGATGCGTCGCGACTGAAAGGCCACAGAGCGGGGATTGAACGGATCGAGCATCGCCATGTCAATCGCCGGGGCCTGCGCCGCGCCCGCAAGATATCGCGTGCGATAGGAAATCTGCGAATCAATGAGCTCCAGCAGGGCGTCCAGCGTCTCGACCGTCGGATCGTCGGCGGCAAAGCAACGAACAAAACGACAGGTGTTGATCGCACGCTCCACGCGCCTGCCAAGGTCGATGAACACCCAGCCGGTCACCCGATTGAAATTTTCATCCATCAGGCCGGAGAGCGCCGCCAGCGTGTGCAGCGCCCGTTCCGTCATCTCCAGTATCTCGGGCTCGAGAGGCGCGCGCGCGCTGGCGCGCGCGAGTCGCGCATCAAGCCGCGTCAGCAATTGCCACATGTCCTGAGAAAGTCGCTCGCGCACGATTGAGGCCGACCGCGTCGCCAGCAGAGCGATGGACCGGGCCGAACCGTAGCGCTCGGCGCTGCTTGCGGCGGCGAGCGCCAGCGCCGCGCCGGATGCGCTCCCCGGCATGGGCGCCGTCGCGCCCCAGGCGACGAGCAGCCGCTCGCAACGCTCAATCGGCTGACGATGGGTCGAGCCGACCTGCGACTCGGTCATGCGATTGCACATCAGGCGCACCACTCGCAGGGTGGCTTCGGCGCGCTCCAGATAGCGTCCCATCCAGAACAGATTGTCAGCGGCCCGGCTCGGCAGATTGCCAGGGACGCGCACCACTTTCACATCCATGTCAGTTGGCAGCAGGGTTGTCGCCGGCTCCGCCGCCTCGCCCAGCACCCAAACGTCCGCAGATTGCGCGCCGGCCCCCATGGAGATGGCGCGCGCGTCAAGATGGTCGGCGACGCGACAAAAGCCGCCGGGCATGATCGTCCAGCCTTCTGCGGTCGCGGCGGCGAAGACGCGCAGGGTGAAGGGACGCGGCGTCAACGCGCCATCGCGCCAGGCGGGCGTCGTGGAGAGTTGCACCAGCTCCTGCCCGACATAATCCATGCCGCGGGTCTCAATAGCGCGGATCAGTCGCGCGCGACGGACATCGTCAAGTTGCGCGCCGATGGCGGGACGCCCATCCTCAAGCCCCTCCGGCCTGTCGCCGAAAGCGCCCGCGATTGCGCGATGGTCGAACCTGGCGAGGATTTCGGCGCGCTCGGCGTCCTGCCCGCACCACCAGGTGGCGACGTTGGGCAATCGCAGATCTTCGCCCAAAAGACGCCGGGAGAGCGCGGGAAGGAAACTAATCAACGCCCGCGACTCCACGAGACCCGCGCCGGGCATGTTGGCCAGCGTGACCGTACCCTGCCTGATGGCGTCGTAAAAGCCCGGCGCGCCTAGCCGCGAGGCCGCATTCGCCTCCAGCGGATCAAGCCAGTCGGAGTCGACTCGCCGCCAGACTACGTCGATGCGTTTTGGCCCGGCGACCGTGCGCGCGTGCAATCTGCCGTCGCCGGCGACGAGATCCTCGCCCTCGAGGAGCAGAAAACCCAGATAACGGGCGAGATAGACGTGTTCGCTGTAGGTCTCGCTCCATGGCCCCGGCGTCATCAGGCAGATGCGCGGATCGGATCTTCTTGCGGCCGCTACAAGTCCCGCCCGGAAATCGCGAAAGAAGCCTGCAAGTCGTCGGACATTCATCTCGCGGTAGAGGCTCGGGAAAGCGCGGGCGAGGACCAGTCGATTCTCGACAGCGTAACCCGCGCCCGACGGGGCCTGGGCGCGGTCGCCCAAAACCCACCATTTGCCATCCGGCCCGCGGCCAAGATCGACGGCGAAAAACCGCAGCCAGCGACCGCCGGCCGGCTCGACGCCGCACATCGGTCGAATGAATTCGGGCGACCCTGCGACCACTGGGGCGGGCAATGCGCCATCGACGACGAGCGAGGCCGGACCATAAACGTCGCGCAGGATGCGGTCCAGAAGCTCCGCCCGCTGGGCGACCCCCGTCGCGATCTCGCGCCATTCGTTCTCGGTGAGGAGTAGCGGCAAGCGACTCAAGGGCCACGGGCGCTCCTGCGCTTCGCCACAGACGCGGTAGGTTACGCCCATATCGTTGATGCGCCGCGCCGCCGCCGCAAACCGGCTCTGAACGCCGTCCTGACCCAGACCCGCAAGCGTGTTGAGAAGTTGCAACCAATGCGCGCGCGGACGCCCGTCCGGGCCGATCAACTCGTCCGGCACCCCCGATAAGGGCGCATAATCGGCGATCCAGGCGGCGAGACGCCGGGCGATGTCGCCATCGATCGCAACGGCCTGCGGGTCAGCAATCAATGGGCCTCCTGAGGTCCAGCGTCAGCGGAAACTCGCCTTCAGGTTCACGGCGCGGCGGCTCCACTCGACCGGGAGTGTGGCCGTGGTCCTGAAAACGCGCAAGCCGGCGCGCTTCGGCCTCATGGAAATTAACCGGAAAGGTCTCGTAGTTGCGACCGCCCGGGTGGGTGCTGTGATAGACGCAGCCGCCCAGGGAACGATTGCTCCAGCCATCGACGATATCGAAGGTCAACGGCGCATGCACGGGGATGTTGGGATGCATCCCGGACGATGGCCGCCACGCCTTGAAGCGGACCCCCGCAACCGCCTCGCCGGGCGCGCCCGTCGGGTGGAGCGGCAGGCGGCGGCCGTTGCAGGCGACGACGTGCCGGTTCGGCACGAAATGGCGCGCTTTGACTTCAAGACGTTCGACGGATGAGTCCACATAGCGCACCGTGCCGCCCGCGCCGCCCTCTTCGCCAAGCACGTGCCAGGGTTCGAGCGCGTGGCGAATTTCCAAAGTTACGCCGCCATGCTCCACCTGCCCCGCCAGCGGAAAACGGAATTCGTACTGAGCGCGGAACCACTCTTCCTCGAAGGGGTAGCCGGCGCGTTTGAGATCGTCGAGAACGTCGAGAAAATCCGCCCGCACGAAATGGGGCAGCATGAACCTGTCATGCAGCGAAGTGCCCCAGCGCACACAGGAGCCCTCTTGCGGCTCGCGCCAGAACCACGCGACAAGCGCTCGCAGCAATAATTGCTGGGCGAGACTCATGCGGGCGTCGGGCGGCATTTCAAAGCCGCGAAATTCGACAAGGCCAAGACGTCCCGTGGGACCGTCGGGGGAATAAAGCTTGTCGATGCATATTTCCGAACGATGCGTGTTGCCCGAAACGTCGACGAGCAGGTTGCGGTAAAGGCGATCCACGAGCCACAGCGGGAAGTCGGTCTCGCCCGCCGCCGGCGTGTTGGCCATGGCGATCTCAAGCTCGTAGAGCGCGTCGTGACGCGCTTCGTCGATACGGGGGGACTGACTGGTGGGGCCGATAAATAGCCCTGAAAACAGGTAGGAGAGCGAAGGGTGGCGTTGCCAGTAAAGCACCAGGCTCTTCAGGAGATCGGGGCGCCTGAGGAACGGCGACTCCGCTGGCGTCACGCCGCCCAGCACGACATGATTGCCGCCGCCCGAACCCATGCACCGCCCGTCGGTCATAAACTTGCTGGTGGTGAGCCGCGCAAGCCGCGCCTCCTCGTAGAGCGTTGTCGTCGTTGTCACGGCTTCGCGCCACGAGGCGGCCGGATGAATATTCACTTCGATCACGCCGGGATCGGGGGTCGCCTTCACCACCTCCAGCCGGGGATCTACAGGCGGCGGATAGCCTTCGATGTGAATTGCCGTATTGAGCCTGGTCGCGGTCGTTTCAACGGCGGCCAGAAGTTCGAGATAATCCTCCAGTTTCGACACCGGCGGCATGAAGACGCAGAGCGCCCCGTCGCGCGGCTCGACGGCGAGCGCCGTGCGCACGACTCCCTCGACGATCGATTGACCATGAACCTGCTGATCGCCTGTCGCGCGGGTTTCACTGAAAATATGCTGGAAATGCGCGGTTTGCGGGAGCGTCTCGCGCGCCTCCATCGGATCCTGATTATGGACATGAGGGTAGACGGACGGCGCCACCCACGGCAGCGCGTTCAACGGCAGGCGCAATCCCAATGGCGAGTCGCCCGGCGCCAGAAACAGTCGGCCGCGGCGCAACGGCCAGCGCTCGGATGTCCAGCGCTGCGCGCCCCGCGCGTTCCAGCGCTGAATCGGCAGGACATAACCGCTTGGCGTCGTCAGGCCGCGTTCGAAGACGCGCATCATGCGCGCGCGCTCTTCGGCGTCCTCGATCCTGGGATCTCCCGGATCGACGTTGATCGGGAGCTGGCCCTCCCTGAGCATCCAGTGCGCCGGATCTTCAAAGGCCGGGATAACGTAGTCAGGACCAACGCCGAGCCCGGCCGCAAGTTCGGCGGCGAAGCGCGCAGCCTCATCAAGCCCGGCGGGCGTCGCGCTTGTTCCCATGCCTGCAACGAGCGCGGGATTTTCCCAGATCGGCTGACCGTCCTTGCGCCAGTATAGGGAAAAGGCCCAGCGCGGCAGACTCTCGCCTGGATACCATTTCCCCTGTCCGTAATGCAGGAAGCCGCCCGGACCGAAACGTTGGCGTAGCCGGCGAATCAGATCGTCGGCGCGGGCTCGCTTGGTCGGGCCGACGGCGGCGGTGTTCCACTCGGCCGACTCGAAATCGTCGATCGAGATGAAGGTTGGCTCGCCGCCCATGGTGAGGCGCACATCCTGTTTGTCCAGATCGCGGTCGACGGTTTCGCCAAGCCTGTCCAGTCGCGCCCAGGCCTCATCCGGGAACGGCGCAGTGATGCGGGGCTGCTCTCGAATGCGATCGACGCGCATCTCGAAGTGAAAATCACATTCAGCCGGCTCGACCAGGCCGGTCACGGGCGCGCAGGATCGGTAATGCGGCGCTCCGCACAGCGGCAGATGTCCCTCGCCGCAAAACAGACCTGAAGTGGCGTCGAGCCCGATCCAGCCGGCGCCGGGAACATAGACTTCTGTCCAGGCGTGAAGATCGGTGAAGTCACGATCCGTGCCCGTTGGCCCTTCGATCGGGTCAATATCTTCCTTGAGCTGGATCAAATAGCCGGAGACGAAACGAGCCGCCAGGCCGAGACGGCGGAGAATCTGAACAAGTAACCAGGCGGAGTCGCGACAAGAGCCCGAACGCAGGTTGAGCGTCTCGTCAGGGGCCTGCACGCCGGGCTCCATGCGAATGACATAGTTAATGTCGCTCTGGAGCCGGGCGTTGACGCCGACGAGGAAATCAACGGTGCGGCTCCTCTCACGGGGGATGGCGGCGACATAGGACTCCAGCGCCGGACCGCCGGGCTCAATCTCCAGATAGGGCGCCAGTTGCGTCTCAAGTTCGACGGCGTAGGCGAAAGGAAACTCCTCCGCATAGGGCTCGACGAAAAAGTCGAATGGATTGAAAACCGCCATCTCCGCGAGAAGATCGACCTCTATCCTGAATTCCCGCGCCTTATCGGGAAAAACCAGACGCGCCTGCCAGTTGCCGTGCGGATCCTGCTGCCAATTGATGAAATGTTGCGTGGGCAGGATCTTCAACGAATAAGCGGTGACGCGCGTGCGGCAATGAGGCGCCGGGCGCAACCGCACGATCTGGGGACCAATCCCAACAGGTCGATCGTATTTGTAGTGTGTGACGTGGTGAAGCGCGACTTGGATAGACAAGGAGGGCGCCTTTCGCGGGACGGCGTGCTGCGCCGCAGAGGGAGTTTGCTGAATGGCCCTCCCGCAAGTCAACCGAATTGGCGGAACCGCCCGCACTTTGATCGTAATTCCATCACGCTGACGGCGGACTGTGCAGCGGATGCCCAAGATCGACGCAATTGGTTGGCGTCAGGACGAAGACGCGGATCGTCAAAACGCGAGATGCGGGAATTATGGGTTGCAGTGCGGGCAATGTCTGGGGTCCGCGAGATGTGAAACGGGACGCTCATGCCGCAGCAACCGATGAGAACATCCGCGACACGAATAGATTACGGCCTTGATCCGGGATGTTGGCGTCGCGCAATCGGCGCAGGCCAGCCCTCTGACGACATCGACGGGACCAAAACCCGGTAGTCCGCAGCGCGGACACAATCTTCTGACGCGCAACGCAAGCCGTCGAGCGATCGATCCAATCGATTTCATTCGCGTTGGATTAAGATGCGCGCGCATATCCGTTTGAACGATCGCACGGCCAGTTGCAGAGAGTCCGGCCATTATTTTAATTTGTCCCTTAACTGACGCAGAATCCCGTAATCCCTTGATAACATCGCGTGGCTCGTTGCAGGATTCGGGCCTGATAATAATGGCGTGGCCGGGAAAGCCGATACGCAACAGAAAGCTTGTCGGGTCCTGATCCGGATGGACGGCGATGTGATCGAAATTGGTTCTGGTTTTTCTGTGGACGTAAATTTCATGATCCCGATACGCATCGTAAAGCAGAATGATCTCCGAGCCTGACGCCAGAAAAGGGACATCCGGATCCGGACCAAAAGACCCTTCACTTCCAAGTCCAATCGGACAACCGGTCGCCGCAATTGCCGCTTTCGCTTTTTTTCGCGCTGTTTCCAGCATTGTTCCTGTGCGGGGAACTTCTCCGGAAAACGTTCCAAAGGCGTCGGTGTCTACTTGCTCGGCGCAAACAAGATTAATCCCCAACCAACGACGGAGGATTGGGGCCATAACGATTTCTTTGCCGTGCATGGTTGCGATAGAAGCGTTGCTCCCGCAATATGGGTGTCCGGACGTCATGAACGCGTACCCCAGGCAGACCGAGAAAATAATGACCTTCTAGCTTGATATGAACATTGCAGCGTATCATTGCATTGGGTCTGACCGTCAAAAATACCCCTCGCGTTTTTTATCCTCCAGCGAGCCGCCATCCTCATTGTCGGCGATACGCCCCTGTCGTTCGGATATTCTGGATAATTTATTTTCGTCAATGATGGATTGTATGTCATTTGCTTCAGAGGCTATCGCTCCAGTGACGGGCCAGCATCCCAAAGTTCTGAAACGCACGGAACGCGTCGCGACTATGTCGTCACTCAACAGTCGCATTCTTTGCGGGTCATCAACAACAATGTAGGATGCGCCCCTTGTCACGGTCTGCCGTGGAGCCGAGTAGTAGAGCGGACAAATGTCGATGTTTTCCCTTTCAATGTATTTCAGTATGTCCTCCTCCGTCCAGTTCGATAAAGGAAAAACCCTCGCGCTGTTTTGAGCCGAAAGACGAAGATTGAACATCCTGTTGAATTCAGGCCTTTGATGCCGAGGATCCCAGCCATGATGCTGATTTCTTATCGAGACGATTCTCTCCTTGGCCCGAGAGCGCTCCTCATCGCGGCGTGCGCCGCCAAAAATGAAATCATATCCGCCTTTATCCAGAGCTTCGCGCAAAGCGTCAGTTCTCATGATACGCGTGTATCTTTCGCCATGATCGAAGGGGTTGACGCCCAGTTTCCTGCCTTCCTCATTTGAAAATACGATCAAATTAAATCGATATTTTTTAGCAAATTCGTCTCTGAAATCGAGCAGACCCCTGAATTCCCAGGTTGAATCTATATGCAGAAGAGATAACGGCGGCCTGGAAGGATAAAAAGCTTTAGCCGCAAGATGCCCAAGAACAGTGGAATCCTTTCCTGCAGAGAAAAGAATAACAGGATTCTCGGCCAGAGAAACGCATTCTCTGAAAATATAAATCGATTCGGCCTCCAATCGATCTAGAGATGTGAGCTGCAACATGAGTTTGATTCATCCTCATATTATCGTCGCAGACTGTCTTTTTAATTAAAAAAAGGACAGCGGGCAGACGCACGGGGCTAAAAGCTGATGTAATTCACCTTCTCTATGCCTAGATTTTCGAATTGAAGGATAAGTCTGGATTTACTGAGTTCACTTGAAAGTTGTCGGGCGGTGATAGGCGCTGTCAGGCCTGGAACCGGACAATGCACGCCCACACTGTAATATTTGCCGTAAGCCTCTGTAAGGATGATGTCGCGACCTGCGTTTCATCGTTGAAGGACCAATAGAGTTTCATTCGACATGGTCATTATCCCCCTTTTCGGACAAAACCCCGATTACTCGACAAGCGCCAATGAAGCGTTCATCATCAAAATTTTTTTGTTTTCATCCTTGGATTCAAATTCGAAGTGCAACTTCCTTTAACCTGTTGAGGTGACTGAGATA
>JBBARD010000074.1:0-12204 GCA_040399965.1 Methylocystis sp. | reverse complement strand
TTGTGATGTCTCCTTCACCGCGCCATCAACCGCAGCAGCAGCCCTTTTTCGCCGGCGCCGGCGTCGCCAGATCATGGTCCGTCGCGCGAAGCGCCGCAACCAGCGTGCGCAGCGCGTGGTAACGCGCCTCCTCCTCTGCGGCAGTAGCGTTTTTACGGGCGCCGCCACAGCAGCCGCTCGTCGTGTTCTGCGAAGCTGAGGCGGGGGCGCAGGTCTCGTTGCTCATCTTTTCCATCCTTCCTGATCCGGATAAAACCGGCGTATAGAGGACAGATTGTGCCCATTGGGCCTGATAACAAGAGCTATGAAACGTTTTTTTAAGTTTTTTGGCTCGGCTATGGAATCTCGTCAAGCGACGCCAGCCAGACGTTGGGCGATGAGTCGCTTGGCGCCCGCCAGTCGCCGCGCGGCGACAGCGACCCCCCCGAACTCACCTTGGGGCCATTGGGCATGGCGCTGCGCTTGAACTGGCTGGTCGCAAAGAACCGACGCAGAAACACGCCCAGCCAATGTTTGATTTCGGCTAGATCGTAGGCGCGTCGGTCGCCAGCGGCGATGTCCGGCGGCCAGCGCCCCGTGTCCGCCTCTCGCCAGGCTCGCCAGGCGAGAAAAGCGATCTTCGTCGGCGCGAAGCCATAGCGGGTTGTGTAGAAGAGGTTGAAGTCCTGCAAGGCGTAGGGGCCGACGACATCCTCGGTGCGCTGCGTCGTCGAGCCCGGCACCAGTTCGGGCGAAATGTCGGTGTCGAGAATATCGCGCAGCACACAGACCGTGTCGGCGCCGAAACGCGCATCGCGGGCGCACCAGCGGATCAAATGCTGGATCAGCGTTTTCGGGACAGAAGCGTTGACGTTGTAATGCGCCATCTGATCGCCGACGCCATAGGTGCACCAGCCCAACGCCAGCTCCGACAGATCGCCGGTGCCGATCACCAGCGCATTGTGGCGATTGGCCAGTCGAAACAACAGCGCCGTGCGCGCACCGGCCTGAACGTTTTCATAGGTCGCGTCATAAACCGCTTCGCCCTGCGACGCCGGGTGATCAATGTCCTTCAGCATTTGCGCGCAGGCCTGCGAGACATCGATTTCCTGCGCGCTGACGCCAAGCGCCCGCATCAATGTCCAGGCGTTGTCTTTGGTGCGCGCACTGGTCGCAAAGGCTGGCAAAGTATAGGCGAGGATATTTTTTGGCGAATGGCCGAGCCGCTCCATCGCCGTCACGGCGACAAGCAAGGCCTGGGTGGAATCGAGACCGCCGGAGACGCCGATCACTACCCGATCGACGCCCGTCGCCCGCAGTCGCTGCTCCAGACCATGCGCCTGAATATTGAAGGCTTCGAAACAGAGTTCCGCAAGACGCGTCTCGTCGTCCGGAACAAACGGAAATCGCGGCACGGCGCGCATCAGCCCCAGATCGCGATCGCGCGGCGGGTCGAGATCGAACTCGACGCGGCGGAACATGCTCGCGCCCGCCTCGAGATCGGCGCAATCGCCAAAGGAATTTTGCCGCAGACGTTCGGTTAGCAGACAACCAATATCGAGATCGGCGCAGATAATTTGCGGTTCCTGCGCGAAGCGCGGGGCGCGCGCCAGAAGGGCGCCGTTTTCGAAAATCATCGCCTCGCCATCCCATGCGAGATCGGTCGTGGACTCGCCCTGTCCCGCCGCTGAATACAGGTAAGCGGACAGGCAGCGCGCCGAATGGGCGCGGCACAGGGTCTCTCGATAATCCGATTTCCCAACGATCGCGTTCGAGGCGGAAAGATTGAGCAGGACGGTCGCGCCGGCGAGCGCCGCGCGCGTCGAGGGCGGAATGGGCGTCCAGACGTCCTCGCAAATCTCCATGTGCAGCGCGAGGCCATCGACATCTCGCGCGGCGAGCAACACATCGGAGCCAAAAGGCGCGATTTGCCCCGCGACAAGAATCTCTTCGCCCGTCACGGCGGCGCCGGAAGAGAAATGCCGCTTCTCGTAAAACTCGCGGTAGTTCGGCAGATAGACCTTTGGCGTCACCGCCAGCGCTTTGCCGCGACGAATGGCGATGGCGCAATTATACAGGCGACCCCTGTGGCGCAGAGGCGCACCCGCGACGATCAGCGGATGCAGCGCGCGCGACGCCTCGACAAGATCGTGCAGCGCCTGCTCGACGCCGGCGAGCAAAGCCTCCTGCTGCAACAGATCGTCGATGGCGTAGGCGGAAAGACCAAGCTCCGGAAAAAGGACCAGTGAGGCGCCTTGCTCATCTGCGGCGCGCGCCAGTTCCAGCGTCCGGGCGCCGTTAAACGCCGGATCAGCGACCCGCACGCGCGGCACGGCCACCGCCGCTCGGATAAAGCCATGGGTGTGCAGGTTGAAAAAAGGATGGGTCATGACGCCATTATAGGACGTCCGCGCCCCGAACCGGAACCATGTTCGGAAAGTAATAAGGCGGGGTCGCCCCCGCCTTGTTACGATTATTATGAATGCGATGTTCTCGGAGCGCTTTCCGCCGAACCGGAAACCCGTTCGGCGAAAGAGATCGCGAAAAACAAAAGACCAGGCCCGGTCTGACTCAATCAGACCGGGAAACGCTTTAGTGCGCGAGAATGGCGAGCAGCAGCAGCGCGACGATGTTGGTGATCTTGATGGCCGGATTCACGGCCGGGCCGGCGGTGTCCTTGTAGGGGTCGCCGACAGTGTCGCCCGTCACCGACGCCTTGTGGGCCTCGGAACCCTTGAGATGCTTCACGCCGTCCTTGTCGACGAAGCCGTCTTCAAAGGATTTCTTGGCGTTGTCCCAGGCGCCGCCGCCCGAGGTCATCGAGATGGCGACGAACAGGCCGTTGACGATGACGCCAAGCAGCAAGGCGCCCAGCGCCGCGAAAGCGTTCGCCTTGCCGCCGAAGAGCCACGCCACAATGAAGACGACGATCGGCGCCAGCACCGGCAGCAGCGACGGCACAATCAT
Organism: Methylocystis sp.; assembly: GCA_040399965.1. Lineage (GTDB taxonomy): Bacteria > Pseudomonadota > Alphaproteobacteria > Rhizobiales > Beijerinckiaceae > Methylocystis. The sequence goes on along the minus strand of JBBARD010000074.1, from coordinate 9,258 downwards.
TTCCTTGATCGCCGCCTGCGTGAGCATGTCGACGGCCCGGCCATAGTCCGGACGATCGGCGCCAGTCATGATGCCGGGCTTCTCCTTGAACTGACGACGCACCTCTTCGACGACCGAACCGGCGGCGCGGCCGACGGCGGTCATGGCGATGCCGCCAAACAGATAGGGGATGAGGCCGCCAAAGATCAGGCCGGCGACGACATAGGGGTTGGAGAGATCAAAGTCGACCTTGCCCATGCCCTGGAAGAAAGGCGTTCCCGACTCGGCAAAGTGCTTGAGATCGTTGGTGTAGGCGGCAAACAGCACAAGCGCGCCAAGACCCGCCGAACCGATAGCGTAGCCCTTCGTCACCGCCTTGGTGGTGTTGCCGACTGCGTCGAGCGCGTCTGTCGATTGACGCACTTCCTTCGGCAGACCGGCCATTTCGGCGATTCCGCCGGCGTTGTCGGTGACAGGGCCGAAAGCGTCAAGCGCCACGATCATGCCAGCGAGGCCAAGCATGGTCGTCACGGCAATGGCCGTGCCGTAGAGGCCGCCAAGTTCGTAGGTGAAGATGATGCCGAGAACGATCACCAGCGCCGGCGCGGCCGTCGACTCCAGCGAGACCGCGAGGCCCTGAATGACGTTGGTGCCGTGTCCGGTAACGGACGCCTGGGCGATGGACACCACCGGGCGCTTGCCCGTGCCGGTGTAATACTCGGTGATGTAAACGATGGCGCCTGTTACGATCAGGCCGACAATGCCGGAAAGGAAAAGGCCATAGCCATGGATGGCCTCGCCATTGACCTTGCCGATCTCGCCGAAGCCGACAGTGAAGAGCGTAGCGAGGAAAAGTCCGGCAATGGACAGGACGCCGGTGGCGATCAGGCCCTTATAGAGGGCGTCCATGATCGAGTCGTTTTTCAGGCCGATCTTGTCGAACCAAGGGGCGGCGATCTTGCCCCACGGACTTTCGTCGGCGCCGAGTTTAACGAAATAGGTGCCGGCGATGGAGGTCAGGATGGAGAAGCCGCCAATCGCCAGCGGATAGATCATGGCGTTGGACAGGACTTCCTGGCCGGCAAAGAAGATCGACGCCAGGACCATGGTGGCGACAACCGTCACCGCGTAGGTCTCGAACAAATCGGCCGCCATGCCGGCGCAATCGCCGACGTTGTCGCCGACGTTGTCGGCGATGGTCGCCGGATTGCGCGGATCGTCCTCGGGAATGCCCGCCTCAACCTTGCCGACGAGGTCGGCGCCGACGTCGGCGCCCTTGGTGAAGATGCCGCCGCCCAGACGCGCGAAGATCGAAATCAGCGAGGCGCCGAACCCGAGGCCGACCAACGAGTCGACGACGGTGCGATCGGACGGGCCAAAGCCGCCGCCCCAGGTGAGCGCGGCGTAATAAACCGCAACGCCGAGCAACGCCAGACCTGCGACGAGAAGTCCGGTGATCGCGCCGGCCTTGAAGGCGATGTCGAGACCGCTGGCGACCGACTTCGTCGCCGCCTGCGCCGTGCGAACATTGGCGCGAACCGAGACATTCATGCCGATATAGCCGGCGGCGCCGGAAAGCGCGGCGCCGATCAGGAAGCCGAAGGCGACACCCCATCCCAGAAGGACGGCCAGAACGACGAAGATTACGCCGCCGACATAGGCGATCGTTTTATACTGACGATTGAGATAGGCCTGCGCGCCCTCGGCGACGGCGCCAGAAATTTCCTGCATGCGCTCCGTGCCGGGATCGGCGGCAAGCAATTCCTTGGCGGTGACGACGCCATAGACAACGGACATCAGTCCGAAGACGATTGTAAGAAACAGGACCATAACAAGTTCGCCTTTTGATCGGGGCCGGGGCGGCCAAAGCGCGGCGCGATGGATATCGCTGGACAGAAAAGCGGGACCCCCGCGCCGAACGAATCGGGCGGGCCCCAGCAAATTCCCCGGCGGTTTGTGCCAGAAAGACGCCGGCCCGGCAATGGCGACAGCGGCTGAAAAATCAGAAATGGCCGAAGGAAAGCCTCGCCGCCCCATGCGATCCCGCCGGCCAACCCTCAAGGTTCGGCGGGCCGTCTCCGGCGACGATCTCGCCAATCCGCGCGATTCCAGCCGGCGGAGAAAAACGGGGGCCGGCCGTGAACAGGATTTCGTAGTCGTCGCCGCCGGTTAGGGCTGTCTCAAGCAAGGTCGGGTCTCCAGCGACCATCGCCTGGCCGGCGGCCGAGAGCGGGATGCGGGCGATCTCGACCCGCGCTGAAACTCCAGAGGCCCGTGTCAATTTGACCAGATCGCCCGCCAGTCCGTCCGACACGTCCATCGCCGCGTTGGCCGCGCCGCGCAACAAATCGACCAGATCGAGCCGGGGTTGCGGGAGAAGATAGCGCGTGAGCAGCGCGTCGCGTTGTTCGCTGGACAGTTGCGTCGCCCTGGAGGGATCGCGTCTCAACAACAGACCGAGAGCCGCGTCGCCGATCGCTCCGGAGACATAAAGGCCATCCCCGGGCTGTGCTTCGGCGCGGGAAACGAAGCGCGGCGCAGCTCCCAGAGCGGTGATAGCGATGGTCAACGGTCCCGGCGTCGCAGATGTGTCGCCGCCAAGCAATGGCGCGCGAAAAACCCTGGCGTCCTCGCCCAACCCTTGAGCAAAAGCCGCCAGCCACTCGTTGCTCCAATCCGGCGGCAGGGCGATCGAGAGCAGAAAGCCGCAGGGCGTCGCCGCCTTGGCGGCGAGGTCGGAGAGATTGACCCGCAAAGCCTTTTTCGCGATCAGCGACGGCGGATCGTCGGGGAAGAAATGCACTCCCGCCACCAGCATGTCGGCGGTGACGGCGAGCGGTTCGACTTGCGGCGGCAGTAGCGCGGCGTCATCTTTCAGACCCAGCGCGGCCGCGCCGGCCAGCGGCGCAAACAGGGTCGCGATCAGTTCGTCTTCGCTATAACGGCCCGTCATCGGCGGTTCCGTATCTGTGCGGTCCCGATAGCTCGGCGGCGCGCTCCTCGCGCGCGATTTTGTCCAGCACGGCGTTGACCATGCCAGACTCGGTGGGTCCAAAGAAGGCCCCGGCGACATCGACATATTCCTTGATGACGACGCGCGGCGGCACATCCTTACGCGCCCGCAACTCATAGGCTCCGGCCCGCAGCACGGCGCGCATTACCGCCTCGACCCGCGCCAGAGGCCAGCCGCCGGATAAAGCATGGTCGATCTGACGATCAATCGCCAGCTGATCAGTCAGCACGCCCTGCACCACATCGCGAAAGAAGGCGGGCTCCGCCGGTTTGTATTGATCGCCTTCGATCTCGCGCCCCATCCAGTGCGTTTCAAATTCGGCGAAAACTTCATTGACGCCCTTACCGGCGACCTCCATCTGATAGAGCGCCTGAACAATGGCGAGACGCGCTGCGGAACGCTTGTCGATGCTCACGCAAGACCTCGCTTGAGAGCGATGAGCGCCAGCGCCGCAAGCGCCGCTTCGCCGCCCTTGTCGCCCTGGCGGATATCGCAGCGAATTCTCGCCTGCGTTTCATTTTCCACCGTCAAAATCCCGTTGCCCAGGGGCAAAGCGCGCATTACCGAGATTTCCATCAGCGCGCGGGCGCTGACGTCGCTGACGATTTCAAAGTGATAGGTGTCGCCGCGCACCACGCAGCCCAGGGCGACCACGCCGTCGTATGGCGCGCCGGCCCTCTCCGCGGCATCAAGCGCGATCACCGTCGCCGCGGGAATTTCAAGCGAGCCCGGAACCTCGATGACAGTGGCGCGCGCGCCAGCCGTCTCAATCGCCGCCAGCGCCCCCGAGCGCAAGCAATCAACGATTGGGGCATTGAAACGGGCTGTAACGACAAGCAGATGCGCGCCCGCCGCCCGAACCGTTTCGCCCGACTTTTCCGCAATGCCCGCCATCCGAAACTCCTCGGGCGATCGATACACATTTTTCGATGCGGCGACCATGAAAAAGAAAGAATTGTTTTAAATCATTTCCTGAGCCGGCTTGCGACAGCTTCAGTGTGTTTCGCTCAACCGCGCTGCGTATCGCGCCATCAAATCGACTTCGAGATTGAGCGCGTCTCCGATTTTGCGGTCGCCAAGAGTGGTCATTGCGAGCGTGTGCGGAATGAGCAGGATCGAGAACCGTTTCCCCTCGACCGCATTCACCGTCAACGAAACGCCGTCGAGCGCGACAGAACCTTTCTGCGCAACGAAACGCGCCAGCGCTTGGGGCGTCTCGATCCAGAACCGCGTCATGCCGTCAAAATCCTCGCGCGAGAGGATCGTCGAGAAGCCATCGACATGACCTGTCACAATGTGTCCGCCGAGTTCGTCCCCGATTTTCAAAGCGCGCTCAAGGTTGATTCGCGTTCTGGCGCGCCAGGCGCCCGCCGTTGTCAGTCGCAACGTCTCGGCGCCGACGTCGACATCGAAAATTGTCCGTCCCTCGGCTGACTCGACCGCGACCACGGTGAGACAGGCGCCATTGCAGGCGATCGAGGCGCCTAGCGCAATGCTCTCCGCCGCGTAACCGCAGGCGATGCGCAGACGCCGAAGTGCGCCCCGGGATTCGACCGACACGACCTCGCCGATGTCCGTAACAATGCCGGTGAACATTTTGCGTCCCTTTTCATTGATCGTGGAGACGTAAGCTAGGCGTTCTTTAGGTAATGCGTCATCTCGTCGGCGCCGAGACGACGCGTCTCGAACAGGCGATAACGATGTTCGTCGTCGAGAGCCGCCCGGGCGGTGGGCGTCAACGCCCGCTTGCCCGGTCGTCCCAGAGGTTTGACCGCGCGATGGAGGATCACTTCGTCGGCGTAACCATGCGCGAGCAGACTCTCGGCGACCGCCGGACCGCCTTCGCAGAATATGCGCGCGACGCCCCGGTCGGCCAGCAGACGCAGGACGGCGAGTATGTCCAGTCGGCTATCGATTGTCGGCGCCCGCGCCACCTCGGCGCCTGTGGCGTCCATGAAGCGCTGCGCGGCGACGTCCGTAATCCCCTCGCCGGCAATGACGAGCAGCGGGACCTCTCGGGCGGTCGCCGCAAGTCGCGAGCGCGGCGAGAGAGTCAATTTTGCGTCGAGAACGATACGCAGGCGCTTCTCTCCCTCCAGTCCGGGCAGGCGTATCGTCATAAGGGGGTCATCCTCGCGCGCCGTGCCGGCGCCGATCATGATTGCGTCGTGCAGCCAGCGCTGAATATGGGTAAAAGCGTCGGCGACGGCGCCGGTAATGCGCAGGCGCGGATCATAGGCGGCTCCGGCGGCGTAGCCATCCGCCGTCATGGCCAGTTTCAGCGTCACCAACGGCCGGCCGTGGGTCACCCGCAGAATATGGCCCATATGGTCAACGCGCGCCTCTGCGGCGCCGGGACCGACACGCACCGCAACGCCGGCGGCGCGCAGGAGCGCATGACCCTGCCCCGACACCTCGGGATTGGGGTCCTCCATTGCCGAAACGACTCGCGCCACGCCTGCGGCGACGATCGCCTCAACGCAGGGCGGAGTCGCGCCGTGATGCGAACAGGGCTCCAGGGTCACATAAAGCGTTGCGCCGCGCGCCGCGTCGCCGGCCGCTTCGAGAGCCATGGCTTCCGCATGCGGGCGCCCGCCCGGGGCTGTCCAGCCGCGCGCGACAACCACTCCCTCGCGCACCAGCAGGGCGCCGACGGCGGGATTGGGGGCGGCGCGTCCGAGATTGCGCCGGCCCAGGGCCAGCGCCGCGGACATGAAAGCGTCATCCATGAGAGCGTCATAGTCCGGCGGCGTGACCACACTGGGATGTTTCATGGGTCTTCCGCGTCGCCGCTCGGGTCGTCGCCGCTTTCCAGTTCGTCGATCAGCGCATTGAAATCGCGCGCCTCGGTGAAATCCCGATAGACCGAGGCGAAGCGGACATAGGCTACCGCATCCAGCGACCGCAGGCCCTCGATCACAAGTTCGCCGATGCGTCGGCTATCAATCTCCGGTTCGCCGAGACTTTCGAGTTGACGAACGACTCCGGAAATCATGCGATCGACCCGTTCGGGGTCGACCGGCCGTTTGCGTATGGCGATCTCGACCGAACGGGCCAGTTTTTCGCGATCGAAGGGCGTGCGACGACCGGATTTTTTGACAACAACGATTTCGCGCAGTTGCACGCGTTCAAAGGTCGTGAAACGACCGCCGCAGGCCGGGCAGACTCGACGCCGACGGATGGACGAAGAGTCCTCGGCCGGACGCGAGTCTTTCACCTGTGTGTCTGAAGAGGCGCAATAGGGGCAGCGCATCGGATCGCGTGGGCCATGCCTGTTGTGACGGCGGCCCGCCCCCCAAAAGGAAGGCGGGCCGCTCAATCATTGAAACATTTGCTGTCGGTCGGCGGCGATCAATCAGTAGATCGGGAACTTCGCCGTCAGGACGTGAACCTTCTCCTTCACCGCCGCCTCGGTCGCCGCATTGCCCTCTTCGCCCTTGCTGGAGAGCCCATCGAGCACCTCGACGATCAGGCCGCCAACCTGCTTGAACTCCTCGACGCCGAAACCGCGCGAGGTCGCCGCCGGCGTGCCAAGACGAATGCCGGAGGTGACGAAGGGCTTCTCCGGATCAAAGGGGATGCCGTTCTTGTTGCAGGTGATGTGGGCGCGGCCCAGCGCGGCTTCCGCCGCCTTGCCGGTGACTTTCTTCGGCCGCAGATCGACCAGCATCAGGTGGTTTTCGGTGCCGCCCGAGACGATGGCGAGACCGGCGTCGACCAGAGTTTTGGCCAGCGTCTGGGCGTTATCCTTGACGCGCTGCTGATAGGCTTTGAACTCAGGCGTCAGAGCCTCGCCGAAAGCCACAGCCTTGGCCGCGATCACATGCATCAGCGGTCCGCCCTGCAGACCGGGGAAAACCGCCGAATTCAGCTTCTTGCCGAGTTCCTCGTCATTGGCGAGGATCATGCCGCCGCGCGGGCCGCGCAAAGTCTTGTGAGTCGTTGTGGTGACGACATGCGCGTGCGGAAATGGCGAAGGATGCAGTCCGGCGGCGACGAGGCCGGCGAAATGCGCCATATCGACCATCAGATAGGCGCCGACGCTATCGGCGATGCGACGAAAAGCTTCAAAATCCCAGATGCGCGAATAGCCCGATCCGCCGGCGATGATCAGCTTCGGCTTATGCTCCTTGGCCAAGCGCTCGACCTGCTCCATGTCGATGCGATGGTCGTCCTGACGCACCGTATAGGCGATCGGCTTGAACCAGCGGCCGGAGACGTTCACCGGCGAGCCGTGGGTGAGGTGGCCGCCGGCGGCGAGATCGAGGCCCATGTAAGTGTCGCCGGGCTGCAGCAGCGCCAGAAACACCGCCTGATTGGCCTGCGAGCCGGAGTTCGGCTGGACGTTGGCGTAAGCGCATCCAAATAGCTGCTTGGCGCGGTCGATCGCCAGATTTTCGGCGATATCGACATACTGGCAGCCGCCGTAATAGCGCTTGCCCGGATAGCCCTCGGCGTATTTGTTGGTCAGCACCGAGCCCTGCGTTTCCATAACCGCTTTCGAAACGATGTTCTCCGAAGCGATAAGTTCGATCTCGTGGCGCTGACGGCCCAGCTCCAGTTCAATCGCCCTGGCGACTTCGGGATCGGACTGCGTGACGGAAGTTGTGAAGAAACCGGACTGGCTCATAGATTGCCCTCTGGATTGTCTCTCACGCGCGAGGCGCGAAAATTCCCGGCTCTCCCGCGCCGGGCGGCGAGGCCGGATGTTTTTGAACGTCAGCTAACCGCGATTCGTCCTGTTTATCAGCAGGCCCGGGCGGCGTCCGCCGCGCGCAGGGACGAAACCGACGTGAAGCAACCGCTTAGCATCCCGGCCAGACGATGGGAAGGGCTTGAACAGCGCCTGCGGCGATTGGCGCCATGCGGCGGGATCGCCGCCGCCACGCGTTAGCGGCAGCCGCCGTGGAGCCGGTAGGGCAAGCGCTTCCAGGCGAGGGTCGATGACCATGGAAAGACATTGTCGCTCATACCGTCGGAACCCTTGCCGTCGCGCGCCATGGTCTGGCGCAAGCCCTGCGACCGATTGACAAGTTCGATATGGCCGTCGCGAACGCGGGCCGAAACGACGAAACGATGCACCTCTTTTTCCACCGCCCGCGTCAGCGTCAGCCGCCGCCCGCCGGTCTGGTAGACCGTATTCACGAAGGGCTCGGTGTAGGTGCAGGTGAGGGTTTCGGCGCGCGCAGCGGCGGGAAAGAAGAGGGCGAGGATTAGGCTGAGGGCGAATAGCGACGCGAGAACGATGCGCATGGGCGAGGATTCCTTCTTTTCACACATCCTGCAAACCATCCATGCGAGATATGCTTCGCATGGAGGTTGGAGAAATGACTGTCGGGATAATTTATCTTCGACTGCGTCTGCGCGACAGCAAATCGCCTGATCGGGCGTCGTAAGTCAGTTCGATCTCACGACCCTCGGGCGTCCGTATTTCAACCTCGTAAATCCATTTGCCGCGTTCGCGTTCGAGTTCGATTTCGGTGACGGTTCCCGTCGCCTTCTCGCGCGCGAGAGAGAGAATGTCCTCCATCGACACCAGGCTATGAGCCGGCGCGCCACCGAGCAGGTCAAAAATCTCATTCGCCTGCGCGGGCGTTAAGATGAAAAAAGCCGTTAGCTGCGCGGCGACGGCGATAATGAAAAACGACTTTCTCATTTTTCCGACTCCTCCGTTTTTTCATCCATTCGCCAACGCTGGCCCATCACGCCGCGCTTTTCTGATAATCCTTCACATCGGTGAATTCGATCTCGGGATTGCGTTCAGAATCATAATTCAACTGAAAGGCCGAGGTCGACATGAACACCGGCGCGCCGTCGAGGTCGTCGGCGATGCTGGAGCCATGCGAGTCGATAAAGGCTTTGAGTTTCAGCGGGTCTTTCGAATTGATCCAGCGGCAAACCGTGAATCGTGATTGCTCGTAGCGCGTTTGCAGGCCGTATTCGGCCTCAAGCCGCGTCGCCAGCACATCGAGCTGCAGCGCGCCGACGACGCCGACGATGGCGCCGGAGCCATCATGCGGCGTGAACACCTGCACGACGCCCTCCTCGGCGAGCTGTTGCAGCGCCTCGCGCAGTTTCTTGGCCTTCATTGCGTCCGAGATCAGAATGCGGCGCAGGATTTCCGGCGCAAAACTCGGCACGCCGCGAAACGCCAGCTCCTCGCCCTCCGTCAACGTATCGCCGATGCGCAGCGCGCCATGGTTGGGCAGACCGACGACATCGCCGGCGAAGGCCTCGTCGGCGATGGAGCGGTCGCGCGCGAAGAA
>JBBARD010000073.1:0-12257 GCA_040399965.1 Methylocystis sp. | reverse complement strand
GCGCATCTCGCTCTCTTTCTATGGGCCTGCGTCGCCTCAATGCAGGCTCACATCGCCCTGCGCGAAATGAGTGAGGCGACGCGGCGCCTCGACGCCTTCGTGCGCGAACTCGCGCGTTTTAATCGCCGCTGTGGAAACGACAAATGAAACGCAAATGGTCTCTGCCTTTACTGCAAAGCCGTCGACGCGCTCCGCCACGACGACGCGACGCCGCCGCCGATATTTTTCGCGTCTTTGTGCATCGTCTCGAGCAGATGCGCGCCCAGAGCCGCTCGTCGACGATGACGGGCGCAGCTATTTCGGAGAAAACCTGATGCGCTTGCGCCAGGAAAGCGCATGTCCGCATGTAATCAAGCGCGCCGCTATCCCTTTGCCGATAACGGACGCGACGGGTCAGATCGAAGGCTACGCGAGCCTCTTCGGCGTTCGCGACTCAGGAGGCGACATTGTCTCGACCGGCGCCTTTACGCGCTCGCTGCGCCGACGGGGCGTTCGCGGCGTAAAAATGCTCTGGCAACATCGCGCTGAGGAGCCTATCGGCGTCTGGACATCGCTTGTCGAGGATACACGCGGACTAAAGGTAATAGGCCGTCTCGATTTGAAGGTGATGCGAGCGCGCGAAATCTTCTCGCTGTTGCGGGGCGGGGCGGTCGATGGGTTATCAATCGGTTTTCGGACTCTTCGTGCGCAAAAAGAAAAAGTGCTTGGCGCTCGCCGGCTGCTGGAGCTCGATCTGTGGGAAATCTCCATCGTAACTTTTCCCATGTTGAGTGAGGCGCGCATTACCGGCGTTAAGCTCAGCTCTTCGCGCGCCGCCGATATAACGCAACGTAAACTTGTCCTGAAACTCACCAGCGCTGCGGCGCAGGACGCTGCGAGGCTTTTTGACAGCCGTCTCGCCATCTGCGCCGCTAGCTTAAGGCAAAAGCGCATCTTCAATCACTCTTATTAAAGGTTAAAAAATGTCACAGCTTGAAACAAAAATCGCCAGTGATTCTATGATCGCCGATCTCCACCAGGCATTCGCCGCCTTTCGCGAAGCTAATGACGAGCGCATGGCGCAGCTCGAATCCCGTCTTGGCGTCGATGCGCTGACAGAGGAAAAGCTCTCCCGCATCGATCTGGCGCTTGACGAAACAAAAAGCCGCCTCGACCGTTTGTCTCTCGATATCGCGCGGCCGCGATTGGTCGGAGAAGTTGAGGCGCCACATGGACGCGAACACAAATCTGCATTCTGTCATTATATGCAATCAGGCGAAGCGGCAGGACTCAAGGCGTTGGAAGCCAAGGCAATGTCTCGCACTTCGGGACCGGATGGCGGCTATCTTGTGCCGGTTCCGGCCGAGCGGGAAATTCTCCGGCGACTTGCAAAACTCTCGCCGATTCGCGCCATAGCAAGCGTTCGCTCAATATCGACGCAATCGCTGAGGCGAGCCTATTCGACGACAGGTCCTGCCGCCGGTTGGGTGACGGAAGCCGATCCGCGTCCACAGACCAACAATCAACAGATCGCCGACATGAATTTTCCGGCGATGGAGCTTTACGCCATGCCGGCAGCGACGCAATCTCTGCTCGACGACGCTGCGGTCGATATTGAGCAATGGATCGCCGATGAGGTTCAGATCGCTTTCGCCGAACAGGAAGGCGCAGCCTTCGTTTCTGGCGACGGCGTCAACAAACCCAAAGGCTTTCTCGCATATACGACAGTGGCGGACTCCAGCTGGACATGGGGAAATATCGGCTATGTCGCGACCGGAGTCGCGGGCGCATTTGCGACAACCAACCCTTCCGATACGCTTTTCAATCTCGTTTATGCGCTGCGTTCCGGCTATCGTCAGAACGGCAAATTCGTCATGGGCCGGAAAGCGCAATCGCTGGTTAGACTGTTTAAAACGACAACCGGGCAGTATCTCTGGGCCCCGCCGACCAGCGCCGACGCCCCAGCAACGCTGATGAACTTTCCGATTGTCGAGGCCGAGGACATGCCCGATCCCACAGCGAACAGCCTTTCTATCGCCTTTGGCGATTTCGAGCGCGCTTATATTGTGGTCGATCGAATTGGCATTCGTGTATTGCGGGATCCCTATTCCGCCAAGCCCTATGTGCTGTTCTACACTACCAAGCGGGTTGGCGGCGGGGTGCAGAATTTCGAGGCGATCAAATTATTAAAATTCTCCGTATCCTGATTTTTCTTACATCGAGATTTCGATTACGCGGCGCCGACACGCCGCGTATTTTATTTTCCGGAGACACAACAATGCGGCCCATGTTGATCGCGGAACCGGCGATGGAACCAGTCTCGCTCGCAGAGGCCAAAGCCTGGCTAAGAGAAGACACTACCGACGAAGACCAATTGATACAGACCTTGCTTGTTTCCGCGCGTCTGACGCTGGAGTCGTGGACGCGACGGTTCTTCATCACTCAAGGTTGGCGGCTCGTATGCGATAGGTGGCCATTGCCAAAGGGCAGGAACCAGACGATCGACATCGCCTTTGCGCCGTTTCTCGCCGTCACGGCGATCCGTATTTATGACACTGATGATATCGCTACTGTTCTTAGCCCCACAACCTACCACTGCGGGGTCGGAGATCAGGGCGGACGAATCCTCTTCGATAACGCGCCGCCAGCCCCGGGACGCGCGATCAATGGCCTCGAGATTGATTTTACGGTTGGCTTCGGATCGACACCGACGCAAATTCCGGAACCTCTACGGCGCGCCATTTTGCTACTGGTGGCGCACTGGCGCGAGCATCGCGGGGACGACAACGCCCTGATGACTTTTCCTCCCTCAGCTCTGACGTTATGCGCACCCTATCGTCGCGAGCGACTGTCATGAGTTGGGCGTCGATTGGCGCCTTACGCCATCGTCTGCGACTAGAGGCGCCGGTTGACCTCAGTGATAGCGTCGGGGGGTTCGAGCGAACCTATCGCACAATCGCTCATGTCTGGGCGATGGTCAGCCCCATCGACGCACATTCGCAATTCATCGAGCAAAGATACGAACAATCGACCAGTTTTCAGGTCGATCTCCGCTGGCGAGGCGACATCGCCGCCGGAATGCGCCTGGTGTTTCGCGATCGCATACTTCTCATTCAAACCGTGCGAGACGCAGATGGTTTGCGCCGCTTTCTCACCTGCGTCTGCGAGGAGATTTCATGACAACATCGCCGGTACTCGCCCTCCGTCAAGCGATTCGCGCCGCGGTGTCTGGCGACGTTGCGCTCATGGAGGCGCTCGGCGGTCGTTCAATTTTTGACGAAGCGCCGCGCCAGACGCCGACGCCCTACATCATTTTCGGTGAAAGCCAACTGCGTGACTGGTCTTGCGATCTCTCGCCCGGCGCCGAACAGTTTTTTACGCTGTCAGTGATCACGACGCAACATGGCGCAACGCAGGCGCTGTCTTTATCGCAACAACTACATGATCGACTTGCGGCGACGCCGCCGGTGATGACGGGCCATCGGCTGATCGATCTGTCCTGTCTGGCGATAGAAAACAAACGCGATTCTGCGGGGCGTTTTACAAAAGTGAATATGCGCTATCGAGCCACCAGTGAATATCTTTAATTTACGCGGAGAAGGATTATGAGCGCGCAAAAAGGCCGTGATCTACTACTAAAAATTAGCGATGGGGCCGGCAATTTCATCACCCTTGCCGGACTGCGAACCCGCCGCCTGGCGCTAAACGCCGACGCTATCGACGTAACGGATGCAGAATCGACCGGTCGCTGGCGAGAATTGCTTGCGGGCGCCGGCGTGCGTCGCGCAAGTATTTCCGGAGCCGGCATTTTCAAGGATCAGGCCTCTGATGCATTGTTGCGTCAGGTCTTTTTCGATGGCGTTTTGCGGGATTATCAGATGATCATTCCGGGGCTCGGTGTTTTGACCGGCCCATTCCAGATATCCAATCTCGATTATCGCGGCGAATATGCGGGAGAAGTGACCTTCGACATATCGCTCGACTCTGCTGGCGCGCTGACCTTCATCACGAATTAGGAATTTAGATGAGCAATCCCTATCGTGGCGAGATCGAGGCAATTCTTGATGGCCAAGCCTATAAACTCTGCCTGACGCTTGGCGCCCTCGCCGAACTCGAACAGCGCCTCGGGGCCACTGATCTTGTCGCTATGACCGAAAGACTCGGGGCCAATCGAATTTCGGCGCGCGACATACTTCTCATCATCGGCTGCGGACTGCGGGGCGGCGGACACAGCGTCGATGATGCGAAAGTGGCAAATATGAAAGTTTCGGACGGGCTTGCCGGCTACGTTCGCATCGCGGCTCTCCTCCTCGCCGCGACATTCGGTGACGAGCCGGAAGCGCGAAACACGGCAAACCCTCCGACGCCGCAGGACGCCTGACCGGTCCGCAAAAGAAAACGACGGACGCGCCCTCCCCACGTCCATCGTTTCCCTTTTTGCGCGCCATGGCCTTCGGGTTCGGCGTCCTGCGGCTTGCGCCGAATGATTTCTGGTCGATGACGCCACGAGAACTCCTCCGCGCAGCGGAAGGAGTTTACGGGCGCGCGGATGTCGCGCCGCCGCGCGCCATACTTGACGCCCTCATTACGCAATTTCCCGACACGGAGACAATATGATGACTTCCTTAGACACGCCAGCTCTGGACCAGTCGAGTCTGTCTGGAAGCGCTTCGAGTGTTGAGTTGCAGTCCATGCAAAAGCTGCTCGACCAGATCGATCTCTCAGGGACACGCGTAGCGACCACATTGTCTAAAGGTTTTGGCGCAGCGATTATCAGTGGAAAAAACTTCAACGAAACGCTTACACTCATTGGACAGAGCCTCGCCCGACTTGCTCTCAAGGAAAGCGTGAAGATGGCGACGCAATCTTTGACGCATCAATTTGCTGGACTGTTCGCGAACGCTTTCGGCGACACAGCCTCAGGCGCCCCGCACATTACTCGCAACGCCGATGGCGGGATTATCGCTAGCCCAACATATTTCGCTAGTGGCGGGGCCATCGGCCTGATGGGCGAACGCGGCGCCGAGGCAATCATGCCGCTGGCCCGCGGCGCCGATGGCCGACTGGGCGTCATCGCCCAGAGCGGCAATACGCGGCCGGGTGCCGTCACGGTCAATATCTCAGCGACCGATGTCGATAGTTTTCGGCGCTCAGAAGCGCAAGTGACTGCCGCACTGGCCCGCGCCGTTGCCCGCGGTCAGCGGTTTCTCTAATTCACGCCGGATGACTCATGACAGACTTTCACGAGACGCTTTTTCCTCTCGACGTCTCCTTACATGGACGCGGCGGACCGGAACGGCGCACCGAGATTGTCACGCTTGGCTCCAATCGAGAAAGCCGCAATGCGCGCTGGGCCCAGTCACGACGCCGGTATGAAGCTGGCTACGGCGTCAAAAATCTGGCGCAGCTTTCTCAGGTAATTGAATTTTTCGAGGAGCGTCGCGGTCGACTATTCGGCTTTCGTTGGCGTGATCGTCTTGACCACGCATCCTGCCCGCCGGGTCAGACGCCAGCCCCCTTCGATCAGAGCATCGGCGTTGGCGACGGCGCGCAACTGACTTTTTCCTTGATAAAGAGCTATGGCGGCTCCTTCGCGCCTTACGCGCGCCAGATCGTGAAGCCGGTTGCGAGGAGCGTTCGCGTCGCCGTCGACGGCGTCGAAAAGACCGATCAAGTTACGCTCGACGCGACGACCGGCCTTGTGACTTTTCCCTCCGCTGCGCCGCCGCCGCCTGGCGCCGTCATCTCTGCAGGCTTTCTGTTCGACACGCCGGCGCGTTTCGACATCGACTATCTCGAAGTCGACATGGAAGCCTTAACGGCCGGTGCGATTCCAAAAATTCCAATTATCGAAATCTTGTCATGAGGTTATTATGCTTACCGTTTCCCACAAGTTGCGGTCCAAATTTGATCAGATCACGACGACGTTCTGTCACTGCTGGAGACTGACCCGACGCGATGGACATGTGATCGGTTTTACCGATCATGACGGCGATCTGACTTTCGGCGGCGTTACCTATCGCGCACGCGCTGGCCTGCGGGCGGCTGAGATGGAGAATGTCGCCAGTCTGGCGGCCGTCGCACGTGAAGCCGCTGGAGCCCTGACGGGAGACAGTCTGAATGAAACGGACCTGCAAAACGGCCTTTACGACAGCGCCAGCGTCGAAACCTGGCTGGTTGACTGGGCAGAGCCGGATGATCAGCTGCTTCTTGACGTTGCAACGATCGGAGAAGTGAGTCGCGACGAGTTTGCATTTACTGCGGAGCTGCGCTCGGCGGCGCATGTCTTCGATCAACCGCGTGGTCGCGCCATTCAACGCGATTGCTCGGCGAATATTGGCGACCCTCAATGCAAGATCGACCCCGGGGGGCCGGCGTTTTCTCGACGGGCAATTATTGTCTCCGCGCAAAATGACTTTTTGACGACGACCCTGGATCGCAATGCGCCGAACGGGTTTTTCACCGGCGGCGCAGTGCGCTTCGAGGCTGGCGTGAACATCGGGGCTTGGTTCGCCATTCGCTCGCATCGTCAGGATGACGGAAAGGCCGTCATCGCCCTTTGGGCGCCAACCGGCGCGCCTGCCCGAGCGGGCGACCGACTGACGCTCACGGCCGGATGCGACAAACGACCGGAAACCTGCCGGGAGAAGTTCGACAATATCGTCAATTTTCGTGGCTTTCCTCATATGCCTGGCAATGATCGCGTGATTGCAACCCCGGGCTCACAGGATATCGCGATGGACGGCGGGAGCCTTTTTCGATGACGATTGCTCGCGCAACAATTGTCGCGGCGTCGCGACGCTGGATCGGCACGCCCTTTCATCATCAGGCTTCGTTGTTTCAGATCGGGTGCGATTGCCTGGGCCTGGTGCGCGGGGTTTGGCGGGAAGTCATTGGTCCCGAACCTGAAGCGACGCCGCCCTATGGCGTCGACTGGGCCGCCGCCGCAGGCGAGAATTATTTAAGAGACTCTCTGGCGCGACATTTACATCCCATCAATCGCCTGGATTACCGTGCTGGCGATGTATTGTTATTTTGTTTTCGACCGTATGGTCCGGCGACTCATCTCGGCGTCGCAACATCGATCACCCACATGGTTCATGCTCATAGCGGCGCCTGCGTAACGGAAACGGCGATTGGAGATCCCTGGCGCAGGCGCCTTGCCGACGCCTTCATGTTTCCCGGCGCACGCGACTAACTCCAAAAGAAAGCGATTGCTATGGCGACGCTGGTTTTGCAAACCATCGGCTCTGTTGTCGGCGGCGCCGTCGCGGGTCCTTTAGGCGCTGCCGCCGGCAGGCTAGCGGGCATGCTCGGCGGCGGCGCCATCGATCAGGCGATGCAGCCTCATGCACCGCCTCGCTACGCCATCGGCCCGCGCCTGAAAGCGATGGATGGGATCGCCTCTACGGAAGGCGCCGGCCTGCCGCGGGTTTACGGGCGGGCTCGTCTGGGCGGACAAATGATCTGGGCGACGCGCTTTCTCGAACGCGCCAACCCCAGCTGGAGATATCAACCGGGAAGCGGGAAAAACAGCGGTACGACAACGGTCAATATCGCTTATTCCTATTCGGCGAATTTTGCGATTGCGATTTGCGAGGGTCCCATTGCATTTATCCGCCGCATCTGGGCGGATGGCGTAGAACTCGACATGACCCGCCTGCCGATACGAATTTACAAGGGAGACGAAAGCCAGACGCCTGATCCGTTAATCGTCGCGAAGGAAGGCGCGGCGCAAACGCCAGCCTATCGTGGCGTCGCTTATGTCGTCTTCGATGATATGCCGCTCGCGCCTTACGGCAATCGCATCCCGCAATTGACCTTCGAGGTCGTGAAACCCGTGTCCGGTTTGGGCGAGAAGATTCTGGGGATTGATCTTATCCCCGGCGCTACGGAAGCCGGATATTTGCCGGGGTTGAAACTCAATTTCAACTGGCCCGGCGCTTCCGAAGCAGAAAACCGACATCAGTTGACGGCGTCGACGGACTGGATCGCTTCTCTCGACGCCCTGCAGGCGCTGTGCCCAAATTTGAAGAGCGTCGCGCTGGTCGTCGCGTGGTTCGGCGACGACCTGCGAGCCGCGCACTGCGCGATCGCCCCATGCGTCGACTCGCGTTTCAAAACGATTGGTCAATTTAATTACCTGTACGGTCCAATCTGGCCGTCGGACTGGTCGGTGGCCGGACAAACGCGCGCCAACGCGCGGCTTGTCTCGATGATCGACGGACGCGCCGTCTATGGCGGCACGCCGAGCGACGCCTCGGTGCGGGCCGCCATCGCCGATCTCAAGGCGCGCGGCCTGTCGGTGGTCTTCTATCCCTTCGTGATGATGGATATCCCGCCGGGGAACAGGCGTCCCAATCCCTACACCGGCGAGAGCGGACAAGCAGCTTTTCCATGGCGCGGCCGCATCACCTGCGATCCTGCGCCTGGATTGACGGCTTCGCCAGATGGATCTGGGGAGGCGGCGGCGCAGATCAGCGCTTTTTTTGCTGGCTATCGTAATTTCATCCTTCACTATGCTCGTCTCTGCCAATCCTGCGGCGGAGTCGACGCATTTCTTGTAGGCTCGGAGATGATCGGCCTGACGCGCGTGCGTAGCGCTCCGGGCGTTTACCCGATGACGACGGCGCTCGCGGGACTAGCGCAGGAGGTGAAAAATCTCCTCGGCGCCGAAACGAAAATTTCCTATGCCGCAGACTGGACCGAATATGGCGCGCACAGTCTGCCTCGCGGAGAATTGCGTTTTCCGCTCGATCCGCTTTGGGCGTCGACGGCGATCGATTTTATCGGACTCGACGCCTACTGGCCGCTTTCGGACTGGCGCGACGGCGATACGCACGCGGACGCGAAATTCGCCGCCACCATTCATGATATCGATTATCTGAGGGGGCAGCTCGCCTCTGGCGAAGGCTACGACTGGTATTACGCAGATGTGAATGCGCGCGCAGCGCAAATACGCACGCCGATCACTGATGAATTGGGCAAGCCATGGGTCTACAGGCAAAAGGATATTTTATCCTGGTGGACAAATGCGCATTTCGAGCGGGTCAATGGCGTCGAACTGACGCAATCAACGCCCTGGATTGCAAAATCGAAACCAATTTGGATCATCGAAACGGGTTGTCCCGCCGTTGATCGCGGAGCCAACGCGCCCAATGTTTTTCCAGACGCCCGTTCGGCTGAAGGCGGCAAACCTTTTTTTTCACGCGGCTTTCGCGACGATTTGATCCAGACGCGATTTCTTGAAGCAACGCTGGCGCATTTTGATCCGTCACGCGCCGGAGCCGAAACCACGAATCCCCTGTCGCCGATTTACGGCGGGCGCATGGTTGATCCGGCGCGTATTCATGTCTGGTGTTGGGACGCGCGGCCCTACCCAGCGTTTCCGGCGCTCGGTTCAGTGTGGAGCGACGGCGACAACTGGTCGACCGGCCACTGGCTGAATGGCCGCATGGAAGGCGCGCCGCTTGATCATCTGGTTTTGGCGCTCCTGAACGCCGTCGAAGCGCCGGGACTTACGCTCGAACCTCCAAAAATCGACGGCTTCGTCGACGGCTATGTTCTCGACCGACCCATGTCGCCGCGAGACGCCATTGATCCGCTTGCCGCCCTTTTTGGTTTCGACGCGGTGACGGGCGGCGGCCGGCTGACGTTCGTCGGTCGGCGCCGTTTACCGGCGCACACCGTCACACTTGACGATCTGGTTATCGGCAAGGAGCCTTCGCTCGTCACGCTTACCCGCGCCCAAGAGAGCGATCTGCCGAATGAAATCGCACTTACTTTCGCGGACTCCGAAAATAATTTTCAGATGGCGCGAGTCACGTCGCGTCGCCTCGAGGGCCGCTCTGCACGACAAAGCGAGGCGCAGGCGGCGGTGATGACGCATCGCGCCAACGCGCAAATGCTCGCCGACATCTGGCTTCAGAATTTATGGGCGGGACGCGAGACGGCGGAATTCACTCTCAGGCCCGGATTGATCCTTCTGGAACCTGGCGATGTTGTTAAACTCGATGCGGGAGGCGATGGACGATTATTCCAGATTCGCCGGATCGTCGATGGCGCAGCGCGGCGCGTCAGCGCACGAGCGATCGACAGACGCGTCGACGATCCGACGCCGCCGTTGCTTACGACGCCAGTATTCGCGAGCCCGAAGATTCGCGGTCCTGCACATGTTGTGACGCTCGATCTGGCGCTTGTACGAGAGACGCCAGCGCTCTCCTACATCGCCGCTTTCGCCGAACCCTGGCCCGGCGCTCTGGCGGTTTACAAAATCGCCAATGGTCAATGGTCCGAACCGCTAACGACCCTCACGAAGCGCGCCATGATTGGCGAGACGCTGGATGTGTTGGCCGCGGGGCCTGTTGGCCGTTTCGACAATGGCTCAAGCGTGACGATCAGATTCGGCGCCGGAGAACTTGTCTCGGTGAGTGACGCCGCCGCGCTCGCGGGTCGTTCGTTGATGGCGATCCAAGGCGCTGAAGGCGAATGGGAGATATTCGCCTTTACGCGCGCCGAATTGATTGGGACGTCGACCTATCGTCTCTCTCGCCTGGTTCGCGGACTGGGCGGCGCATCGCATCTCGCTGCGCGCGAGACGCCGGCCGGGGCGATCGCCGTGCTGCTTGACGATGCGCTGAGACCGCTGGCGACAAGCGTGGAAGAGATTGGCGCGCCGCAGGACTACGCCATCGGTCCCGCCGACCTCTTCTTCGATGATCCGCTTTACGTGCGGCTGAGAGCGTCTGCGACCAATCTTTCGCTGCGCCCCTATGCCCCAACCCATGCGCGAGCGCGACGCAGGTCGCAAGGCGTCGAGATTTCATTCATTCGTCAGGCCCGTATTCATGGCGACGCCTGGGACATCGCCGAAACGCCGCTCGATGAAACGACGTCGTCGTTCGAAATCGAGTTCGCGACACCGGCGGGAAGGCGCCTTCTCGCATCGGCGACAACCCTTTTTATCTATCCAGCCGCGCAGGAAATCGCCGATTTTGGCGCAACTCAAAGTCAGTTGAACGTATCGATTTACCAACTCAGCGAGATCGCCGGACGCGGCTTTCCCTTCAGCCTGACACTGAACATCGAACAGGACTAAACACAGATGCCCACTCCGCAACTCGGTCTGCCGCTCATCGACGCCGCTCAAGCGCAAAAACATGTGACGCACAATGAGGCGCTGTTTCTGCTTGATGCGCTAAGTCAATTGAGCGTCATGGCGCGCAATGTCACATCGCCGCCGGCGACGCCCGTCGAAGGCGATCGCTTGCTGATCGGCGTTAATGCGACCGGCGCGTTCGCCGGCAAAGCGGGAGCCATCGCAATATTTCTGGCCGGCGCCTGGACATTTCTGACGCCAAAAACCGGCTGGCGCTGTTTTGTCGCCGATGAGAAGCGACTGGTGATTTACAGCGGCGCCGACTGGATCGACGCCCAATCTCTGGTGCGTGAATTACAGAACCTAACGCGGCTGGGCGTTGGAACCGCAGCAGACGCTGCGACGCCGCTCGCCATCAAACTGAACGCCGCACTGTTCACAGCGAAAGGCCAGTCTGAAAACGGCTCGGGCGATTTGCGTTTTACGCTCAACAAGGAAAGCGCGACAAAGACTGTCTCGCAACTTTATCAATCGAATTACGCCGGGCGGGCCGAAACTGGCCTGACCGGCGACGACAATTTTCATGTGAAGGTCTCCGCCGACGGCGGCAACTGGAAAGAGGCGCTGATCATCGACGCCGCCAGCGGCGCGGTCGCCTTCCCGAGCGGCGGACCGACAAAACTGCGCGTCTTTTCAGCCTCCGGTCTCTACACGCCGACGCCGGGCGCACGATTGGTCGATGTGCTGCTTTTTGGCGGCGGCGGGGGCGGCGGCGCAGGTTCGCGCTCCGCCACAGCCACGACGGCCTCCGGCGGCGCGGGCGGCGGCGGCGGCGGACGGGCGCGCGGTTTATTCTCTGCGACGCAATTAGCGGCGCCGGTCAGCGTGACGATCGGCGCGGGTGGGGCCGGCGGGGCTGCGCAAACGACAAATGGCGCGGCGGGCGCGGCGGGCGGCGTGGGCGGCGTCAGTCGTTTCGGCGATCTGCTCGCAGCTTTTGGCGGCGGAGGAGGAGGAGGAGGACAAATCGGTGCGGCTTCCGGCGGCGGCGCGGGCGGAGCCCAATATTTCGCCGGCGGCGGCGGCGCCGGGTCGACGCCGGGCGCGACGCCTCTCGCCCTGAACGCCGGCGGCGCGGGCGGACCGGCGTCAGCCGCGACAAACGCGGGCTGCGGCGCTG
>JBBARD010000072.1:11380-12735 GCA_040399965.1 Methylocystis sp. | reverse complement strand
TCGTCGAGTTCGGCGGGCGAGAGTTTCGCGCTCACATCCGGATCGGCGCCGAGCAGGGCGCGGAAATCGCCGTCGGCGTCGCCGGCGAGTTGGCCCTCAAACGCTTTCCGCCAGACTTTCATGGCGTTTCGCTGCACGAAGGCATAGGCGTCTTCGCGCGAAACGCCCTTCTGCGTCAGCGCCAGCAAGATGCGTTGCGAATGCACAAGGCCGCCGAGCTTGTCGAGATTCTTGCGCATATTTTCAGGATAGACGAGCAGATTCTCGATCACATTTGTCAGGCGTACGAGCGCGAAATCCAGCGTCACTGTTGCGTCGGGGCCGATCATGCGTTCGACCGAGGAGTGCGAAATGTCGCGCTCGTGCCAGAGCGCGACATTCTCCATCGCCGGCGCCGCCATGCCGCGCACAAGGCGCGCGAGGCCTGTGAGATTTTCGGTCAACACGGGATTGCGCTTGTGCGGCATCGCCGACGAGCCTTTTTGTCCGGCGGAGAAATACTCCTCCGCCTCCAGCACTTCGGTGCGTTGCAGATGACGGATTTCGATGGCGAGGCGCTCGACCGAGGAGGCGACGACGGCGAGGGTCGCGAAGAAGGCGGCGTGACGGTCGCGCGGGATCACCTGGGTCGAAACCGGCTCGGGGATCAGGCCCATTTTGTGCGCGACATATTCCTCCACTCTCGGATCAATATTGGCGAAGGTGCCGACCGCGCCGGAGATCGCACAGGTGGCGATTTCCTTGCGCGCCTGCACGAGTCTTTCGCGGGCGCGGGTGAATTCCGCATAGGCCTGCGCCATTTTGAGGCCGAAGGTGACGGGCTCGGCGTGAATGCCATGCGAGCGGCCGATGGTTGGCGTGAATTTGTGTTCATAGGCGCGTTTTTTGATTGCGGCGCGCAGCGCGTCGACATCGGCAATCAGCAGATCGGCGGCGCGCGCGAGTTGCACGGCGAGACAGGTGTCGAGCACGTCGGAACTGGTCATCCCCTGATGCACGAAACGCGAGTCAGGGCCAATAAACTCGCCGAGATGGGTCAGAAAGGCGATCACGTCATGTTTGGTGACGCGCTCGATCTCGTCGATGCGGTCGACGTCGAAGGTGACGAAATCGGCCTTGTCCCAGATATTTTTGGCGCTTTCCCTGGGGATGACGCCGAATTCGGCGAGCGCGTCGCATGCATAGGCTTCAATTTCGAACCAGATCCGGAAACGCGTTTGCGGCTCCCAGATCTGGGTCATTTCCTTGCGGGAATAGCGGGGGATCATGCGGCCTCGCGCGGGGGAAGAGGAGGCGTCGCCTCCGAAAAAAGGGCTGCGCATCCGGTTCGCAAATTCGCGCCGCCGGGTCAATCC
>JBBARD010000072.1:0-11280 GCA_040399965.1 Methylocystis sp. | reverse complement strand
CCCTATTTCTTCCCGCGCGACGCCTTGAAGCTCCTCAAATACGCCTGCAATCTCTTGCCTGAGGCGCATTATCATCTTTCGGCCCTGCCTCAGGTGGGGCCCTGGCTGTGGCGCTACTTTCGCGCCGCCGCGCCGGAGCCGATGGCGCGAAGCTTCGCCGGGTTCCGGCCGCTGATCGAACACAGTCTTTCTGAACATGCGCCGCTGATCGAAGCCGCCGGCGCCCGGGCGCTGCTCGATTATGGCGGCTGGATCAAACTCTTCCGCTCGCCCCGCACTTTCGAGGCCGGCGCGGCGACGGTCGATCATTTGCGAGGCTTCGGCCTCTCGATCGACGTTCTCGATACGGCGGCCCTCGCCGAACGCGAACCGGCGCTGGCGCCGACGACAGGCGCGCTGCACTTTCACGACACCGCCGGGGTGCGCGATCCCGGCGCGCTCTCGCAGGCCTACCTCGATCTGTTTCTCGCCCGCGGCGGACGTTTTGTCGCGGGCGACGCCCGCACCCTCGCCGCCGATCCGCAGGGCTGGCGCGTCGAGGCCGAAGGCGGCCCCATTGTCGCCCGCGAGGTCGTGGTCGCGCTCGGTCCATGGTCGGATATCGTCTACAGGCCGCTGGGTTACAAAATACCGCATGGGGTCAAGCGCGGCTATCACATGCATTATGCGCAGGAGAGCGGCGCGACGCTGACGCGCCCGACCCTCGACGCCGACACTGGCTACCTGCTGGCGCCAATGGCGCGCGGGATACGACTGACCACCGGGGCCGAATTCGCCTTGCGCGACGCGCTGTCCACGCCTACGCAGGTGGATAGATGCGAGCCGGTGGCGCGCGCCCTGCTGCCCGGCTTGGGACAGCGTCTCGATCCCGCCCCCTGGCTTGGCGCGCGTCCCTGCCTGCCGGATATGTTGCCGGTGATCGGTCCGGCGCCGCGACATAAGGGGCTCTGGTTCGATTTCGGCCATGCCCACCATGGGTTGACGCTCGGACCGGCGACGGGGCGCCTGATCGCCGAACTCATGGCGGGGGAGTCCCCCTATCTTGATCCGGGCCCCTATCGCGCCGACCGGTTTTGATCGTCCGCTTCTGCGGCGGAGGGCTAAAAAACCTGCGACCGCAGTTTTGCGCCCGGTGGCCGTCTGTGTCACAAGCGCTGGAGATTTTGCCAGAGGTCAATATGTCGGCGGACGTGACACTTCCTGCGGCGGCGGCGGCGGGACTGCTTTCCTTTCTTTCTCCCTGCGTTTTACCGTTGGTGCCGCCCTATCTCACCTATCTTGCCGGCGTCAGCCTGGAGGACCTCGAGATCGAGACGCGCTCCGAGGCGCGCCGTGACGTCCTGCTGTCGGCGCTGTTGTTCGTTCTCGGCTTTTCGACCGTATTCGTGACGCTGGGCGCGACGGCCAGCGCCTTCGGCGCTCTGATACGCGCCAATCTTCACATTCTGTCCTGGCTCGCTGGCGCGGTCATCATTCTGATGGGTCTGCACTTCCTCGGCATCCTCAGGGTCAGCCTGTTCTACCGGGAAAAACGCGCCGAAATCACCAAGCCGATGGGGCTTTTCGGCTCCTATGTGATGGGCCTCGCCTTCGCCTTTGGCTGGACGCCGTGTATCGGCCCGATCCTCGCCGCCATTCTCGCCGTCGCCGGCGCGCAGGAAACGGTCATGCGCGGCGCGCTGCTTCTGGCCGTTTATTCTCTCGGACTTGGCTTGCCATTTATCGTCGCCGGTTTCGCCATGGGCCGCTTTCTCGCTTTCGTCGCGCGTTTTCGAAAACATTTTGACAAGGTCGAGAAAATCGTCGGGGTGCTGCTGATCCTGACCGGGGTCGCTTTCCTCACCGGCGGCGTGCAGGATATGTCCTTCTGGCTCCTGGAGACGTTTCCGGGCCTCGCGGCGCTCGGCTAAAGCCCTGGCGTTGGGGGCAGGGCGCGGTCCCTGGTCCGTCGTGCGTCAGAATGTCGCGGCGTTGCTGCGCCTTTGTCGCGACGCAACCCGCCTGTATAGAGAGGCGCGCGATTTGAAAACATTGCGCGCCGGCGCCGGTCGGCGTGGATCGCGCAGCGAAAGGCGTCGGAGAGGGAATGCTCGAGAAACTGGTTGCTTTCTGTCTCCGATGGCCGTGGACCGTGGTGTTGTTGACCCTCGCGCTTAGCGGGGCGGGGGCCTGGGCGACGGTCGATAAATTCCAGATCGACACCGAAACCGCGAATCTGTTTTCGTCCAGTCTGCCCTGGCGGCAGAACGAGATCCGCCTCTACAGGGAATTTCCGGAAACCGTCGATCTGATTGTGGCGGTGATTGACGCCGATACGCCGGAAAAGGCGGACGACGCGGCGCAACGACTCCGCGAGTCCCTGACCGGAAAGCCGCTGATCCAGCGGGTCTGGCAGCCCGACGACAACGCCTTTTTCCGTAAGAATGGCCTGCTGTTCCTCAAAACGGACGAACTCGAACACGCCATGGGCGTTCTTGGCGGCCAGCGCGACGTCTTGCAGCCGCTGGCCGAGGATCCGACGTTGCGCGGTCTCTCGTCTGTAATGGTCGTCAATCAGAAACGGGCCGCGCCCAGCAAGCGCGCGACAGCTCTGTTTCATACCGGACTCGATGCGTTTTCCGATGCGTTCGAAGCGACCCTTCGCGGTCAGGACGCCCGTGTCGACTGGGAGAAACTGCTCGATGGCGGGCAGTCGCCGTCCGACCCGAGCCTGCCGAAGAACCAGAAACGTCGGCTGGTCCTGATCAAGCCGGTCATCGATTTTTCGGCGCTTGAGCCCGGCGCCGACGCTATCGATCTGGTGCGTGCGACGGCCGCATCTCTTGGCCTGAACAAGGACAGGGGCGTGAGTCTTCGCCTGACGGGACAGGTGCCTCTCGCTGACGATGAATTCTCGACCATCTCCGAGAATATGACATTGAACACCTCTGTGACGCTCGGCCTGGTCGCATTGATCCTGTTCCTGGCGTTGCGTTCTCCGAAGCTCATTTTCGCAGTTCTGGCGACGCTGATCGTCGGTCTCGTGCTGACGTCCGGACTCGGCATAATGCTGATTGGACGTTTCAATCTGATATCGGTCGCCTTTGCCGCGCTCTTCATCGGTCTGGGCGTCGATTTCGGCATCCAGTTCGCTACCCGATATCGCGAAGAGCGTCATGGCGAAAACGATCTCGATCGGGCGCTGCTGACCGCAACCCGCAATATCGGCGGTTCTTTGACTCTCGCCGCTGTTTCCCTGCTCGCCGGCTTTTTCTGCTTTCTTCCGACTGACTTTCTCGGGGTTTCCGAACTGGGTCTGATCGCCGGAATGGGCATGATCATCGCCTTTCTCGTGACGCTGACCTTCTTGCCGGCGGCGATCAAACTCCTGCGGCCGCCGCCGGAGCATGTGCCAATCTATACGGCGTCGCTGGCGGCGGTCGATCACTGGATTTTGGCGCATCGCAAATTCGTGCTCATCGCCACGGCGATCGTCGTAGCGGCGGGGATCCCCTTCCTGCTCGATTTGTCGTTCGATTCGAATCCGATGAATTTACGAAACCAGAAACTCGAGTCGGTGGCGACGTTTCTCGATCTGGCCAAGGATCCGATGACCGCGCCCAACAAGATCGAGGTGCTCACCCCCTCAATCGAGGCGGCGCGCGACATGGCGGCGAAGATCGCGGCCTTGCCGGAGGTCGATCACGTTCACACGATAGATGTATTGATGCCCGCCGATCAGGACGACAAACTGGCTTTGATCGCCAAGGCCAGGCAATCTCTTGCCGGGGCCCTTGAGCCTAAACGCAAGGCTTCGCCGACCGACATCCAGACGATCAAGAGCCTGCGCGACGCCGGCAAGTCGCTGCGACAGGCCGCCGGCAAAACGCCGGCCGTCCCGGTCGCGCGCTTCGCCAATGCGCTCGACGCGCTCGCCGGCGCGACGCCGGAGACAAGGGAAAAGGCCCGCGCGGCGGCCTTTGATTCTTTTCAACGCCTGATGGGAGATCTCGCTGGCGCGCTCAACGCCGAACGCGTGACGCCCGAAAATCTGCCGTCGGACCTTCGCGCCGAATGGATTTCCAAAGACGGCCTCGTTCGTCTTGAGGTAACGCCCAAGGGCGACGACAACGACCGTGTCGTGATGACGAAATTCGCCGAAGCCGTTCAAAAGGTGGCGCCAGACGCCAGCGGCGCGCCTGTGATCGTCTCGGAGGCGGGGCGTTCGATCACCAGAGCGTTCCTGCAAGCAGGATTTTATGCGCTGATCGCCATCTTCATCATCCTCGCCGTCGCCTTGCGCAACCCGATCGACGTGGCGCTCACCCTGGGGCCGTTGGTGCTCGCCGGCATCATGAGCCTGGAGGCGGCGGACATGGCGGGAATGTCGCTGAATTTCGCCAATGTCATCGCCTTGCCGTTGATGTTCGGCGTCGGCGTCGCCTTCCACATTTACTATGTCATCGCCTGGCGTAAGGGCGTGGTGGATATGCTGGCCTCAAGCCTGACGCGCGCGATATTCTTTAGTTCGCTGACAACCGGCGTGGCTTTCGGCAGTTTATATCTGTCGAGCCATCCGGGAACGGCAAGCATGGGCGAATTGCTGATTATCTCCCTGTTCTTCACGCTGCTGGCGGCGTTTATCATTGTGCCGGCGTTCCTCGGACCGCCGCGCGCGCCTGCGCCGGACGCCTCGGGGCAGGGGCATGGTTAAAGGCGTCGCGGCGTGATCCGGAGCGCTCCCATCGACGCCTCCCGGATATGGGCGCGGGCTATTTATCGCCCCAATGATTTGAAATGATGCCTGAAACCATATCGACTCAGGAAGCTGTATTCATGAAAAAGCTGGTTCTTCGCCTCGCCGCTCTTTTGGCCCTTCTGGGTCCATTCCCGGCTCAGGCCGCCGAAGCCATTTACGGCGTCTGGGTGCGCGACGGCCACCCTGACGACAAGCTGGAGTTCTATGATTGTAAAGGAAAACTCTGCGCCAAAGGCATCCTGCCGTTGCCGGATGGCTCGCCAGCTCCGGAGATTTTGCGCAAGGCGGCAAAGAACGGGGACAACAGCTGGAAGGGCGATCTCTTCAACCCGGAAGATGGCAAGACATACACCGGCTCCATCACCTACGACTCGACCAACAAGCTCACCCTGTCTGGCTGTCTGATGATCTTCTGCCAAAGCGAGACCTGGACGCGCGTCAGCTTCGCCAAGCCCAAGCCCAAGCCAGAGGCAAAGCCGGCAGACGCAAAATCTGACACCGCGCCGGAGGGCGAAAAAGCCCATGAGGCAGAGGCGGGGCATGGCGCGGCGGCCGGTCACGGCCCGTCGACGGGTCATGGCGCAACGACAGGTCATGGCGCTGCGGCCCAGCATGGGACAACTGGCCACGAAGCGCCCGGTCATGCGGCCCATCCGCCGGCGGCCCACGAGACCGCTCCGGCGCACGAAGGCGCGGCCAGGGAGTCAGCGCCTCATCACGCCGCGCCGACTGCGGCCAAGGCGAAAACCCCGACGCCAAAACCAAAAGCCGGCGCCGCGCCAGCGGAACAATAGCGCGGGCGCAAGTCCGGCCGTCCGACATTTCGGGCGGTCATGCGCTGGAGCGCGCCGGCGGCGGCGGCCTTGCGACGTTGACCAGCGTCCTGATCCAACGCGTTGCTTCGCCGCCTTCATGCCAGCGCATGTTGGCGGTGATTGCTTTCAGGACTTCCAAAGCCGGAGCCCCTGACGGCAGTGTCATTCTGGAGAGGCCAAACTGTTGACGATGGCACCCAAACGAGGCGTTTACCGGCGAGCTTGCCGCGTAGTGATCGCCTGCGTAATGGCGACTCTCGTCGGCGGGTGTAATCTTGAGTGGGAGAAACCCGATCTGTCGACGCCGCCGCCGGAAAAATTCCGCGAGGCGCAGGCGACATCCGCTGGCCCCATCGCATCGGGTCGCGATTTCGTCGTCAAATTCGGGTCCCGGGAGCTCACGAGCCTGATCGATCAGGCGCTGGTGGACAATCTCGACATCGCCGCCGCCGCCGCCCGTATTCGCGAGGCGGACGCGCAGGCGCGGATCGCCAGCGCGCCCTTGTGGCCAACGGTCTCGATGCAGAACCTCGTCCGCACCAATCGCGCCGCCGGAACGACGCTCAATCTCGCCAGCGCCGCAACGGGATTTAACCCCGGCAGCACCAGCAGCAGTTCGCTAACGCCAACAACCTTTCGGGGACGCAATTTCGGCTTCTTTCAACTCGGAGTCGCCGCAGCAAGCTACACCGTCGATTTCTGGGGGGTGAACGAAGACGCTTCCTACGCTTCGCGCATACTGGCCAACGCCAGCCGGTTTGATCGCGACGTCGTCGAGATTTCGACCGTCACGGCGATCATGAACGCCTTTTTCCAGGTGCTCACGGCTGAGGACCGACTGCGCATCGCGCGCAACAACGTCGCCATCGCCGAGAAGGTTAACGCCGCCATTCAGGCGCGCTTCGAAGTGGGCACGGCCAGCGCGTTGGACACCGCGCAGCAGGAAACTGTCCTTGCCCGTCAACGGGCTTCGATCCCGCCGCTGGAGCAGACTCTGCGTCAGACATCGAATACGCTGGCCGTCCTGCTGGGGCGCGCGCCGGAGAGCATTCAGATCAAAGGGGGGTCGCTTACCCAACTCAAATTCCCGAAAATCGACCCCGGCCTGCCCTCCGAAGTTCTGCTGCGTCGACCGGATGTGGCGCGCGCGGAGGCTCAACTCGCTTCTCAGGAGTTCAGCGTGCTGCAGGCGCGCGCGGCTTTTTTCCCGTCGATCACGCTGCTCGGGCTCTACGGGCCGCAATCGGCGTTGATCGCCAATCTCCTGCGGCCCGAGGCGCTGGCCTGGCAGGCGGCGACGCAACTCTCCCAGCCGCTGTTCGATGGTTATTTTCTTCAGGGCCAATACGAAAATCAAAAAGGTCGATACGCCGAACTGGCGGCCCTCTACCGTAAACAGATCATCACGGCGCTATCGGAGACCGAAAATGCTTTAATCGCCATAAAGGAGACCGGACGTCAGCTTAAGTTACAGGGCGACGCCGTCGCCGCGTCCCGTCGCGCCTTCGAAGCGGCCAACATGCGTTTGCAGGAGGGCACGATCGACATCATCACCCTGTCCGTCACCCAGAACGATTATTTCACGGCCCAGGAACAGGAGGTCATCGTGCGCCTCAATTACTTTACGGCGGCGACGAGCCTGTATCAGGCGTTGGGCGGCGGCTGGTCGCCGACCACCCGCAACGCCGAAATCGCGCGGGCCAACGCCGCCTATGAGGAAAACAAGGGGCCATGGCCATGAGTCGTCCCGGTCGACGCATAGCGCTCGCCATCGCCGCCCTCATCCTGTCGCTCGCCATTGGCGCGGTCTACCGCGGCGGTTATCTGCCGGGTTTCGGTGGGGATAAAGACTCGGGCGGGCGGGCGCCGGGCGCGAATGGCGAGAGCGAGGGCGGCGGACGCAGCGCGCCGATCAGCGTGACGACTGCGCCGGCGCGCGTCTCCGACGTGCCGGTGACGATAGACGCCGTTGGCACGGTTCAGGCCTTGAACACGGTGACGGTGCGCACCCAGGTCGATGGACGGCTGCTCCGCCTCGCCTTTACCGAGGGGCAGGATGTTCGCAAGGACGAGATCATCGCCGAGATCGATCCAGCCCTCTATCGCGCCCAATATGAGCAAGTGCTGGCGAAGAAGGCGCAGGACGAGGCCAACCTCGCCAATGCGCGCGTCGATCTTGAACGCTACAAGAGACTGGTTGCGGGAAAATTCCTCTCCCAGCAGCAATACACCACACAGAAGGCGCTGGTGCAGCAACTGGAGGCGCAGGTCCGCGCCGATCAGGCGTCGATCGACAGCGCCAGAACCACGCTCGATTACGCCACTATTCGTGCGCCTATCGATGGCCGCGCCGGAATTCGTCTGGTCGATGTCGGCAATCTCCTGCGCGCCTCCGATCAGAACGGGATTGTCGTCATTACCCAGATCAGACCGATCTATGTGATGTTCACGCTGCCGCAACAATCGCTGGCCGCCGTTCAAAAAGCCAAACGCGACGGCGAGGCGCATGTGATCGCGCTCGGTCAGGACAACATGTCGCAACTGGCGAAGGGAGAACTCGCCGTCGTCGATAACCAGATCGATCAGTTGACCGGAACGGTGCGACTGAAGGCGGTGTTCCAGAACGAGGATTTGTCCTTGTGGCCGGGTCAGTTCGTTAATGTGCGCCTGATGCTGGAGACCATCAAACAGGCTGTCGTCACGCCTAGCCCAGCGGTTCAGCGCGGCCCGGCCGGCGCGTTTGTCTATGTATTGGGAGAGGATGGCCTTGCTCATATGCGTCCGGTCACGACCGGACGACAGGACGAGACGCAGGTCGTTATACTCACCGGGCTAAAACCGGGCGAGACCGTGATCGTCAGCGGATTCTCGCGTCTTTCAGACGGCGCGAAGGTGCGGGTGATCGATAATGGCGGCGCGAACGACCCGGCTAGAGGGCGATCCGACGAGGGGCGTCGGGGACAGGGCGGACCGCGTTGACGCCGTCGACGCGCGCTACGACATACGGGAAGGCGCCCTCTCCCGAAAGGTTATCTGACGCGGCATGAATGTTTCGGCCCCCTTCATCAAACGGCCGGTGGCGACGTCCCTGATCGCCTTCGCAATGCTGTTGTGCGGGATTTTAGGATATATGCGGCTGCCCGTCTCGCCGCTTCCGCAGGTTGACTTTCCGACCATTCAGGTCACGACGCAACTACCGGGCGCAAATCCTGAAACCATCGCCTCGCTGGTTACCGGTTCGCTGGAGCGGCAATTCGGGCAAGTGCCGTCCCTCACCAGCATGTCGTCGCAAAGCTCTTTCGGCCTGTCGCAGATCACCCTGCAATTCAATCTCGACCGGGACATTGATGCGGCCGCGCAGGATGTGCAATCGGCGATCAACGCCGCAGCTTCCACCCTGCCGAAAAATCTTCCCTATCCGCCGGTATATGCGAAGGTGAACCCGGCCGATACGCCGATCATGACAATGGTGTTGCGCTCCCGAACGGCGACCTTGCGCCAGTTGAGCGATTACGCCGATACGCTCATCGCGCCGCAGATCTCCCAGGTGTCCGGCGTCGGGCGCGTCTCGGTTCAGGGCGGCGTGCGCCCGGCGGTGCGAATTGAGGCGGATCTCGCGCGCCTTGCCGCCAATCGGATCGGCATGGAGGATTTGCGGCAAGCGATCGCCGCCGCCAACATCGCCGGAGCGAAGGGGTCGCTGGATGGACAGAGACAGTCCTACACGCTCGACGCCAATGATCAAATTCTCAACGCCAAAGAATATGAAACGATCGTTGTCGTGTGGCGTAACAACGCGCCGGTGATGGTGAGAGACGTGGCGCGGGTCGTCGAGGGACTGGAAAACGCCCGGGTCGGCGGATGGCATAATGGCGAACAATCGATTGTCCTCGACGTCTTGCGCCAGCCGGGCGCCAACATCATCAACACCGTCGAACAGGTGAAGACGGCGCTGCCGAAATTACGCGGTTCGCTGCCGGCTGGTCTGTCGCTCGATATCGTCAGCGATCGCACCGATACGATTCGGGCGTCGATCGCCGAGGTTCAGTACACCCTTGTCATCGCCGCAGCGCTCGTTGTGCTGGTGGTGCTGCTGTTCCTGCGAAACTGGCGAGCGACTCTTGTCGCCGGCGTCAGTCTGCCGTTATCGATCATCACGACTTTTGCCATCATGTGGCTGGTCGGGTTCTCGCTCGATAATCTTTCGCTGATGGCGTTGACGATCGGCACCGGTTTTATCGTCGACGACGCCATTGTCATGATCGAAAATATCGTGCGCAATATCGAGGACGGAAAAACGCCGCTTCAGGCCGCCCTCGACGGCGCGCGAGAAATCGGTTTCACGGTCGTGTCGCTGACGGTTTCGCTGGTCGCGGTGTTTATCCCGCTCCTGTTCATGAGCGGCGTCGTCGGACGAATGTTCCGGGAATTTGCGCTGACGCTGACGATTGCAGTCGTCGTATCGGCCATAATCTCCCTGACCTTGACGCCAATGCTCTGCGCGACGCTTCTCAAACGTGCGCCGTTGCATGCGCCGACCGGCTGGGACATCGCCTCCATCTGGCTTGATCGCCTCTACTATCGCTCGCTCGACTGGGCGATCCGGCATCAGAAACTCATGCTGGGATTGACTGCGGCGACGATGGCGCTCACGATCGCTTTATTCGTGATTATTCCCAAAGGCTTCTTGCCGCGACAGGATACGGGACAGCTCAGCGTCGTGATGGAAGCGTCGCCCGACGCCTCCTTTGAACGCATGAAGGACCTTCAGGCGGCGGTTTCACGGGTCTTGCTGAACGACCCCGATGTGCGCGACGTCGTTTCCGTCCTCGGCGTAGGCTCCCTCAACGCGACGACGAATGTCGCGCATATGACTGTAATTTTGCGCGACAGAGGCGCTCGCCAGAACGCCGGCGTCGTGGCGGACCGTTTGCAGGCCGCCGGCGAGCAGGCGCCTGGGGTGACCCTTTTTATCCAGCCTGTGCAGGATATCCAGATCACGACGCGGCCGAGCCGCTCGCAGTATCAATTCACCCTGACCGCTGCGGACTATGGCGAATTGCTGTTCTGGTCCAACAGGCTGCTCGAACAACTACGCAAGACCTCCGGTCTGCGAAACGTCGCCGCCGAGACGCAGGATGGCGGCCTCCGTGCGCTGATGCGAATCGATCGGGACAAGATGGGCCGGCTTGGCATCAGCGCGCAAAACGTCGACGACGCATTGAATGACGCATTCGGCCAACGTCAGATTTCGACGATCTACACGCAGTCCAACCAGTATCGGGTGATCCTTGAGGCCGCGCCGCAATATCAGCATGACGCCGCCGCACTGGAGAAACTCTATGTGGCTCCAATGGGCGGCGGTCCGCAAACGCCGCTTGGCTCCTTTGTGCGCATCGAACATGCGGCGGCGCCGCTGTCGATCGCCCATCAGGATCAGTTTCCCGCCTCGACGATCAGTTTCGATCTCGCCAAAGGCGTTTCTCTCGGGCAGGCGATAAAGCTGCTGGCGCAGGCGCAAACAGCCATCGGCATGCCCTCGTCGATTGTTGGCGTGTTCAGCGCCGACGCCGCTGAGTTCGATAAGTCTCTCGCCAGCGCCCCATGGCTGATTCTGGCGGCGATGTTCGCGATCTATGTCGTGCTTGGGGTCTTGTATGAAAGTTTTGCGCATCCCTTTACCGTGCTGACCACACTCCCTTCGGCGGGCGTCGGCGCCTTGCTGGC
>JBBARD010000071.1:0-12817 GCA_040399965.1 Methylocystis sp. | reverse complement strand
TGGCCCCGTAGCTCAGCTGGATAGAGCAACTGCCTTCGAAGCAGTGGGTCGGAGGTTCGAATCCTTCCGGGGTCGCCAGGGATCGAGACGCGTCGGGGTCGGGCGCCGTTGGATGAAAAGAAAGAGCATGTGACATGCGGCGTGGTTTTCTGACCGGATCAGCGTTTCTCCTCGCCTTGTGTTCGCTGCTCGCGACGACGCCGGCCGACGCCCAGGATCTCCTCGATTTTCTCTTCGGACCCGAACAGGAGGCCCCGGCGCAACGCGAGACCAGAACGCCGAGCGGCGACGTTCGCTTCGGCCCGAAGCGACCGGCGAAGAAGCCCGCCGGCGGGGGCGGCGGCGGCGGCCGGGGCGCAACGCACGCTGGCGGCTATTGCGTGCGCACCTGCGATGGATATTTCTTTCCCCTGATCAAATCCTCGCGTGCCACGCGTCAGCAATCCTGCAATTTCGCCTGTCCCTCGGCGACGGTCGAAATCTTCGATGGCGCGAGCATCGAGTCCGCCCGCAATTCGCGCGGAGAAACCTACAAGGCATTGGTTGAGTCGCTCGCCGGCCGCGCCGACGCCTCCGCTCGCTGCTCCTGCAACGATCCCTCGACCTCGGCGGCCTATTCGCGCGACGCGGCCCGCACCGATCCCACCCTGCAAACCGGCGATTTCGTTATTGAGGACGAAGGACCGCTGGTGTTTGGACGCCAGGGTCTGGTGCCGCTGGCCGAGGCGCGTTTTGTCGCGCCGCGTCAGCGCGCCAGCGTTCTCGGGTTGATGCGCCGCAGCGGCGATTTGTCTCCGGTCGCGCCTGCCGCGTCGGCCTCGTCGCCCCCCGCCGCGGCGCGCTAGCGTGTCCGCGCACAGTCGCGATGCGTCAGGGGGGGGCTTTTCGCCGCGTTGTCGTCGCGCGCATGACGCTTAATTGCGCTTTACAAGACCCGTCGGGCCGGGCTACCAGCGCCGGATCGTTTATGACGTTTTTGTGACAGCGACGGGGGCGCCAGATGTTATCGTGGTTTCAGGCGCTCATGCCGAAGGAAGAGCGTTTCTTCAATCTCTTCGAAAGTCACGCGGAAACGATTGTCTCCGGCGCGGCGGCCCTTCGCGGGCTGCTCAACGGCGGCGACGATCAACTCGTCTGCGCCCGCGAGATCAAAAAGCACGAGCACAGGGCGGATGAGATAACCGCCGAGACTCTGCTTGCCGTTCGCCGCACCTTCATCACGCCATTCGACCGCAGCGATATCCGCGATCTGATCTGCGCGATGGACGACACCATCGATCAGATGCATCAGACCGGCAAGGCCACGCTACTTTACGAGGTGCGCGACTTCGATCCCTCGATGCAGCGCATGGGGGACATCATCGTGCAGGCGTCGCAGCTGACGCGCGACGCGCTGCCGCTTTTGCGTAACATCGGCGCCAATTCGTCGCGGCTCAACGGTTTCGGCGAGGCAATCTCGCAGATCGAGGATGAGGCGGACGGTATCCACGATCTCGGCCTCAAGACCCTGTTCCATACTCATCGCGCCAATGATCCGATGGGTTTCATCGTCGGAGCCGAGATTTACGGACACCTCGAAAAGGTCGTCGACGGCTTCGAGGACATCGCCAATCGGGTGACCGCCATCGTCATCGAACATCTCTGAGGCGGCGCGTATGGCCACGGCCGATTATTTTCTCTACGGCCTGATCGCGGTGGCGCTGGCCTTCGATTTTCTGAACGGCCTGCACGACGCCGCGAACTCCATCGCGACCATCGTGTCGACCCGGGTGCTGCGGCCGCAATATGCCGTGTTCTGGGCGGGTTTTTTCAATTTCATCGCCTTTCTGTTCTTCGGCCTGCATGTCGCGCAGACGGTCGGTTCCGGAATTGTCTCGCCCGATCTTGTTGACGACCGGCTGATCTTTGGCGCGCTGATGGGCGCCATCGCCTGGAATTTGATCACCTGGGTGCTGGGCATTCCCTCGTCGAGCTCGCATGCGTTGGTCGGCGGTCTGGTCGGGGCGGGCGTCGCCAAGGCGGGAACTAGCGCCATCGTATGGCAGGGTCTGAGCAAGACTGCCTCCGCCATCGTGCTCTCGCCGCTGCTGGGTTTTGTGCTGGCTTTGTTGCTGGTGCTGGCGGTGTCGTGGATCTTCGTGCGTCGCACGCCTGCGGCGGTCGACCGGCTGTTCCGGACCCTGCAATTTGTTTCGGCGTCCCTCTATTCGCTGGGACATGGCGGCAATGACGCGCAGAAGACGATGGGCATAATCGCTGTGCTGCTTTACGCTCACGCGGGCGCCGACGCCAAATTCGAGGTGCCGTTCTGGGTGGTGATCAGTTGCCAGCTCGCGATGGGACTTGGCACGCTGTTTGGAGGCTGGCGGATCGTTCACACCATGGGCTCCAAAATCACCCGTTTGTCGCCGATGCAGGGCTTCTGCGCCGAAACCGGCGGCGCGATCATCCTGTTTCTGGCGACGGCTCTGGGCGTGCCTGTGTCCACGACGCACACCATCACCGGCGCCATCGTCGGCGTCGGCGCCGCACGGCGCGCATCGGCGGTGCGCTGGAACATCGCCATGAAAATCGTGGTCGCATGGGTGATCACCATGCCGATGGCGGGGCTGATCGCCGCCGCCTTCTACCTTGCAGCGAGTCTGCTGACATGAAGGCGGACAAATCCGACAAAACCCAAAAACCCAAAAAGAAAGACCGTGCGACGCCGCGGGCGCAATTAGGCGCCTTGCCGTGGCGCATGAGCGAGGACGGCGTCGAGATCCTGCTGGTCACCTCGCGCGATACGCGTCGCTGGGTGATCCCCAAGGGCTGGCCGATGAAAGGCCGCAAGCCGCATATCGCCGCCGCTATCGAGGCCCGACAGGAAGCCGGCTTGCGCGGCAAAATCGAGAAAAGCCCGATCGGCGCCTACGAATACGAAAAGCGTTTGAAAAACGCGGTCAGCGTGACCTGCAGAGTTGAGGTTTTTCCCTTGCTGTTCCTGAAGCAGAGCAAAAGCTGGCCGGAAAAAAACCAGCGCGCGGCGCACTGGTTTCCGGCGGCGATCGCCGCCGAGCAGGTCGACGAACCGGCGTTGCGGGAGATCATTCTGGCTTTTGGCGGCGAGCCGAAGGATTAAACGCCGAGCCGCGCCAGTCCGGCCGCCAGATCGGCTTTCAAATCCTCCACATCCTCCAGTCCGATGGAGAGACGCAGGGTCGGTCCCTCAGGAGCCCAGATCGTCGCCGTGCGGTAGGATGCGCAGTCAAAGGGCAGAATAAGACTCTCGAAACCGCCCCACGAGAAGCCGATCCCGAAGAGTTCGAGACCATCGACGAAGGCCGCGACGGCGGTTTTCGAGACGGGCTTGAGCACGATTGAAAACACGCCCGAAGCGCCGGCGAAATCACGACGCCACAAGGGGTGGCCGGGATGATCCGGCAGGGCGGGGTGCAGCACCCGCGACACTTCCGGCCGCGTCGCGAGCCAGCGCGCAATCTCCAGCGCCGCCTGTTCCTGCGCGCGCAGCCGCAGATGCATCGTGCGCAGACCGCGCAACGCCAGGGCGGCGTCGTCCGGTCCGGCGCCGATGGCGAAGGCGTTGAAGGTCGCCCGCAGCTTCTTCGCCCAATGGGCGTTCGCCGAAACCAGTCCGATCAACAGATCGGCGTGGCCCGAGAGATATTTGGTGCCGGCTTCAATGGCGAGATCGACGCCGTGGCGATGCGGCGCAAAGAACAGGGGCGTCGCCCAGGTGTTGTCCAGAATAACGCAAACGCCCTTATCATGCGCCGCAGCGGCGATGGCGGGGACGTCCTGGATCTCCATTGTCTGCGAGCCGGGCGACTCGAGCAGAATCGCCGTGGTCTCTGGCCGGATCAGCTGCGCAATATCGGCGCCAATCAGCGGATCGTAATACTGCGTAGTCACGCCAAATCGTTTCAGAATCGTATCGCAAAATGTTCGTGTCGGTTGGTAGGCGGCGTCGACGACGAGCGCATGCGCGCCGGCGTGGGTCGCAGTCAGCAACGCAAGATCGATGGCGGCGAGTCCCGAGGGAACCAGAACGGTATCGGCTGCGCCGGCGATCTCGCTCCAGGCGCGCTCCAGCGCGCGCGTCGTGGGCGTGCCCTTCGTGCCGTAGGTGTAGGGCTGGTCGAGAGCTTCGATGGCGGCGACGGAGGGGAACAGCACCGTCGAGCCGCGGTAGACGGGCGGATTGACGAAGCCGTGATGGGCCGCCGGATCGCGGCCCGCCAGGGTCACCAGAGTCGCCGGTCGCCTCCGGGCGGAGCTGGCGTCGGAGCGATCCGTCTTTTTCTCCCGCATTGCCGATCTTCTTTCGCCTGCTGTTCTTGTGTCGCCTCTTCGGAGATCATATTTGCAAATCGATTTCAGGCCGGTTTGAACGACTACATTTCTCCGGAGCGCCCATGAACATTAGACGCTTGACCGTCGCCATGATGATTGTTCTCGTCGGCGCGGCGACCCCCGCGCGCGTGGCGCTGGCGCAGGGCGATTTAGGCCCTACGCTGGGCGAGATCGTCAAGCGGGATCGGCTGAATTGCGGCGTTGTTGAGCAGCCCGGTTTCGCCGAGCCCGACGGCTCGGGCGGCTGGCGGGGTTTCGATGTCGATTTTTGCCGGGCGTTAGCGGCGGCGATTTTTGACGATCCTGATAAAATCACCATCATCAAATTGCCGGCGCGCGAGCGTCTCGGACCGCTGCTCGGCGGCTGGGTCGACATTCTGGCCAGTTCGGCGTCATGGACTCTTTCGCGCGACGCCGCACAGCGGGCGCTTTATGTCGGCGTATCCTTTTACGACGGACAGGGGTTCATGGTTCGGCGGAGCCGGTCTTTCGCCTCTGCGAAGGATCTATCTGGCGTCAGCGTCTGCGTGCAGAGCGCGAGCCCTCAAGAGCTGGCGCTGGCCGATCATTTCCAAAGCCGCAACGCGACTTTCGAGGTCCACGGCTTCCCGACAGAGGAAACGGCGGCGGCGGCTTACGCCGCTGGCCAGTGCGACGCCTTAAGCGACGATACGGCGCAGCTCTACGCGACGCGACAAGAACTCGCCCAACCCGGCGAACACGACATTCTTCCGGGCCTGATCTCCAAGGCCCCGCGAGGACCGGTGGTGCGCCGGGGCGACGACCAGTGGTATGCGCTGGTGCGCTGGACGCTTAATTCGATGATCGACGCTGAGGAGTTGGGCGTCTCGAAAGCTGGCGTCGATGAAGCTATGATTTCTCAGAAGGCCGCCATTCGCCGGTTGCTCGGGGTCGAGGGCGACTTTGGCGCCGGTCTTGGGCTACACGCCGACTGGGTCTATCGCGTCATCAAGCATGTCGGGAATTATGCGGACGTCTTCGACAAAAATCTCGGGCCCTCCAGTGCGCTCGGCATGGAAAGACGCATGAACGCCCTCTGGACCAAGGGCGGACTGCTCTACGCGCCGTCGGTAAGATGACGCCGGCGCAATGCGTTTAACAGAAGATTATCTATCTTCCTTAACGGAATAAACGTCTTGCCGACAGGCTTCGATTGCCTGAGCGCCTCCGACCTGCGTAACGTCAACGGCAACTCGGGCAGGACGTCATGTGCAACAAATGTTTTGACACCGCCGTCGTCGTTGACGACGACAGGCATTTTCTCGAAAGCGTCGGCCTCATGCTGAGGCGGATCGGCTTTCGCGACATCAAGCTGTTCGTCGACGCCTACGACGCGCTGGACTGGCTCGAAGACGGCAATTCCAATCTTATTGTCAGCGATCTCGACATGCCGTTGATGAACGGTTGCGAGTTTCTTCAGGAAGTGCGCGCCAAGCCGACCACGACCGATACGCCCTTTATTCTCAACACCGGCAATCTCACGCCGGAGTATCGCCAGGCGGCGATCACGTCGGGCGCCAGCGAATATCTGTTCAAGCCCTATAAGCTGGAAGAATTGAAGGAGAAGGTTCTGGCGATCGTCGATTGCGTCGAGCCGACTCAGGAGGCCCAGGCGCAGACGGCGTGACGTTTGGCGCAAGTGAGACTCGCCGGGCGACGCCGGGTCACGAAACCTGACAGCCTACGCGTCGCCACCAGTCCAGCAACGCGTCGAGTTCTGGCGCGACATCTTCGGCGAGCGGCCCCGCGAAGGCGCGCCATTCGTCCCGGAAATGGGGCGACACCGCCGCCACCACGGGAATGCGCGCGCTCATCGCCGCGCGAAAGGCGTCGCACAGGCCGCCCCGGCCGGCTTCCTGCTTGGCGAATTTGCTGATCACGATCAAACCGGCGCCGCTGCGCGCCGCGCGCTCCACCGCCGCGCAGGCGAGGGCAAGCTCCGAGCTGTCGAGATTGCAGGCGACCGAACCGGGTCCAAGATCCTGAGAAATTGGATAATCTGCGCCCGACTGCACATCGCGCAGCACGATGCGTCCGCGCCCAGAGCCCTCGTCGCGAGTCTGGGTGACGCCGCCAACCCTGACGCCTCCGTCGAGGAGACGACGCGCGAAGCGTCGCATCAAATCCTGCACAAGGACGCTGTCCTGCGCCGGCAAGGCGGCGATCGGCGTTGGGTGCGGCAGCGCAGCGGAGAGGAGCGTCGTCATTGCAGGCGTCCCTGGGAGGCGTCCTTGTTGATGGTCGCCAGCGGCACTTGTTTTGCCGTCGTTTGCTGACGATTTACAATAGCAGCTTCAACAACCCGCGTGAAACGCCGTGAGCGACGAACAGCGAAAAGTGACGACGCCGCGACGGCGGTCGACCAGCGCCGTCGACGCCTTTCTTGAAAAGGCGGATGCGCTCGCCCCCGCCCGCGGCTGCGGGAGACTGATCTTCGCCCTCGACGCCACGATGAGTCGTCAGCCGACCTGGGACCTCGCCCAGTCGATACAAGGCGAAATGTTCCGCGCGACGGCGGGGCAGGGCGGGCTTGAGGTGCAGTTGGTTTATTTCCGAGGGTTCGACGAATGTCGCGCCTCGCGTTTCGTCAACGGCGGCGAGGGGCTTGGCCGGTTGATGGCCGGCATATCCTGTCAGGGCGGCAAGACCCAGATTGGACGTGTTCTGAATCACGCCCGCGACGAGGCGCGCGCTGCGCCGGTAGGCGCGCTGGTGTATATTGGCGATGCGATGGAGGAAAACGTTGACTCCCTTGCCCGGACGGCCGGCGAACTGGGTCTCCTCGGCGTCAAATCCTTCCTGTTTCAGGAAGGCGCCGATCCCGCCGCCGCCGCCGCATTCCGCGAACTCGCGCGTCTGACCGGCGGGGCTCATGCAGTTTTCGACGCCTCGGCGCCGCATCGGCTCAGAGAATTGCTTGCCGCCGTCGCCGCCTATGCGGCAGGCGGCTTGCCGGCGTTGGAAAAACGCGCAAAATCCGGCGAAGACGCCGCGCGTCTCCTGCTGGCGCAGATTGGAACGCCCTGAACATGCCGATCCTGATGGGTATTCTCGCACTGGCGCTCGTCTTCATGATGTTGAAGGCCTACGTCAAGGCCTCGCCGGCCCTCCTCGCCCGACTTGTGCGCTACGGCGGCGGATTCGCCGCATTGTTTGTGGGCGGGCTGATGCTGTTGCGCGGACGTATCGACATAGGTCTTGCGCTCGGCTGTTTCGGCGCCTGGCTGTTGCGCGGCGTCGTCGCGCCGCCGGGAACGCGACCTGCCGGCGCCGGCAGGGCAGGGATGTCGCGGGTTCGTTCGGCCATGATCGAGATGGAGCTGGATCACGCCACTGGCGCCATGAGCGGCGTCATCCTCGCTGGCGCTGATGAAGGAAAGACGCTCGCCAGTCTGTCGCGCAGCGCATTATTCGAGCTTTATGAACTCTGCCTGGACGAAGACCCCGACGGCGCGCGGTTGCTAGAGTCTTATCTGGATCGCCGCTTTCCCGGATGGCGCGCGGCAGGAGATGCTCACAACGACGCGCGGCGCGCTCAAGCGGGAGAGACGGTCGATCGTCGTCGCGCTGCGGCGATGTCGGAGGATGAAGCCTATGAAATTCTCGGGTTGAAAAAGGGCGCCGGCGCCGCCGATATCGCGCGGGCGCATCGTGACCTGATGAAGAAGTTTCATCCAGACCTTGGCGGGGCGACCGATCTCGCGGCGCGGGTC
This sequence comes from Methylocystis sp., assembly GCA_040399965.1. Taxonomy (GTDB): domain Bacteria; phylum Pseudomonadota; class Alphaproteobacteria; order Rhizobiales; family Beijerinckiaceae; genus Methylocystis. The sequence continues at coordinate 4,730 of JBBARD010000071.1, read as the reverse complement.
AACGAGGCCAAGGATGTTCTTCTGCGCCGGCGACAGTGAGCCGATACGCTGTTCGGAGGGGTGATCCCAGATCGCGGACATTGTCTTTCCAGCCCCCGATCAATTCTTTGTTGTGAAGCAGGCGAAGCCGGAGCGCTTCAGAGCCTTGCAGGTCGACTCGGCGCTTTGCTCCTCGAGTCCGGCGAAACGGGCGCGATAAAGCGTTTCGTTACCTTTTTGCACTTTCTCGGTGAACGCCCTGGCGGTCGTCGGGAAACCCTGAAGCTGCGCGCGCGCGCGCGCCAGCAGAAGATTGGCTTTCTCCGGATTCTCCGCAGCGCCGATCTGGATCATCCAGCCTGCGCGCGCCGGGCGTGCAGCAGGCGCAGACGCCGCAGTCGTCGCCCGGAGAGCGGAGGGCGTTGTCGCGTTGGCGAGGGTGACGTCGCGCGATTTCATCACGCGGCTGGTCGTTGACCCATCGGCGAGGGCCGTCTGCATTTTGCCCGCAGGCATTTTTTTTCTGTCCGCGAGGTTCTGGGCAACCTGTTTCTGGATCAGTCCGGGCACGAAAGCCGGGCGAACGATCGGCGCCGTTTTATCGCCTGTCGACTTGAACAGCGGCGCCGGTTTGTTGTCGTTGTGCGCGAGTTTCTCGATCTTGACGGCTTTGTCGGTTTTCTCGATCGCGACGACGACGGCCTTTCCGCGCGCCGGGGCCGCCGGCGGCAGGCTGGCGAGCGGCTCTGGATCGATGTCCGGCGCGTAGGCGTTTCGGCGCTCAACGACGGCGGGCTCTGCGGGCGTATTGTCGATAACATTCTCAAGCTGCGGCTCGGGGGCGCGGGGCGTCACGACCTGCGCCACACGCTCCATGGCGCGGCCGAGACTTGAGGGCAAATAGGCGTTTGAGGCCGTCGTGACGACATCCTCCGCGGGGGAGCTTTCTGTGATCGCCGACGCCGTTCGCACATCCGCGCCGTCATAAATGTTTTGCTCGATCAGATCGGCCATGATGCGGTCGCGCGCGCCGGCGGTGACGCCGCCCATGACAACGGCGACGATGTGATGGCGATCACGGCGCACGGAGGTGAGCAGATTGAAGCCCGAGGCGCGGGTGTAGCCGGTTTTGATGCCGTCCATGCCCTCGACGCGGCCAAGCAGATGATTGTGATTGGGATGCAGGGCGCCGTTGTAGGCGAACACATGCGTCGAGAAATAGCGATAATAGCGCGGATAGCGGTCTTGTATGGCGCGTCCCAATACAGCGAGATCGCGCGCTGTGGTAACCTGCGCCGGGTCCGGCAGACCGGAGGCGTTTTCGTAATGCGTTCGGCTCATTCCGAGCGCATGAGCCTTGCGAGTCATCATACGGGCGAAATTTTCTTCGGTCCCGCCGATGTTTTCGGCGACGGCGCAGGCGATGTCGTTTGCTGATTTGGTCACCAGCGCCTTGATGGCGTTTTCGACGCTGATGGTCTCTCCGGGAGCCAGCCCCAGTTTTGAGGGAGCCTGAGCCGCCGCGCGCGCGGAAATCATCAGCGGCGTATCCAGACGCATCCGACCCTTTTCGAGTTGCTCGAAAAGCAGATAGAGCGTCATGACCTTTGTGACCGACGCGGGATGACGCAAATCATTATCGTTGCGCGCGTATAACGTGCGGCCGCTGTTGGCGTCGACGACGATCGCGGCAAAACCGCGATGCTCGCCGACGATCCGATCGCCGCTGCTGCGCGCGACGCTGCGATAATGCGCAAATCGATGGTGATAGGCGTGATGACGCACGTGATGACGATGACGTCGGGCTTCCGCTGGTATCGCCGTGATAGCGATGCAGCCCATGACGGCTGCGAGGATGGCCGCCAGCGCGCGCGGTTGCGCAAGGCGGTCCAGGAGACCCGGTTTAGTCATTGTTACGCACCCTGAATGCTGCGACAGCGAATACGCGCCGTCGCGAAATCGTCACAGCCGGTTACGCTAAGAGACCCGGGTTACTCCGAGGTTAAATATTGCCAATTTTGATAATGGTGCGCCGCAACATTTTTCTTGACAAAATTTGTGCGCTGCATATATTTCGACCATCGGCATCCAGGATCAGGCTCGCGGAGATTCCCTTCGCGGTAGCGACCCGAAATAACAAAGGAGATGACATATGGCTGGTTTCGATAAAGCGCAGAATTTCGGCAAGGATCAGTTTGAGGCCCTGACGGCGGCGTCCGCAGCGGTCACCAAGGGATGGCAGAGCATCGCCGCCGAGACGTCGGATTACACCAAGAAATCCTTCGAGAAGAGCCGCGAACTCGCTGAAAAGTTGATCACGGTCAAGAAGATGGACGAGGCGGTCCATCTGCAGACAGAATTCGCCAAGAGCGCCTATGAGGATTTCGTCGCCGGATCCACGAAGATCGGCGAACTGTATTCGGCGATGGCCAAGGACGCCTTCAAGCCCTTCGAGGCCGCCGCGCGCAAGCTGACCCCGGCGGAGTAATTCCCGGTCGTCCTCCCCGCGACATCGGGTCAAGAAGCCCGGCAGGACATGTCCTGCCGGGCTTTTTTATCGGGTTTTCGTCGTCCCACGGCTCGACGTCATGCGACGCTTGTGGATGGCCGCCGTTCCGCCGTTCCGCCATCAGGCGCGACTCGGCTACACTGGACCATGGCCAACAACGACGCTGGTTTCGTCCATCTGCATGTCCACACCGCCTTCTCCCTGCGTGAGGGCGCGCTAGCGCTGGGCAAGCTGATCGATCTCGCCGTACGCGACGGGCAACCTGCGCTAGCCGTCACCGACAGCAATAACCTGTTTGCAGCGCTGGAGTTTTCTGAAAAGGCGGCCAAAGCCGGCGTTCAGCCGATTTCCGGGATTCAGCTCTGCGTCGATTTCGCAGACGCGGAATCGAGCGCCGCGACCGCGCGTGACGAGCGTTTCGGCAATGTTGTTCTGCTCGCTCAATCCGAGGCTGGCTATCGCAATCTCATGCTTCTGGCCTCGCGCGCCTATCTGGAGACGCCGCCGGGCGAAGCGCCGCAAATCTCTCTGGGCCGTCTGGCGGAGACGTCGGCGGACTTGATCGCTCTCACCGGCGGTCCAGACGGCGGTCTCGACCGGACCATCGCAGCTGGTCAGATCGAGCGCGCCCGGGCGCGTCTGGCGGCGTTGGAGCCGATGTTCGACGGCCGACTCTATGTCGAGCTGCAACGCCACAAATTGCCGCAGGAACGGGACGTCGAGCCTTATTTGCTCGATCTCGCCTACCGACGCGGCTTGCCGCTGGTGGCGACCAACGAGCCCTATTTCGCCTCGCTCGGCGATTTCGAGGCGCATGACGCGCTGCTTTGCATCGCAGAGGGCGCTGTAACGGGCATGGCCGAGCGTCGGCGGGTCTCGCCCGAACACTATTTCAAGACCCGCGATCAGATGCGCGATCTCTTCGCCGATCTGCCGGAGGCGACGGCGCACACAATCGAAATCGCAAGGCGTTGCAGTTACAGGCCGCAGACCCGCAAGCCGATCATGCCGCGTTTTATCCAAAGCTCGCCGGACGCGCGCTCGCTCGACGAGATCGAAGCCGCAGAATTGCGACGTCAATCGCTTGAGGGGCTTGAAGCGCGGCTCGCCGCCCATGGTCCGGCGGAGGGACGCGCGCGCAACGACTATTTCGAGCGGCTGGACTACGAATTGGGCGTCATCGAGAAGATGCGCTTTCCGGGCTATTTTCTGATCGTTTCCGACTTCATCAAATATGCCAAGTCACAGGGGATTCCGGTCGGGCCGGGCCGCGGCTCCGGCGCTGGCTCGCTGGTCGCCTGGGCGCTGACCATCACCGATCTCGATCCGGTGCGCTTTGGGCTTTTTTTCGAGCGCTTCCTCAATCCCGAACGTAATTCGATGCCGGATTTCGACATCGATTTCTGCCAGACCCGGCGCGGCGAGGTGATCGATTATGTGCGCGCGCGATACGGCGCCGATCGGGTCGCCCAGATCATCACCTTCGGCTCTTTTCTGGCGCGCGGCGTCTTGCGCAGCGTCGGCCGCGTGCTGGAGATGCCGCTCGGGCAGGTCGACAAGCTGGCGAAGCTGGTGCCGCAAAATCCCGCCAAGCCGGTGACGTTGGCCGAAGCGCTGGCCAGCGAACAGAAATTGCGCGATGCGGCGAAGGAAGAGGAGCGGGTCGCGCGTCTGTTCAGGATCGCGGGGGCGCTGGAGGGTCTTTACTCCAACGCCTCAACTCACGCCGCCGGCATCGTCATCGGCGATCGGCCGCTGCATGAGGTGACGCCGCTCTATCGCGACCCCAAATCCGACATGCCGGCGACCCAGTTCAACATGAAATGGGTCGAGCCGGCCGGGCTGATTAAATTCGACTTTCTTGGCCTCAAAACCCTGACAGTTCTCGCCATGGCGAGCGACCTCGTTCGACGTCGCGTTCCCGAGTTCGACCTTGATCGCGCTCCGCTCGACGATCCCGAGACCTACGCCATGCTTGGACGCGGCGAGACCGTCGGCGTGTTTCAGCTCGAAAGCGCCGGCATGCGCAAGGCGCTTGTGGAGATGCACGCCGACCGCTTCGAAGACATTATCGCGCTGGTCGCGCTCTATCGCCCCGGTCCGATGGCGAACATCCCGACCTATTGCGCGGTGAAACTTGGCGACGAGGAGCCGGATTACATCCACCCCGCTATTGAGCCGATCCTCAAGGAGACCTTCGGCGTCATCATCTATCAGGAACAGGTGATGCAGATCGCGCAGG
>JBBARD010000070.1:0-13039 GCA_040399965.1 Methylocystis sp. | reverse complement strand
TCGGCGCCGGCAATATCGATGAACAGCGGCTGGAGGACTACATCGTCAGCGGCCTCATAGACTTTGATGACGTGGCCTACGACGAACACGCCGATCTGCTCTACGACCTTGCGTCACAGGTGGCAAACCATCTGTTGGCAACGCATCCGGAAGACGACGTCCGCAAGATCCTGCGCCTCTATCAACAGGAGATTGCCCGCTTCGTCCATGCCCAGATGCAAACGTACTTTTGGCAGGACACACAGGTCGATCATGAAGTGGTCGTCACGCGTGGCTTCACCGAGCTGCGAAAGAGCGCCTATACGGCGGCGGCGGGAGAGGCCCCGCTCGACTTCCGACAAGCCCCGGCGGACAAGACGAACATGGCTCGCTACCTCTTCGGCGGTTTCCAGAAGTGCCTGTATCCTACGCAGAAATTTCAGTCGGACGCCGAACGCAAGCTTGCGGTCATTCTCGATCGAGAGGCGCAAAAGTGGTTTAAGCCTGCGCGCGGACAGTTTCAGTTGTTCTATCGCAGCGGGACTGACCTTCAGGAGTACCAGCCGGACTTTGTCGCAGAGACGGATGACAGCATCCTGATGCTTGAGCCCAAGGCCGCCAACCAAATGAACGAGCCCGAGGTGCTGGCGAAGCGCGATTCAGCACTCGAATGGTGTAGGCATGCGAGTAATCACGCGGCAAGCTACAACGGCAAATCGTGGCGCTATGCCCTGATACCACATGACGCGATCGCGGAAAATATGACGCTGGCAGGTCTCCTGCGGCAGTTCGAAGCGACCCAATAGGTGTCCCGGTTCAGCGCATTTGGGACAAAATTTGTGATTGAGGTTGTCTCGGTTCAGGGCGTGTGGGACATAATTTTGATTGATGATCAAAGATTTTCTGGTTCATCCACATCCCCGATCCTAATGGGATGCATTCTTACGGTAGATTTGTCGATAGGAATCATATCACGGCCTTTGATTGTTTCGGTTATTGTTTCAAACTTAACGCATTCCCTTCAATTCAATCCAATTAATCTCCGTGTGATCCCCTCACGAACCGACTGGACTTGCGTAAAACCGTACGCATTGCTGTTCGCATAACACGACGGCGGCCTGGGAGCCGCCAACCTCAGGGCTCGCCTCGCGATTTGCGGGGCTTCGGGCGGTGCGGACGTCACTTCCGCACCACTAGAGGAGCCCGATCATGTCTGTTCAATCCGCCAGAAAGACCGCGACGCCAAAAAACGCGTCGAAGAAAAACACGTCGATAAATTCCACGGTTGCAAAAATCACATCGACAATTTCAACACCGCCAAAAACCATGTCGATAACAACCACGACGCCGAAATCTCTAGCGCCGAAAATTGCGGCGTCGAAAAACGCATCGTCAAATTTCACTACACCAAAAAGCTCAGCGTCAATAAACGTGGCGACAACATCCTCGGCGCGAAAAAACACGATGACTAAATCAACAGCACCCCAAAACACGACGTCGAAAAAATCCGCAACGAGTGCTCGTCTTGCCTCCCGACGCGCAACGCCGCCGTCGGCGACTGAAGCGCGGGTTCACACCGTCGTCGATCAGGCGGGGGCGCCCCGTACGACCAAGCGGGAACGCGTCCTCGCCCTGCTCTCGCGACCGGAGGGCGCCAGCATCGCCGAGATGATGCAGGCCACCGACTGGCAGCAGCACAGCGTGCGCGGCTTCATGGCCGGAACGGTCAAGAAGAAGATGGGCTTCGCCCTGTCGAGCGCGAAGGATACCGACGATGTCCGTCGCTATCGGATCAAGACACGGCGCGCCGGCTGAGATGAGCCGCCCCCGGATCGACGTTGCGGCGGAACTCGACCGCCTCTCCGCCCTGACGCTCTTCGAACTGCGCGATGCATGGAAAAGCCTGCATCGTCAGTCGCCGCCGATGCGGATATCCCGCGATCTCCTTCTTCGCGGCATCCTCTACAAGCTTCAGGAGAGGTCGCTCGGCGGCCTCTCCCGGTCCATTTTAGGCAAGCTCGAACGGATACAGGCCGATGTTGACGCCGGGGCGTCTAAAGGAGATTTGCGAAAGTCGACGCCGCCGATCTCTCTCAAGCCCGGCACGCGGCTCATTCGCGAATGGCGCGGCGTCACCCACACCGTGCTGGTCGGCGCCGACGGCTTAGAGTGGAATGGCCAGCGCTACCGGTCCCTGACGCTGATCGCCCGCGAGATCACCGGCGCCCATTGGTCCGGTCCCCGCTTCTTTGGTCTCAGAAAACGCTCAGGCGGTTCTGTCGCTGTTTCCGGAAACCCGCATGCGCAAGCCTGAGCGCTCCACGCCGGGCGGGGTTATCCATTGCGCCATCTACACCCGTAAATCCTCCGAGGAGGGGCTGGAGCAGGAGTTCAACTCGCTCGACGCCCAGCGCGAGGCCTGCGAGGCCTATATCCTCAGTCAGCGTCATGCCGGTTGGCTCGCGCTTCCCCGGTTCTACGACGACGGCGGCCTGTCGGGCGGCACCATGGAGCGCCCTGCCCTCAGTCAACTCCTTGAGGACGTCAAAGCCGGCAAGGTTCAGATCATTGTCGTCTACAAGGTCGACCGCCTGACCCGCTCGCTCGCGGATTTTGCGAAGATCGTCGATGTGCTCGATAGCCACAGGGCTTCTTTCGTCTCCGTCACCCAGCAGTTCAACACAACGACCTCCATGGGGCGGCTGACGCTCAACATGCTGCTCTCCTTCGCCCAGTTCGAACGCGAGATCGCCGGCGAGCGCATTCGCGACAAGATCGCCGCCTCCAAGGCTAGAGGCATGTGGATGGGCGGTAACGTCCCGCTCGGCTACGATGTCAGGGACCGCAAGCTGATCGTGAATGAGGCCGAAGCCACGACGGTGCGCCTGATCTTCCGTCGTTACGCCGAACTCGGCTCAGTCGCGCTGCTCAAGGCGGAGCTCGATCGTCAGAGCATCGTCAGCAAGCGGCGCGCTGGCGCCAGCGGGGATCTCGCAGGCGGCGCATCCTTCTCGCGCGGCGCGCTGTATCTGATGCTGCAAAACAGCATCTATCGCGGCGAGATCTCTCACAAGGGCGTTTCCTATCCCGGCCAGCATGAAGCGATCGTCGACGAGGCGCTCTGGTCGAGCGTGCAGGAGCGCCTGTCCGAGAGCCGGCGCGAACGCGCCATGGCGACAGGCGCGGAAGCGCCGAGCCTGTTGGCGGGTTTGATCTTCGATAGCGAGAACGCCCGGCTTTCCCCCTCGCACGCCGTCAGGAAAGGTAAGCGCTATCGCTACTATGTTTCAACGACGCTGATCGCCGGACCCCGCTCCGGCGCGCCCAGAGGGCGACGGATACCGGCCGGCGATATCGAAGGATTAATCCTGGATCGGCTGCGCGACCTGTTCGCATCAAAATCGGAACTCGCCGACATCATCGCGCCACTCGGTCTCGACGCATCGACCCAGCGCGCCGTGCTGGATGGCGCAGCTCTGTTGGCGGCGCGCTGGACGACGCTCCCATCAGCCGAGCGTCATGCGCTTACCCGGTCCGTGCTCCAGCGCGTGGAGGTGGGCGACGATCATCTCCTGATGTCGATCGATCGACGCGCCCTGCTCTCAACAACGACCGCCGGCTTGAGCTCCAGTCCGGAAGAAACCGCGCCGGCGGTCGATCCCGCCATAATGAAAATCGCCGTCTGTCTGCGCCGGGCGGGCAAGGGCGTGCGGATGGCGATTGGGGACGGCGTCGCTCAGATCGTCGACGCGGGTCTTGTCGCCCTGATCGCCCGCGCCGTCGCCATGCGCAACCTCTTCCTCTCAGGTCAGGACGACAGCGTCGACGCCATGGCCCTTCGGCTGGGTCTGCGGCGCGACGAACTCGCCGTGCTTCTGCGTCTCGCCTATCTCTCGCCCGCAATCGTCCACGCGATGCTCGATGGCCGCCAGCCCCTCGACCTCTCGCCGACGCGTCTCATCGCGCTCTCGCGGGATTTGCCCAACGACTGGCGCGAGCAGTGGCGGCGGCTGGGGTTCCCGCTGGACTGAACGTGATCGTCTTCCAGCAATGCTGCGCCAGTCTCGCAATGGCTGGATATAGCGTCTCCGCTGGCCTGAAATCCCTCTTTAAACCCGATTAAACGCCCTCAAACCCCCAAGACCAGGAGCAAATCGCTTCCCTTCTGACGGGGCGAAAACCGGCCGGAGAGACGTTTGCCGTCCTCTGGCGCCGATGAGGCCGATGTGGCGTCTCTGCAGGGAGGTCGGCGCCATCGGGCAGTCGCAAGCCACGGAAAAGACGGCAAACACTCGCCGGCCCCGGAGACAGTCAAAAACAGATAATATCTTGAAGGTGCGTGGCTGGGGGACCTGGATTCGAACCAAGATTAACGGAGTCAGAGTCCGCTGTTCTACCGTTGAACTATCCCCCATCGCGCCGCATGACGCCGCAGCGAGGCGCAGGCTGACTTAGAGAGGGCGGCGCGCCCTGTCAACACTGCGCCTGCCGCAGATTTGGGCTCAAAGAGAGTCTGAGTTCGACAGACCCGGAGTTTGACAAACTTTGAGTTCGCCAGACTGGGCCCGCGATCGTCGCCTGGACGACTTGAAGCTTTCGCCCGGCTTGCGCCCGCGCCGTCAATCCGGCAAAAAGATGAATTGAAAAGGTTAATCGTCGCCCGGGAGCGTATCGACGCCGTCCGGAGCGGGAGAGTGTTTTGACAGGCACGCAACGGCCGGTCCAGCAAGGGCCGGGCCGAGACACAGCCAAAGCCGGCTCCGGCGCGGCGGCGCAGACACATGCGCCGTCGAGCGAGTTCGCGCGTCCTGCGCTCGCCACAGGAGCCAGACACACCTACGCCGCCCTTGATCTCGGCACCAATAATTGCCGTTTGCTGATCGCCCGGCCCGAGCGCCGACCACGCCGCCGCGACATGGATTTTCTGCATATCGTGGACGCCTTTTCGCGGATCGTGCGTCTGGGCGAGGGGCTTGGACGCACCGGGCGCATCAGCGAACCGGCGATCGAGAGGACCATCGAAGCCCTCTGCATTTGCCGCGACAAAATGGCGGCGCGCAACGTCAATCGCGCCCGCCTCGTCGCTACCCAGGCCTGTCGCGGCGCCGTCAATGGCGATGAATTCGTCGCGCGCGTGCGCGAACGCGCCGGGCTCGATCTGGAGATCATCGATCGCGAGACCGAGGCGGGATTCGCCGCGCGCGGCTGCTCCTCGCTCGCCGACCCGCTGGCGGAGAGCGTGCTGTTGTTCGATATCGGCGGCGGCTCAACCGAACTCGTCTGGCTGACGCGGTCGCCCCGCATCCATCAGGCCGCCCTGCCGGCGCGCGGCCTGCATAGCTGGACCTCCCTCGAGCTGGGCGTCGTCTCGCTCGCCGAACACTTCGGCGGCAAAACCGTCGATGCGCAAACCTTCGCGGCAATGAAAAATCGCGCCCGCGAAGCCCTGAGCCACTTCGCCGAAACAACGGCCGAGGCCGTGCGCTGTCCGCGCTTTCATCTGCTCGGCACCTCCGGCACCGTCACCACGCTGGCAGGGGTGCATCTGGGTCTCGAACGTTACGACCGCTGGCGCGTCGACGGCTTATGGATGCAGGATAGCGACGCCACCCGCGCCATCGCCAGGCTGCGGGGGATGGATTTCGAGCAGCGCGTCGCCAATGGCTGCATCGGTCCCCAACGCGCCGATCTGGTGCTGGCGGGCTGCGCGATTTTCGAGGCGATCCGCGAAACTTTCCCGGCGAGACGCACCCGCATCGCCGATCGTGGCCTGCGCGAGGGCATGCTGCTCGAGATGATGGAGGCTGACGGGGTTCTGACGACGCAACCGTGAGCGCGCCCGCAAGCCTCTCGACGAGAGCTGGCCGCATTGGCAGATTAAACTTTATCTTGGCCATTGATTCGCATGACCAGCGCCCATTCAATGCATTGAAAGCAGCATGACCGACGACCTCAATGCGCCGCTGGGACGGGACACGCCGGAAAAGCGCGCGCGCGCAAGGCGCCTCGGACCGCGATTGGCGCTGACGCTCTGCGGGCTCGCCCTTGCGACGTTGGTCGGCGCCCTGTGGCGAAACGCGCTGGTTCAGCAGCCGTCGCCCGAGGTTGTGACCGCCATCGAACCGGCGCCGCCGTTCCCGCCGCCGCCCGCGCCGGTCGGCGCGGCAAAGGCGCCGGTCCTCGTGACAGCGCCGACTTCCCCCTCCCAAGAAGCCCCAAACAATGAACCGCAAGAACTCCCCTACGGGGTGCGGGTGCGCCGGGGGACGGACGCCGCCTCGACAGGCCCGCGCGTCATTCATGTGGAGCCGCATGTGGAGCCGGAAGGCGCCGGCGTGCGCCTGCCGCTGGCTCCAGACCCGCGCGTCACTGAATCCGGCCCCCATGGCCCGTTGCCGCGGGTCGGTCGCGAGGGGCTTCGGCCCATGGACGTCTATGCGCGACCCTATGTGACATCGACCGCCCTGCGCGCCGATGCGCCCAAGATCGCGGTCATCGTCGGCGGCGTCGGACTCAATCCGCAGGGGACCGCCGCCGCCCTGGCCTTGCCCGAAGCGGTAACGCTGGCTTTTCCGCCCTACGGGAGCGATCTCTCCGCACTTGCGGCCCGCGCCCGCGCGCGCGGACATGAAACGCTGTTGCAGGCGCCGATGGAGCCCTTCGACTATCCGCGCAACGATCCGGGACCCCATACGCTCGCCGTCGACAGGGCCGGACACGACAACGACGACTTGCATTGGCTCATGAGCCGCTTTTCCGGCTATGCCGGAGTCGTCAATTATCTGGGCGGGCGCTTTATGGCGGACGACACCGCGCTGACCAGAACGCTCGCCGACATCGCCAATCGTGGTTTGTACTTCATCGACGATGGCGAAGCCCGGCAGTCGCGCGTGACGACAATTGCGCCGGAATTGTTTCTGCCCCACGCCGTCGTCGACGCAACCATTAATGCGCAAGCTCCTCCGCAAGCGATCGACGCGGCGCTCGCGCAACTCGAGTTGCGGGCGCGCGAAAAGGGCTCCGCCATCGGTTTCGTCAACGCTGCGCCGCAAGCGCTGGTCCAGATCGCACGCTTCCTCGCGGGACTCGAAAAGCGCGGCTTGGCGCTTGCGCCCGTCTCGGCCGTTCTTGCACCGGTCGTCTCGATGGGAACAACGCCCAATGGCGGGGGAAGGCAAGGAAAACCTTGAGTAAAAAGCCATGAGCGCACCCGATCCACGCTATCGCCCATGCGTCGGCGTCGTCCTGTTGAATCGCGCCGGCCTCGCCTTCATCGGCCGGCGACGCGCCAAGGGCGCTTTCGACGTCGTTCCCGATTTGCACAGCTGGCAAATGCCGCAGGGCGGCATCGATGCAGGCGAAACCCCGCTTGCGGCGGCGCTACGGGAACTCCACGAAGAGACGAATGTGGCGAGCGTCGAATTGCTTTCGGAACTGCCGCAGTGGCTCAGCTACGATCTACCGCCGGAGGCCATGGACAAATGGAAAGGCAAATATGTCGGTCAGACGCAACGATGGTTCGCCTTGCGCTTTACCGGCGACGACAGCGAGATCGATATCCATGCGCCGGGCGGCGGCAAGCACAAGCCGGAATTTGACGACTGGCGATGGGAGAAGCTTTCGCGGCTTCCAGAACTGATCGTGCCGTTCAAACGCGATGTTTATCTCGACGTGGTCGACGCTTTCTCGTCTCTGGCGGCGCGGTGATCATCCCTCCCGAACGAGTCGCGCAGCGAAAAACCCATCGACTCCGGACAAACGCGGTTCTGCGTCAGGCCACAAGGACGGCAGCGTGCGCAGATCGCCCTCGGCGCAGATGAATTCCGCCGGCGCCCCGTCGGCCGGCGTCAAAGGCTTGCGACGGAAGTCGGGATTGCGGCGCAGGAATTGTGTGATTTGCGTCTCGCCCTCCTCCGGCTCCAGCGAACAGGTGCAATAAACAATGCGGCCGCCGGGCCGCGTCAGCTTGGCGGCGTGCGAGAGCATGCGGCCTTGCAGCGCAGCCAGCGTTTCAATATCTCCGGGTTTTTTGGTCCAGGCGACATCCGGATGACGTCGGATCGTGCCGGTCGCGGAACAGGGCGCATCGAGCAAAACGGCGTCGAAGGGCTGGGCCTGATAGCCGACGGCGTCGCCGACCGCGATATCGACGCGCAGTTTCAAGCGTTCGAGATTGGCGGCGAGCAACTTTAACCGCTCGGCGGAGCGATCCAGCGCGACAACTTCTGCGCCCGCTTGCGCCAGTTGCGCCGTTTTGCCGCCCGGCGCCGCGCACATGTCAAGCACCCGTTCGCCGGGCTGAGCATCCAGCAGACGCGCAGGCAGGGCGGCGGCGGCGTCCTGCACCCACCATGCGCCCTCCGCATAACCGGGAAGATCGACGATCGCGGCGCGGCTTCGCAATCGCACCGAGCCTGTCGGCAGAACAACGCCGTCAAGACGCTCCGCCCAGAGCTGGGGATCGGATTTGACGGTAAGGTCGAGCGGCGGCTCGCGCATCTGCGCAACAATAATGGCCTGCGCGGTCTCTGCGCCATAGCGCTGACGCCAGCGCTGTGCGAGCCAGGGCGGCGCATCGTGTTCGCCCTGCGCCGCGACATCAAGAAATTCCTCGCGCCGGCGCAGCAGGTTGCGCAACAGTCCGTTCGCCAGGCCGGCGAAACCCGCCGATTTTGGATCGAGACGCGCCGCCCGAACTGCGAGATCGACGGCGGCGTGATCAGCCGTCGTCTCCAGAAACAGCAATTGCGCGACGGCGACAATGAGCGTTTGCTCCAGACGTCCTGCCTGACGCGGCAATCCTTTGTCCAGTAATTCAATCAGCGCATAACGGATAACGCCAAGTCGACGCAGCGCAACGGTGACGATCGACCGGGTTAGCGCAATATCGCGCGGATCAAGGCCGTTCAGGCGCGAGGGCACCGCCTGAGGCGAAAAACATGCGTCGAGGCGATGACCACCCTGAAGGACGTCGGCGAGAATGGCGGCGGCGGCAATCCGCGCGGGCAAGCCGGGGGTGCGCGCCGCCTCGGCTTCGCGCGCCGCATCGGCGGGCGCAAATCCCTGCCGGTTCATGGCGCGCAGCGGTCGAGCGGCGCGTCTAGGTTTCGACTGGGCCGGATGTGATTTATTGTCGCCTGTCACGAGCCGGCCGCCTCCATGCCTCTGCGCCTGCTTGATTGTAGCACATGCGGCGGGCGAGAAACGTTAAAGCCGGGTTGCATTGGCGGAAATGACGCGAAGCGAGAAACAATGACAGAGAACCTAATCAAAGAAAGCGCATCACAGCCCGCCGCAGACCATGACGACCGGCCGGCGCTGACTGACGCCGCACGGCGCGCGCTGGCGGAGGCAGAAGCGCGACGCGCCGCCGCGTTAACCAACGCCGAAGAAAAGGCGACCGAAGTTGGCGGGCGCGGGGGGCTCGATCCGGCGCGCTACGGCGACTGGGAGGTCAAGGGCGTCGCCAGCGACTTTTAGGGGCTTCAGACTCCATTTGCGACCAGAAAGGCGCACATCCGGCTCCAGGCCTGCGTCGCGATGTCGGCGCGATAGCTGTCGCGATAATCCGCATAAAATCCGTGCGGAGCGCCATCATAAACCACAATTTCGGCGGGCGCGCCCGCCGCCGTCAGCCGCGCCCGCAGCGTTTCGACGTCATCGACAGGAATGCCCGGATCGGCGCCGCCATAAAGGCCCAGGGTCGGCGTACGAATATCGCGGGCGAGATCGATTGGCCAGCGCGGCTGCTCCGCCGTATGCGCGCCATCCAGCCGACCATACCAGGGAATACAGGCCTTCAAATCGGGGCAATGCGCCGCAAAAAGCCAGGCGATGCGTCCGCCCCAGCAAAATCCGACCATGGCGGCGCGCGTCGCGTCCCCGCCACGGGCTGTCGCAAAAGCGAGGGCGTCGTCGAAGACGGCGAGCGTAACCTTGTCGGGAACGCGGACGACAATAGCCCTGATCGCCTCAATATCCGGCGCGACAGCGGGATCGCCATAACGAATAAGATAATCGGGCGCGATGGCGAAATAGCCAAGTTTGGCGAAGCGTCGGGCGACATCCTGAATATGTTCGTGCAGCCCGAAAATCTCCTGAGCGATCAGCACGACGGGCCATTGGCCGCCGCCGGACGACCGCGCCATGTAGGCGGGCGCCCCGCAAGGCAGAAGGACCATACCCGTCTCCAGCCCGCAGGCGTCGGTTTTTATCGTTGTTGGCGCACGGGCGCCGATCGCCGACGCGTAACCGCTTTTGGGCGCGTTCTGAGACATTTTCTCTCTCCCCAACCATCCGCCATGTTCCCGATGCAAGCCGATGACGCAAGCCGCCTGACCGATGGCGGGCTTGGTGCGGCGCAAAATATGCTTCTCAGGCGGCGTAAAAGCGCGTATATCGCCGCGCCGGTCGCAAAGTTCTCGCCGGGGTTCCCGCCGCTTTGCGCCGGGGCCTCGTCCACAGAACCGCTCCCATTGCGTCCCGCGGCATCCCGCGCCGAGCGGAATAATCCCGCGCCGAGCGGAATAAAGGATCACAGCATGATCGAACCTGCGGGCGCCTCCCAACCGGTTGTCATGCAACCCGGCGAAAAACTCCATCCCCTGCCTGATCACGAGGGTGGCGAGGAACATGGGCATGGCGGGCTGGTGGGACTTGTCATCGGCTCCATCGGCGTCGTTTATGGCGACATCGGCACGAGCCCGCTTTACGCCCTGCGGGAGTCGCTCGCGCATGAGGTTGAAGCCGACGCGTTGACGGAAGAAGCGGTTATCGGCTCAATCTCGCTGCTGATCTTTGCGCTGATCTTCACCGTCACGATCAAATATATTTTCTTCGTCATGCGCGCCGACAATCGTGGAGAGGGCGGCATTCTCTCCCTGATGGCGCTCGCCCAGACCGCTATGGGTCGCCAGACCAAGATCGCTTTTCTGCTCGGTGTCGGCGGCGCCGCGCTATTCTCCGGCGAAGCGATCATCACACCGGCGATTTCCGTCATGTCAGCGGTTGAGGGATTGCAGCTTGTCACGGATCGTTTGACCGAATTTGTGATGCCGATCACGATTTTCATTCTGGTGACCTTGTTTTGGGTTCAAAGCCACGGCACGGCGCGGGTAGCGGCCTTTTTCGGCCCGATCATGATTATCTTTTTTCTGTCCATCGGACTACTCGGCGGCTCCCACATCGCTGACGCGCCACAAGTTCTGAAAGCTTTCGACCCGCGGCACGGGATCATCTTCCTCGCAACGCACGGCTGGCTGGGTTTCGTTGTTCTCGGCTCCGTTTTTCTGGCGGTAACCGGCGTCGAAGCGCTGTATGCCGATATGGGACACTTTGGGCGCCTGCCAATTCAGATTGCATGGCTCGGCTTTGTCCTGCCTGCGCTCCTGCTGAATTATCTCGGACAGGGCGCGCTGGTGTTGTCGCGCCCGGAGGCTGTTAACAATCCGTTTTTCATGATGGCGCCGGATTGGGCGTTGTTGCCTCTGGTGCTGCTATCGACCATGGCGACAACGATTGCGGCGCAGGCGGTGATCACCGGAGCCTTTTCACTTGCGCGGCAGGCGATCCAGCTCGGCCTGTTGCCGCGTCTGGAAATCACCCATACCTCAGCGACACAGGAAGGCCAGATCTATATAGGCCGGATCAATCGTCTGCTGTTGATTGGCGTGTTGTTGCTGGTCATCGCCTTCAAGAACTCTTCCGCCCTCGCCTCCGCGTACGGCATCGCCGTGACAGGAACGATGGTGTTGTCAACGTCACTGCTGTTCATTGTGGCGTGGCGGCGCTGGGGCTGGCCGCTGCCGCTGGCGATTCTGTTTGCTGCCTCTTTCCTCGTCGTCGAATTTGCCTTCCTTGCCGCCAATCTCATGAAGGTGATCGATGGCGGCTGGGTGCCGCTGGTGCTTGGCGGCTGCGTGATGATCGTGATGTGGACCTGGGTGCGCGGCACCCGACTACTGTCGGAAAAAACCCATCGCGACTCTCTGCCGCTGATGGAATTGATCAACATGCTGCACAAGTCGAAACCGACCCGCGTGCCCGGCACGGCGATCTTTCTGACCAGCGACCCCAATGTCGCGCCGACGGCGCTGATGCATAACCTCAAACATAACAAGGTTTTGCATGAGCGCGTGCTGGTCATCTGCGTCAAAACCGAAAACCGTCCGCGCGTCGCTCCGGAACGGCGTTTCGAGATCGAAAAGCTCTCCGACGATTTCTATCGCGCCACTCTGCATTACGGGTACATGGAAAGCCCGCGTGTGCCGGCGGCGCTGGCGGCGATGCGCAAGGCGGGGTTGAAATACGACATCATGACGACGAGCTTCTTCCTCGGTCGACGCACGATCAAGGAAAGCCCCTCCTCGGAAATGCCGGTCTGGCAGGACAAGCTCTATGTCGCATTGACCAAACAGGCCGCGAACGCGACGGACTTCTTCGCCATCCCCTCCGATCGTGTCGTCGAACTGGGCGCACAGGTGACGATCTAGCCGCAGAACGCGGCTCCCCGGCAGGCGACCGCCCCTCAACCAGCCGACGGGGGTGGACGCGGGGCTGGCGAGGGACTAAGCCATCGCTCGAAAAGGGGCGGGGCGACCGCCGAACCGGAAAGACCGCAAAGCCTTATGACCACCCGCATTGACGCCCGTTTCAAAGCTCTCGGGGCGCAGGGACGCGCCGCGCTCGTCACCTTCGTGATGGCCGGCGACCCGGACCCGGAGACTTCTCTTGACCTGCTTCGGGCCTTGCCGGCGGCTGGCGCCGACGTGATCGAGGTGGGCATGCCCTTCACCGACCCGATGGCCGATGGCCCCGCCATTCAGGCTGCGGGGCTGCGGGCGCTGAAGGCGGGCATGACGCTGCGCAAGACGATCGCCTTGGTGAAAGCCTTCCGTGAGACGGACGCCGACACGCCGATCGTTTTGATGGGCTACTACAACCCGATTTACGTTTACGGCGTCGAGTCCTTCCTGCGCGACGCCGGAGCCGCCGGCGTTGATGGATTGATCGTCGTCGATCTGCCGCCCGAGGAGGATCAGGAGCTCTGCCTTCCGGCGCG
>JBBARD010000069.1:0-13434 GCA_040399965.1 Methylocystis sp. | reverse complement strand
AGAGGACTCCTTTGAATCATGAACCAATTAAATTTAATAGGTCCTGAGCCTAGAAGGGGATGTCGTCGTCGAGTTGCTCAGACAATCGTCCGGCAGGAGCGGCCGCTGGACGACGTTCCGCCGGAGCCCGCTCCATCGGCGAGGAGCGTCCGAAGGAGCCGTCGCTCTCGTAATCGCCCTCGCCGCGACCGCCGCCGCCCTTGCTGTCCAGCAGGGTGAGCTCGCCGCGAAATCTTTGCAATACGACCTCGGTCGACTTGCGCTGATTGCCGTCCTTGTCGGTGTATTCGCGAGTTTGCAATTGGCCTTCGAGGTAGACCTTGGAGCCCTTACGGCAATATTGCTCGGCGATTTTTCCAAGATTTTCATTGAAAATCTGCACGTTATGCCATTCAGTGCGGTCCTTGCGCTCACCGGTGTTCTTATCGCGCCATGACTCGGTGGTCGCCACCGAGAAGGAAACAACGCGGTCGCCGGAGGGGAAGGTTCGCACTTCCGGATCGCGGCCGAGATTACCGATCAGGATCACCTTGTTGACGCTGCCCGCCATAATCGTTTCTCCACCTATTTCGTAAACGCACTCTAGTCGAAACAAACTCCGGACAACCGCACCCGCCGGTCTTGTCCACAGATCATCTTTGTTCTATTTTTGTTCCTATCATTCTGGGTTTGATCGCGCAAGCTTATCGATCACGGGCAAATAGATGGCGGCGGCGCAATTCAGCCGAGGATTTCGTCCGAACTCCCGACGGTCGCAATCCGGGGATTGAGCGCGCGGACCAGCCGGTCCCGATCCAGTTCGCCCTCCCATGCCGAGATCACGATGGTGGCGACGCTGTTGCCGATGAAATTTGTCAGCGATCGACATTCGGACATGAATTTATCAATGCCCAGCACCAGCGACATGCCCGGCGCAAGCGCCGGATCGACGGCGGCGAGGGTCGCCGCCAGGGTAACGAAACCCGCCCCGGAGACGCCGCTGGCGCCCTTCGATGTGAGCATGGCGACAAGCAAAATAGTCGCCTGTTGCCCGATATCGAGTTCGTGACCCATGGCTCGGGCGATGAACAAGGTCGTCAAAGTCATGTAGATATTAGTGCCGTCGAGATTAAAGGAATAGCCGGTCGGCACCACAAGGCCAACGACCGGCTTCGAGCAGCCCAGCCGCTCCATTTTCTCCATCAACGCAGGCAAGGCGCTTTCCGATGACGAGGTGCCAAGCACGATGAGCAGCTCTTCACGCAGATAAAAAAGCAAACGGAAGATGCTAAATCCTGCGGCCCGGGCGATGAGACCAAGGACACACACGACGAACAGGCCCGAAGCCAGATAAAAAGCGCCTATCAGATAGGCCAGCGCGGCCAGCGCCGCCGAGCCATATTTGCCCACTGTGTAGGCCATGGCCCCGAAGGCGCCGATTGGCGCGGCTTTCATAACGATGGCGATGACGGCGAAGACGGCATGACCGGCGTCATCGACGAAAGCGCGCATGCCGCGCCCTTTCTCTCCAAGCGTCTGAAGCGCAAAGCCGAACAGCAGAGAGAACAAAAGCACCTGAAGAATGTCGCCCCTGGCGAAGGCGCCGATGGCGCTGTCCGGGATGATGTTGAGCAGGAAGTCGATGCCGCTGCGAGGCGTTGTCTGCCCTGAGTATTGGGTAATAAGGGCGGGATCGGGCGCGCCAACCAAGCCGGCGCCCGGATTCAGTAGATTGCCGACAAGGAGACCGATCGCCAATGCGAAAGTCGAAACAACCTCGAAATAGATCAGAGCCTTGACCCCAACTCTTCCAATCTTGCGCGCATCGTCGACATGGGCGACGCCGGAAACCACCGTGCAAAAGACGATGGGCGCGATCACCATTTTGATCAATTTTATGAAACCGTCTCCAAGCGCCTTGACCCATGGCTGGGCGGCGAAATCGGGAGCCAGAAAACCAAATAATGCGCCCAGCGCAATGGCGGCAAGGACCTGAACGTAGAGGTGATGATGCAGGGGTTTTTTGCGGGCGGGGATCATGCGCCCGACTGATAGGCTGGGGACAGTCGCCGGGCAAGGCGCAAGCATTGATCGTAGCGGTGGATTCTACCTGCGGTCCATGGCAGGAAGTTAGCAGCGCCGCTAACGGCTCATCTATTGGACCCTATCGACAATCATGGCGGGCACCAGAAAAAAAGCCGCTGCGGCGGTGGAGAAGGCTTTTTCCGACGCGAAAGTCATCGCGATCCGCGGCGCGCGCGAGCATAATCTGAAAAATGTCGATCTCACCATTCCGCGCGACAAATTTGTCGTTTTTACCGGTCTGTCGGGGTCGGGCAAATCGTCGCTCGCCTTCGATACGATCTACGCCGAGGGCCAGCGTCGCTATGTCGAATCCCTGTCCGCCTATGCGCGACAGTTTCTGGAGATGATGCAGAAGCCGGACGTCGACCAGATCGACGGACTATCGCCGGCGATCTCCATTGAACAAAAGACCACCTCCAAAAATCCACGCTCGACCGTTGGCACGGTGACGGAAATCCACGATTACATGCGCCTGCTCTGGGCGCGCGTCGGCATACCCTACTCACCTGCGACCGGTCTGCCGATTGAGAGCCAGACGGTGTCGCAAATGGTCGATCGCGTGCTGGCGCTGCCGGAGGGATCTCGTTTGTATTTGCTTGCGCCGGTTGTGCGCGGCCGCAAGGGCGAATATAAAAAAGAAATCACTGAGTATATGCGTCGGGGCTTTCAACGGCTGAAGATTGACGGCGATTACTACGATATCGCTGAGCCTCCGACCCTTGATAAAAAACTCAAACACGACATCGACGTGGTCGTTGACCGTATTGTCGTACGCAAGGATTTGTCGGCTCGGCTCGCCGATAGTTTCGAGACCGCGCTTGATCTCGCCGGTGGGCTGGCGGTGGTCGAATTCGCCGATAAGGCGTCGGGGGGCGCCAGGCCATTGGCGCCGGCGGCGGGAGCGAATGTTTCCAAACATTACGCCGCAGAGCACATGGTGTTTTCGTCAAAATTCGCCTGTCCGGTGTCGGGGTTTACCATCCCAGAAATCGAGCCGCGACTTTTCTCCTTCAACAATCCCTTCGGCGCTTGCCCGACCTGCGGCGGCATCGGCTACGAACAGAAGATCGACCCCGATCTGATCGTCCCCAATCCCAAACTGACTTTGCGCAAGGGGGCAATTGCGCCCTGGGCGAAATCTTCCTCTCCCTATTATGCGCAGACGCTTGAAGCGCTGGGGAAACATTACAAGTTCAGGCTCGAAACGCCTTTCGAAGAACTTCCGAAGAAAGCGCAGAACGTCATTCTGTTCGGCTCCGGCAACGAGGAAATCCGCTTTTCCTACGACGACGGGTTCCGCGCCTATGACGTGAAGAAACCGTTTGAGGGCGTCGTCATCAATCTGGAGCGCCGCTATCTCGAAACCGATAGCGAATGGGCGCGCGAGGAAATCGGTCGTTTCATGTCGGCGACGCCTTGCCTTTCCTGCGAGGGCTTCCGTCTTAAGCCCGAGGCGCTGGCTGTTAAAATCGCCGGCAAACATATCGGGGAGGTTTCTGAGCTATCGGTGCGGGCTGCGCTCGACTGGTTTAAATCGTTACCCTCGACGCTCGACAAGAAGCGCAATGAAATCGCCTATCGTATCCTCAAGGAAATTACCGAGCGTCTGAGTTTCCTCGTCGATGTCGGACTCGATTATTTGACCCTTTCCCGCAACTCTGGAACGCTCTCGGGAGGGGAAAGTCAGCGTATTCGCCTCGCCTCGCAGATCGGCTCCGGCCTTACGGGCGTTCTCTATGTTCTAGACGAACCTTCTATCGGCCTCCATCAGCGTGATAACGACCGGCTCCTCGATACGTTGCGACGGCTCCGGAATCTCGGCAATAGCGTTATTGTCGTCGAACATGATGAGGACGCTATTCTCGCCGCCGATTATGTCGTGGATGTCGGGCCAGGCGCAGGCATTCACGGCGGCAAGATCGTGTCGCAGGGAACGCCGGCCGAGATCATGGCTGATCCTGCGTCGCTGACCGGCCAGTATCTTACCGGCGCCAGGCAAGTCGCGTTGAAACATAAATTGCGTAAGCCGACAGCCGGTCGCTGGCTCAAGCTCTTTGGCGCGCGCGGCAATAACCTCAAAAACCTAAACGCCGAAATTCCGCTTGGACTTTTCACCGTCGTTACCGGCGTTTCCGGCGGAGGAAAGTCGACGCTGGTGATCGAGACGCTCTACAAGGCGATCGCCCGGCGCCTCAACAACGCTCACGAGCAGCCGGCCCCATTTGATCACATTGAGGGGTTGGAGCAGATCGATAAAATCATCGACATTGATCAGTCGCCCATTGGCCGAACCCCGCGCTCCAACCCCGCGACCTACACTGGCGCCTTCACGCCCATCCGCGAATGGTTCGCCGGGTTGCCTGAGGCCAAGGCGCGGGGCTATGCGCCGGGACGTTTCTCCTTCAATGTGAAAGGCGGGAGGTGTGAGGCATGCCAGGGCGATGGCGTCATCAAGATTGAGATGCACTTTCTGCCCGACGTCTATGTCACCTGCGATATCTGCAAGGGCAAGCGATACGATCGCGAGACGCTGGAGGTAAAATATCGAGAAAAATCAATTGCCGATGTTCTGGACATGACGGTAGAGGAGGCATCGACCCTGTTCAAGGCGGTGCCGTCAATTCGGGAAAAAATGGAGACGCTCAAACGCGTTGGCCTCGATTATATCCATGTTGGCCAGCAAGCGACGACATTGTCAGGCGGCGAAGCGCAGCGCGTCAAATTATCCAAGGAATTGTCGCGACGATCGACTGGTCGCACACTTTATATTCTCGACGAGCCAACAACCGGATTGCACTTTCACGACGTGGCGAAACTGCTTGAGGTTCTGCATGAGCTGGTTGAGCAGGGCAATACGGTGGTTGTGATCGAGCATAATCTTGAAGTCATCAAGACCGCCGACTGGATCATCGATCTGGGTCCTGAGGGCGGAGATGGCGGCGGCGAGATCGTTGCTCAAGGGCCGCCGTCAGAGCTGGTAAAACAAAAACGCAGCCACACCGGAAGATATCTCGCCCAAACTTTGTCGAAGAGACCCCGTAAATAGCTAAAATCATGTCATAATTTCAGGTAAAACTCATATCCATCGTCGCTCCGACTTTCCGAGCGTGCCGTTACGTGCCGCGAGTTTAAGGTTTCTTGTTTTTAAGTTTATTGCCGTGAAGTTTCAATGTGTCGTACGCCAAAGGCGCTTGCATGTCTTCAAAGCCCTCCATTCTGACCATTCTGGACATCTCCAGTCTATAGGTCGCAAGGCCAAATTAAGTTTTCGTCGCCCACAGCGAAATGTACGTGCATTATCTTGATCCGTTCTTCAAAAGCATCTCCGACGCCTAACCGTCCGTCAACTATTTCGTTCTCCGGAATGTGATCTCAAGATTCCGGTTCTGTGAGCGGCTCCTCATGATTCGTGGAGTCGCTTTCCGGGTCTTTTTTGGCTTCGGGTTCGTCGTTCTCGCTGCGTTTCTTGCCGGCTTCGATTATGTCGCGCTCAGGGCGCGGCAATACAGGTCCTTCAGGATAGACAAAGCCGAGCGTCTTGCCGCCCTGGTCATCGCCGACAACAACGACTCGAACTGCGCCGCCATTTTTCAGGCGACCGAACAAGACCTCATCGGCCAGAGGCGTTTTGATATGTTGATGGATAACGCGCGACATCGGACGGGCGCCCATCGATTCGTCATAACCATGTTCCACCAGCCAGGTACGCGCCTCGTCAGAGAGTTCGATTGTGACATTGCGGTCAGCAAGCTGCGCTTCGAGTTGCATGACGAATTTGTCGACGACGCGTTTGATGATCTCAACCGGCAGATGGCCGAAGGGAACAATGGCGTCGAGACGATTACGGAATTCGGGCGCGAACAGTCGATTGATCGCTTCGCTGTCGTCGAGATCGCGGCGTGAGCGAGTGAAGCCGATCGGCGCGCGCGCAAGATCGGCGGCGCCGGCGTTCGTCGTCATGATCAAGATGACGTTCCGGAAATCAATCGTCTTGCCATTGTGATCGGTGAGCTTGCCGTGATCCATCA
Source organism: Methylocystis sp. (assembly GCA_040399965.1). Lineage (GTDB taxonomy): Bacteria > Pseudomonadota > Alphaproteobacteria > Rhizobiales > Beijerinckiaceae > Methylocystis. Next base: position 7,342 of record JBBARD010000069.1, on the reverse strand, counting down.
CCTGCAACAGGATGTTGTAAAGGTCAGGATGGGCTTTCTCAATTTCGTCCAGCAACAGAACGCAATGCGGATGCTGGTCGATGGCGTCGGTGAGAAGACCGCCCTGGTCGAAACCTACATAACCTGGGGGGGCGCCGATCAGGCGGCTTACTGTATGGCGCTCCATATATTCCGACATGTCGAAGCGCACGAGTTCGATGCCGAGTGAACTGGCGAGCTGACGCGCCGCCTCGGTCTTGCCGACGCCAGTCGGACCGGAGAAGAGGTAGCAGCCGATCGGTTTTTCATGATCGCGCAGCCCGGCGCGCGCCAGTTTGATCGCCGAGGATAATGCCCCAATGGCTTTGTCCTGGCCATAGACCACGCGTTTGAGAGTTTCGTCGAGGTGCGCCAGCACTTCAACGTCATCCCTTGAAACGGTTTTGGGAGGGATCCGCGCCATCGTTGCGATGGTTGTTTCAATTTCTTTGAGACCGATAACTTTTTTGCGCTTACCCTCCGGAGCCAACATTTGCGCCGCGCCGCACTCGTCGATAACGTCGATCGCCTTGTCGGGCAATTTGCGGTCATGAATGTATTTTGCAGAGAGCTCCACCGCCGCTTTCAGGGCGTCGCCGGTATAACGTATTTTGTGAAATTCCTCGAAATAAGGCTTTAAGCCCTTAACGATTTCGATGGCGTCGGGGATCGATGGCTCGTTGACGTCGATCTTCTGGAATCGCCGCACAAGTGCGCGATCCTTTTCAAAGTATTGGCGATATTCTTTGTAAGTAGTCGAGCCGATGCAACGCAACACGCCCTGAGCGAGGGCCGGCTTGAGGAGGTTCGAGGCGTCCATTGCGCCGCCGGAGGTTGCTCCGGCGCCGATCACAGTGTGAATTTCGTCGATAAACAGGATCGCGTCCTTGTGGTGTTCAATTTCTTTGACGACCTGTTTGAGGCGCTCTTCGAAATCGCCGCGATAGCGTGTGCCGGCAAGTAGCGCGCCCATGTCCAGGGCGAAGACAGTGGCCCCGGCGAGAACTTCAGGCACCTCATGATTTTCGATTTTGCGCGCGAGACCTTCTGCGATGGCAGTTTTGCCAACGCCCGGGTCCCCGACCAACAAGGGATTGTTTTTGGCGCGGCGGCACAGAACCTGAATTGTTCGAAGCACCTCCGCATCGCGGCCGATTAATGGGTCGATCCTTCCTTCCCTGGCTTTTTTGTTGAGGTTAACGCAATAGGCGTCGAGCGCGCCATCCTTCTTGCGGCTCTCGCCATCCCGGTTATCGCCCCGCTCGTTCTCCTCCTCCGCGCCGCGTGGACCGCGGCTGGCGTCGGAGAGTCCCGGTCGCTTGGCGATGCCGTGACTGATGTAATTCACCGCGTCGTAGCGCGTCATATCCTGTTCTTGCAGGAAATAAACGGCGTGGCTCTCGCGTTCGGCAAATAGGGCGACCAGCACATTGGCGCCGGTGACGTCTTCTCGTCCGGAGGACTGAACGCTGATAATCGCCCTCTGGACCACACGCTGAAAACCCGCTGTCGGCTTGCAGTCGTCGGCCTCTTCGTTGACCAGATTATCGAGTTCATTGTCGAGGTAGTCGCGCAGATTTTTCGCCAACAATTCCAGATCGACCGAACAGGCCCGCAGTACGGCCGACGCATCCACGTCCTCAACCAGACTCAGGAGAAGATGCTCCAGCGTCGCATATTCATGGCGGCGTTCGCGCGCGGCGGCGAGTGCGCGGTCAAGGGATTGTTTAAGGTTGCGCGAAAAGGCCGGCATCTTTTGGTTTCCCTATTTTTTTTCCATGATGCATTGCAGCGGATGCTGATGTTTCCGGGCGAAATCCATCACCTGGGTGACCTTGGTTTCCGCGACTTCAAATGTATACACACCGCATTCGCCGACCCCGTGGTTGTGAACATGAAGCATGATGCGGGTCGCTTCTTCGACCGACTTGTTGAAATATTTTCGAAGCACGATCACGACGAACTCCTGTGTCGTGTAATCGTCATTGAGCAAAAGAACCCGATACATGTTTGGTTTACGGGTCTGTGGCTTGGTGCGGGTGACAAGTGCCGTGCCAGAACCAGGTCCGTCGCCAGATTTCCCGGGCTCTTGACCGGCGCGCGGAGAGCCCGCCCCCTCTCCCCGAGGTCGCTCATTAATCATTGTTTTTTGATAATTTTCTATCAGAGACGCCACTTGCGGCCTTTCCTTGCGTCCTGTCATTTGGGGAGCCGAACTCCAAAAATTTAGAGGCTGAATGCAGGTTACTGACCTGGCCAGACCATAGACTTCTGTCTCCAGCGCGTATTGGCAAGAGCCTTTTTCCCAAACAGCTCAAAAAAAATGACTTTGTGAACGGGATGTTTACCTGCGCTGGTTAGGCTGGCGGATGGAAATTGTTCTAGATTGGCCGGAATAGTGGACAGATACTCGGAAGACAGCTCGGAAAACTCGCCGGAGCATCGGCAGAGACGTTTCCTGGTCGATGCGCCAGGCAGTTCGCCCTTGCCGGGACTCGCCGCGCTAACCGCCCTTATGTTGCTCTGCAGCGTGCTCGTCGCCAAAACGCTCGCTTACATGGTCGATAGCCTTGAAAGCCCTCAGGCCCTCCCTGAGACGCAGGCGTTCTCCCAACAAATACCCGCGCCGCCTTTCCATCGCCGGGCCCTGTCGGACAAGTTCCTGCGTATGGGAGTGGATGACATCTCGACGGGTTCAATAAGTCAGGCGCCAGATCGGCGATAATCGCTTTCATTACCTTAAAATGACCCCCGGCGTTAACAGGGATTTGCAGATATTATTGACATTCGGCGTTTTTTTTGCATTTGTGGATGAAAGGGTCCTGACGAAATCGAGACGACTGTCGTCCTGACCACACTGCGCCCTAGAAATTTAATCGGCGATCCCCCGATTTTCGGCGCATCATTCGACCAGCGCTCATGTGCTGGAAAATCCCAATAAAATCAGGAATTTTAATGACATTCGACGAACTGGGCCTTTCTGATAAGGTTCTCGCGGCCGTTCAAGCATCGGGATATACGACTCCTACGCCGATCCAGGCCCAGGCCATCCCCCCGGCGCTTCAAGGTCGGGATATTCTGGGCATCGCCCAAACAGGCACAGGCAAAACAGCCGCCTTCACCCTGCCCATGCTCAGCCGACTGGAGCAGGGCCGCGCCCGCGCCAGAGTTCCGCGCACACTTATTCTTGAGCCGACCCGAGAACTGGCCGCTCAGGTTGAGGAGAGCTTCGCTAAATACGGCGTTAATCATAAACTCAATGTCGCTTTGCTCATCGGCGGCGTTGCGTTCGGCGATCAGGAGGCCCGGATCATGCGCGGCGCGGACGTGCTGATCGCGACTCCCGGACGTCTGCTGGATTTTTTTGATCGTGGTAAGCTGTTGCTTACCGGCATCGAAATCCTTGTCATTGACGAAGCCGACCGCATGCTCGACATGGGCTTCATTCCGGATATCGAACGGGTCTGCAAGCTCGTGCCTTTCACCCGCCAGACCTTGTTTTTTTCCGCAACCATGCCGCCGGAGATCACCCGTCTAACAGAGGCATTCCTGCATAATCCGGTGCGGGTCGAGGTCGCGCGCGCCTCGACGACGGCCTCCACTATCCGCCAGGCTCTGGTGGCGACACATGGTCACGGCGAAAAACGTGAGTCATTACGGCGATTGATCCGCGGTGCGGAAAATCTCAAAAATGCGATTGTTTTCTGCAATCGTAAACGCGATGTCGCCATCCTGCACCGTTCTCTGGTCAAACACGGTTTTGCCGCCGGCGCCCTGCATGGCGATATGGATCAGCTTGCGCGCATGGCCTCGCTCGACTCTTTCAAAAACGGCGATATGTCGCTGCTTGTCTGTTCCGACGTCGCGGCGCGTGGGCTTGATATTCCAGATGTAAGCCACGTCTTCAATTTCGACGTACCGACCCACAGCGAGGATTACGTGCATCGCATCGGCCGCACGGGCCGGGCAGGCAGATCCGGCGTCGCCTATACGCTGGTGACCGCTGATGACGGCAAATATATCGACCAAATCGAAAAACTGATTGGCAAGTCAATCGATTGGGAAGGGCCGGGCCTGGACGCTTTGCCGCCATCAGACGAGACGTCCCAGCCTTCTGAGCGTCGCCGCGAAAGGGGAGGGCGCAACGCCGGTCGACGAGAACCCAATGGCGATCGCAGGCGTCCCGGGCGCAGCGAGGAACGAGCGACAGTTCCGGCGGAGGCGCCGGTGTCGATGGCGCGCGATCCCCTGGAGAGTGCGCCGTTCGGCCGCCAGCCGCCGATTCCTGCCCGTCGTCCTGAAAACGACGCCCTGGCTCACCGCCGCATGGAAGTCGGGGACGACCGTCGTCGGCGCCGTCCGCGGGATCGCTTCGAGGACGATGGCCCTCCCGTGATCGGTCTAGGCGATCATGTGCCGTCGTTTCTGTTGCGGCCTGTCGCCCCGCGTCAGGCGAAAGCCGTGGAGGAATTCGAGGAATAATCTGTCCTGATTAACACGCAAGGGGCGTCATTGAAGCTCTGATTTTTTCCGCCTGAGCGGCGAGAATTGAGTCGTCCGCCATCACTCCCGGCGGTCGAAGGGCGACGCCCTCCCACCGCGGCAAAAGATGGAAATGCAGGTGGAAGATCACCTGGCCGCCGGCGCTTTCACTGAATTGATGAAGGGTCATGCCGTCCGCCTCCAGAGCCGCCTTGACTACGCGGGCGACATGCTGAACGCGTCTGATCAATTCCGAGAGCGTGTCTGGCGATACGTCGAGCAGATCCCGGGCGCCTTCTTTCGGGATAACGAGAACATGGCCTTCGGCGCGCGGCATGATGTCCAGGAAGGCCAGTGAAATATCGTCCTCATAAACCTTGTGCGCTGGGATTTCTCCGCGCAGGATTTTGCCGAAAATATTATTGGGATCATACGCAACGGCCATGATTTATTACTCCTGCTGCGCTCGTTCCTCGAACGCAAAGGCCCGAATGTTGGTAACGCGAAAAGCCGCCGCCGGATAAACGCCCAGGACTTCGACTTCCCTCGAAAAAAACGCCAATTCCTCGAAAGCTCTCGTCAGCGCCGGTTGATCGGGATGACCGTCGACATCGGCGAGGAATCTTGTCGCGGCGAATTCCCCATCGACCATGTAACTTTCCAGTTTGGTCATGTTGACGCCGTTGGTCGCAAATCCGCCCAATGCCTTGTAAAGCGCTGCGGGGACGTTTCGAACCCTAAAAATGAAAGTGGTCATCGTCGGGCCGTTGTCGAGCGCGGCCCATCGCCGCGTTTTCGAGAGCACGACAAAGCGTGTGGTGTTATGCGCCTCGTCCTCAACATCCTCGGCAAGGATGTCCAGGCCGTAAATTTCGGCGGCGAGCCTGGGGGCCAGCGCCGCCTTGACGGGGTCATTCCATTCCGCAATTTCGCGCGCCGCGCCTGCAGTGTCGCCTGAGGTGAAGGGAACAAGGCCGAGTTCGCGGATAATCCGTCGACATTGGCCAAGAGCGTGAACATGGCTGAAAACGCTTTTGAGCCCCTCACGGACGGCGCCTTTGGCGGCCATGAGCTGAAAATGGATCGGCAGAAAATATTCTCCGACAATGTGCAGTCCTGAATGTGGCAGAAAGTGATGAATGTCCGCGACCCGACCGGCGATCGAGTTTTCGATGGGTATCATGGCCAGAACTGCTCGGCCCTCGGATACGGCGGCGAAAGCGTCCTCAAAACTGGCGCAGGGCAGGGGAGTCATCTGAGGGTAGGCGTCCCGGCATGCGATGTCGGAATTGGCGCCAGGTTCCCCCTGATAGGCGATGTATTGGGTCACGAATGATCCTGGGCAATTGCTGTTTGTAACGCCGTGGCGAGATCGCGCCAGGTGTCGACCGAAGACGCGGCGTTGTCCAGCACAGCGACGTCAATCCGGACCCCTGCCTCCAGCGCTCGCAGCTGCTCCAGCCGCTCCCGCTTTTCGAGAGGCGACGGCGGCAGGGCGACGAACCGTTCGAGCGCCGACCTTCGAAACGCATAAACTCCCACGTGTTTGTAGATTGGTCCTTCACCCCAAGGAGCGCGGGCGCGGGTAAAGTAGAGCGCATGTAATCGGCGCGCGTCAACTTCGGCGCCAATGATTTTGACAGCATTGGGATCGTCTGCCTCCTCCGCCGTGGCGAGGCAGGCAAGGGTGCCGATCTGGGTTTCTCGGGTCTCAAGCAAATTTATTGCTGAGGCGAGAGCTCCATTTGGCAAGAAGGGATTATCTCCTTGCATGTTGACAACTGTGTCATGGCGTTTTTCCGGATCGATCCTGTCGATTGCCTGGCCAACCCGCTCCGTTCCACAATTGCATTCTTCATTGGTCATGACGACAGTGCCGCCGACGGCCCGAATGACAGAGGCGATTTGCTCGGAGTTGGTCGCCACGACGACAGGTCCGGCCGCTTCGCCTATAGCCGCTTCCCAAGCCCGCAAAATCAAAGGTTTGCCGCCAATATCCATAAGAGGCTTACCCGGCAAACGGCTCGACTCGAGTCTTGCCGGGATCAGAATGATCGGCGCAGTTGGCAATGGTTTGGTTAGTATGCGTTATTGTCTTCGGCGACCCAGCCCTTGTCGGATTTCACGAAATGCAGAGTGCCTTCGCTGGTTGCGACCTCGCTCTTTGCAAATGTGCGGTCTTCATTGACGCCAAGAAAAGCGCAAATCCCACGATCTTTTTCGTCGTGACACTTTGCATCATATCCATCCGGGAATTGCACTTCTGCCTCATACATAAGTTCAAAAGCTTCGGTATTTCCGTGCTTTACCTCGCGACCCTGAACTTTCTTGAAAGAAACGATTTTGGCGGAGAGCCCGTTCTTCTGAATAATGTTGCTCAAAACTTTTGCGCCCGTCGCGTCGCCGGGCTGATGATCGCCGCAGCCGGCGAGAGCCAATAATGCCGCAATCGCAACCACATACCGGGCGTTTGTAATAACCATTTTCTCCTCCGAAGACATACGCCGGCGCGGCGACGATTGTCAGGTAATTAGCGCAAGGGGCAGTAAAATCCATAACCGGCAAGGTCCCGCCCGGCAGTGAAATTCTCCCGCTGACGCGAAATGTGTGAAATTTTAGGCTATCTGGTTGCTTTTTTATGCAGGAGCGGTAACCTGACCTAGGTCAAGAGTTCCGGAGCTCCTTGATTACAGATCGCTCGGGACGCTCTAATCACAGATTGCTTGGGACGCTCTCCAGACCATTCGGGGCATTCGGCGCTCCTGAACCGCCGAAAACTATGCGAATACCCTGCGGAGTGCTCAGGTCCGCCGCATCTCCTGGGTCCGTGGGGTTGGTCGGC
>JBBARD010000068.1:0-13913 GCA_040399965.1 Methylocystis sp. | reverse complement strand
CCTCGCACGCCGCCGTCGTCGCGCGCGGCATGGGCAAGCCCTGCGTCACCGGCGCCGGCGCCGTCCGCATCGATTACGAGGATCAAAGTTTCAGCGTCGCCGGCAGGCGCTTTGTCAAGGGCGAGCGCATCACCATCGACGGCTCGGCCGGTCAGGTGATCGCCGGTGAAGTGAAAATGCAGCGTCCCGAACTCACCGGCGAATTCGCCGTGTTGCTGGGATGGGCGGACGACAGGCGGCGCATGAAAGTGCGCGCTAACGCCGAAACGCCCGCCGACGCGCGCGCCGCGCGACGTTTTGGCGCCGAGGGCATCGGCCTCGCGCGCACCGAACACATGTTCTTCGAGGGCGAACGCATCGTCGCCGTGCGCGAGATGATCCTTGCCGACGACTCCGACGGCCGTCGCGCCGCGCTGGAGAAACTACTGCCGATCCAGCGCGAGGACTTCAAAAACCTGTTCGAGATCATGTCCGGCCTGCCGGTGACGATCCGCCTGCTCGATCCGCCGCTACACGAATTCCTGCCGCATTCGGACAGCGAGATCGCCACCGTCGCCAAAGCGATGGGGGCCGATCCGGTGAAGTTGCGTCGCCGCGCGCTTCAGCTCTCCGAATTCAATCCGATGCTGGGCTTTCGCGGCGTGCGTCTCGCCGTGGTTTTCCCGGAGATCGTCGATATGCAGGCGCGCGCGATCTTCGAGGCTGCGATTGAAGCCAGTCTCGTCACCGGCGCGCCGGCGCAAATCGAGATCATGGCGCCGCTGGTTTTCGCCCGCGCCGAACTCGACATTGTCAAGGCCCGCGTCGAAGCGATGGCAAGGCTTGTCGAAAAAGAAACCGGCGTCCAGCCCAGCTATCATGTCGGGACGATGATCGAACTGCCGCGCGCCGCGCTGCGCGCCGGCGAGATCGCGCCCTCGGCGGATTTCTTCTCCTTCGGCACCAACGACCTCACCCAGACGACGCTCGGCATTTCGCGCGACGACTCGGGTTCCTTCCTCGGCGTCTATGTCGAAAAAGGTCTGTTGCCTGTCGATCCCTTCGTCAGCATCGATCAGGAGGGCGTCGGCGAACTTATCGCGCTGGGCTGCCAGCGCGCCCGCGCGGCTCGGCCAGACGTGACGCTCGGCGTCTGCGGCGAACACGCCGGCAATCCGCCATCGGTCGCCTTCTTCGAGAAGGTCGGCATCGACTATATCTCCTGCTCGCCCTTCCGCGTGCCAATCGCGCGACTGGCGGCGGCGCAGGCCGCGCTGGGCGCAGGCGGTCGCGACGAGAGCGCATAGCCCCCGACGATGCGACAGGCGTCTCGAACCTTGCGCGTCGAAACCGCCGGACGCGGCTTTTATGAAATCACGGCGAGCATCGCCGATTTTCTCCGGAGCGCCCGCATCGACGCCGGGCTGCTCACGGCTTTCTGTCGTCACACCTCGGCGTCGCTGTCGATCACTGAAAACGCCGACCCTGACGTATTACGCGATCTCGACGCCTTTCTTTCGCGGATTGCGCCCGAGGGGGCCGGCTATCGCCACGACGACGAGGGGCCGGACGACATGCCGGCGCACATACGCGCCGCGCTGACGCAGTCGCAGGTCTCGGTTCCCGTTCTTGGCGGCGCGGCGGCGCTCGGAACATGGCAGGGCGTGTTTTTGATCGAGCATCGCCGTCGCCCGCATCGCCGGGAGATTGTGCTGCACATGATCGGCGAATAAGCTTTGCCCGCGCCATTCTGGCACAGCTTGCCGCTTCTGCCGGCAACGGTTCCGAAAGCCTGCGATGGCTAATGTGCCGGGTATCCTGTCGGTTCGGTTGTAATGCGTCCTCGTTCCAGATCGCGTCTCTTTTCTCCTCCGGTCCCCTCCTGGGCCTTCGCCACCCTTGCGCCCTGGGCGCTGGGGGTCGGCGTGCTTGTCTCCTGCACCGCCGACGCCGGACAGGACTCCGCCGCCGACTGGAACGTCGCGCCGCTCACGGCGCGAGCCCGACAGGTCGCAGCGGCGCAACCCGATATCGGTTTCGCGCAAGCCGCCGCAGGCGGCCCAAGCCTTGCGGCCAAACCATCGGCGCCCATCCGGACGGCCCGACTGGAAGTCGGCGCGCCGCAGGATCTGAACGACGTTTCAGACGAGTCAGCGCCGCGCGTCGAACTCAAGATCGACGCTCCCAACAATACGGCCGGCTTTCCCGCCGTTGACCGCACCAACAGGGGCGATCCGCTCGTCACCCTGCGGCCTTCCTACGAAACGCGCGGCACGAAGCGGGATGCGCCCACTGATACGCTCGGCATCGCAGAGCCGGCGGCATTATCATTCGATGTCGGCGGCGCGGCGCGAGAACCCGCCAAAAAGGGACCCGGAGAACTCGCCCTCGCGCTGGCGCCGCGCGCTGTCATGCCGGCTGGCGACGCGCCTGATATCGCCCCGCCGGCCCCAACCCCCGCCACCCCGCCGCCGGCGACGACGCGCAAGACGGCCACGATCGCCTCGCCGGCGCAGGAGGCTCCGCCTTCCGCCTCGCCCTCCGGCTCGCCTGGCGGCGCGACGCGCGACGCACGCGTTGACGCGACAATCATTCAGGATATTTTCGAGCGCGCGCAACAAGGCGCGACGCCGCGCGTCGCGCGCGCCATTGCGCTCAGTTCGTCCACGCCAGCCCAACCCGATCTCACGCCGATCGAGGTCGCTTCTTTTCCAGGCGCGACGCTGGCGCTGGGTCGCGAACCACGCGGGTCGAAACCCAATTATGCGGCGTCGATCAATCCCGAGACGCTCGACCGTGAGAAACGTTGCCTCGCCGAGGCGGTCTATTTCGAATCTCGTAGCGAGCCGGAGGACGGACAGGCGGCGGTGGCGCAAGTCGTTCTCAACCGCGTTCAGAGCGGCCTTTATCCAACGACTATCTGCGGCGTCGTCTATCAGAACCGCAGCCATTACAAAGCTTGCCAATTCTCCTTCGCCTGCGAGGGCCGCTCCCTGAGGATCACCGAACGCGAGTCATGGGCGACCGCCGTGCGCATCGCGACAGAGGTGATGGACGGACGCACCTATATTTCCGACGTCGGCCGCTCGACGCATTACCACACCGATTACGTGCATCCGCGCTGGGCGCGCGCTTTGACCAAAATGGACGTCATCGGGCGACACATTTTTTATCGGCTGAAGCCGGGACAAACCTGACTGACGTTGCGGCGTCGCAGCGTCGATCCCTCCGATAATTTGCAGGCCGATTTCTACCGCAAGGACGGCTAGCCTCTCGCCGCTCTTATTCAGGCGGGGGGAAAGAGAGTGAATGAGGCGGGGCGACTTGTCGCGCAGATCGGGCGCGCCGTCGTCGCAAGGGGCGGAAATCGGCTCGCGCCCCAGGTCCGACGCCTCACAGCGCTCTATCGCGCCGCGCTGGCCGAGGAGATCGCGCTGCGGCGCCCATTTTTATGGCGTGCGGTCGCCGCCGGGGCCGGCGTCTCGCTTTATTTCGCTGCGGCGCGCGAGCCGCCTTTGCCGCTGTGCCTCGCGCTGGCCGGTCTTGGGGCGACGCTGGCGTATGTGACCCGCGCGCATCCGCGCGCCCGGACGCTTTTTCTGACGCTGACTTTCATCGCCCTGGGCTTCACAAGCGGCGCATGGCGCACGGCGCGCGTAAAGGCCCCGATCGTGCCGCGCGTCGGGATTGGCGAACTGACCGGTTTTGTCGAGGAGATTGATCCACGCCGGAACGGCGCCCGTTTCATTCTGCGCCTCGCCAGCGCCGAAGGACTGCCAAACGATGTGATCCCGGCGCGGGTGAGGTTGACGACACGCGACGAGCCCGTTTTCGCCGCCGGCGATTTCATCGCCCTGAAAGCGCGGCTAATGCCGCCCGCGCGCGCGGCTTTGCCGGGAGGTTATGATTTCGCGCGCGACGCTTTTTTCATTCGTCTCGGCGGCGTCGGCAGCGTATTGGGCAAGATCGAGATCCTGCCGCCGCCCGATCCGGCGCCCCTCGACCTGCGCTTCTTCGCCGCCGTCGACCGCTTGCGCAACGATCTCGCGCAACGCGTCTATGGCGCGATTGGCGGCGACGCCGGCGCCATTGCGGCGGCGATGGTGGCCGGCAAACGCGATTTTCTCTCGCAGGATGCGCGCACGCTGATCCGGCGCGCCGGGATTTTCCACATCGTCACCATCTCCGGCGTTCAGATGACGCTTGTGTCAGGGATTTTCTACGTCGGCCTGCGCCGTCTGCTGGCGCTGTCGCAAACGCTGGCTCTGAATTATCCGATTCACAAATGGGCGGCGGCGCTGGCTATTCTCGGAGCCATAATTTACGATCTCGGCACAGGCTCGCGCGTCGGGACGCAGCGCGCGCTGGCGATGACGGCGATCATGCTGGGCGCGGCGATCGTCGATCGTCCCTCGCTATCGATGCGCAATCTTGCGCTTGCGGCTTTCTGCGTCATCGCTTTCGAGCCGGAGGCGCTGCTCGGCGCCAGTTTTCAACTATCTTTCGCCGCAGTTGCCGCGCTGATCGCCGTCTACGAATGGCGAAATGATTACATGAAGAACTCCATGACGAATTCAGCGGCGAATTTAATGGCGAATTCAATGCCAGATTACGTCGCGGGAAGCCGCGCCGTCACGGCGCCCTCAGCGCAACCCGTCGGCGCCTTTGCGGAATGGCGCGAGATTTTCCTCGAACGCCTTCTGCACGGTCCGGGCGCGCTGCTGCTCGCGACGCTTTGCGCGACATCCGCCGCCGCCGCCTTCATGGCTGCAGATTTTCACGAGATCAGCCCCTATGTGCTGATCGGCAATCCGTTGACCCTGGCGATCATCGAATTTTTCGCCGTGCCCTGCGCGCTGCTCGGCGCCCTGCTCTATCCGCTGGGTCTCGATGGCTTCGTCTGGTTTTACCTCAAACTCGGCATCGATCTGGTGATGTGGCTCGCCGGACTGATCGCCGCCGCGCCGGGCGCGAGCCTGCCGGTGAAAGCCTTCGCGCCCTGGGCGCTGGTTTTTCTTTCCCTTGCGGTGTTGTCCGCCGTGTTGTGGCGCAGCTGGCCATTCAAGGCGACGGCCCTGCCGTTTCTTCTTGTCGGCCTGATCGGCGCGCGCGACGGCGCGGCCTTTGATATCGCAATCGCGCCGACCGGCGACGCCGTCGCGCTGCGACAGGCGAACGGCGCGCTGGCGTTGATTGGCATGAATCCGCAAGCTTTCGCCGCCGAGCAATGGCTGCGCGCCGACGCCGATCCCCGCGCCGCGAGCGATGCGGCAGGCGGCGGCTGCGACGCGCTCGCCTGCGTCGGCCGCGCCATTGATGGGAGTTTCGTCTCGGTGGTGACCGAACGCGCGGCCTTCGTCGAGGATTGCGCCCGCGCGGCGATGATCGTCACGCCCCTGCGCGCACCGACCGGCTGCGCCGCGCCGATTGTGATCGATCGCGACAGACTCGCCGAGACCGGCGCGATCACGTTGCGTTTTCGGCAATCTCAGGATGAAGCTCAGGTCGAGGCGACGATCGGGCCGAGAGTCGATTGGACGATGGCGCGGGAGAACGGCGAGGATCGGCCATGGTCGCCGAAACCGGAGACGCGGCGCAAAGCCGTTGCGCCGTCGCCTTCCGCGTTGGAGGCGGAAGACGCGCCCGACGATGACGATCCTTCTTAAACGCGCGACTCTTGCGGGCCTGTTGCGACGCTTGCGGGCCTCTTCTCAGTAGCGCCGCAGCAGACTGATCAGCTTGCCCTGAATCCGCACGCGATCAGGCCCAAAAATCCGGGTCTCGTAGGCCGGATTGGCCGCCTCCAGCGCAATCGACGCGCCGCGCCGACGCAGACGCTTAAGCGTCGCCTCTTCATCGTCGATCAGCGCGACGACGATATCGCCGGTGTCGGCGCTGTCCTGCTTTTTGATCACCACCGTGTCGCCGTCGAGAATGCCGGCCTCGATCATCGAGTCGCCGCGCACTTCGAGCGCGTAATGTTCGCCGCTGCCCAGCAAGTCCGGCGGCAGGCTGATCGTATGGCTACGGCTCTGGATCGCGGAGATCGGCGTGCCGGCGGCGATGCGGCCCATGACCGGAATCGCAACCTGCTGGCGGCTCTCTTCCTCATTGCGTTCGCTCATCGGGCGCACGCGGCCGAGATTGCCCTCGATGACCGCCGGCGCGAATTTGCCGCCGCGTCCGCCGCCGCCGCCGCGCGGCGTGGCCGATTCGGGCAGACGCAGCACCTCCAGCGCACGGGCGCGATTGGGCAGGCGGCGAATGAAGCCGCGCTCCTCCAGCGCCAGGATCAATCGATGAATGCCGGATTTGGAGCGCAGGTCGAGCGCCTCCTTCATCTCGTCGAAAGACGGCGGCACGCCGGTTTCCTTCAATCGCTCATGGATAAATCGCAGCAGGTCGCTCTGCTTTTGCGTCAGCATCGAAAAGTCCGTCCCCCGCGCCCCATGGAATTTCCCTCACCCGGCAAGATCGGAAGGAGAAACGCCGCAAGCCTAAAAACAAATCATGAACAATTGGTATATGTTCTTGCTGCGTTCCGCAAGTAGGAGCGCCGGAGCGGGAAAGTTACGCACATCCCTCCAGAAACGCCGCAATCCGATCCAGCGTCGGCGCGTCGAGCAGCAGCGGCGCATGGCCCTGTCCGGGCACAGTGAAAATCTCCATGCCAGGCGCCAGCCGTTGCATCTCCGCCAAGGTGTCGAGCGAGAGCAGATCGGTGGTTTCGCCGCGGATGGCGAGCAGCGGCAATGACGCCAGCGCGGCGAATTCATCCCAGAAGGTTTCGTATTCGGTATCGGTCGCAACGCCATCGAGCGTATGCGCGAGTTCGGGGTCGTACCGCAACACCACCTGCCCGTCCTTCATCTCAAAGGTCTGTCGGGCGTAGGTCTCCCAATCCTGCGCAGCGACGCCGGCGAAGGTCTGGCCGGCGGAAAAACGCATCAACGCGACGGCGTCGGCCATCGAGCGCAACGGCGGCAATTTCCCGACATAGCGCTTGATGCGCAGCAGGCTCTCGTTCTCGATCTTCGGGCCGATATCGTTGAGGATCGCGGCCCGCACCAGTCCGGGACGGGCGGCGGCGAGCCGCATGGCGTGCAGGCCGCCGCGCGAGGTGCCGAGAAACACGGCGGCGTCGATCCCGGCGTCGGCGAAAACGCCGAGAATATCGTCCTGCTCCACATCGAGATCGTAATGGCGCCAGTCCGGGTCCCAATCGGAGCGACCGCGCCCGCGATAGTCGAGCGCCAGCACGCGCCGGCCCTGCGCCAGCGCGTGGGCGGCGACGCGCTCGAAATCGTCGGCGGTGCGCGCCAGGCCCGGAAGACAGACCAGCGGCAGGCGCGCAGGATCAGCGCAGGAATATTCGAGATAATGCAGGCGCAGTCCGTCGCTTGCCCGGATGTAACGATGCGCGGGCGCAGTGAGTTCGAGGGGCTCTCTGGTCATTGCACGCTCCCGGCGGTTGGTTCGCCCGACCGCTTGCGGGATTTTTCAGCGAAAATCCAGCCGCGCGGATGCTGCGCTCCCGGCCTATCGGCCGCCGCGCGAATTCCAGTCGATTTCCTTGACTTCGGCGCCGCGAGCGGCAAGGTTGCCCGCGCCCGGCAAGACGCCGCCCGACAGCCGCTCCGGCAGGAAAATCGTCCAGAATCATGCGCTCCTATCTCGATTTCGAAAAATCCGTCGCCGAACTGGAAACGAAAGTCGAGGAACTGCGCGCGCTCGCCGAAAATGGCGAGGGGGTCTCCATCGGCGAAGAGTTGACGAGGCTTCAGGCCAAGGCGGCCAAGGCGCTCGCCGATCTCTACGCCGCCCTGACGCCCTGGCAGAAAATTCAGGTCGCCCGGCATCCGCAGCGGCCGCATTTCTCTGATTACGTCAAGCGTCTCATCACCGATTTCACGCCGCTGGCCGGCGACCGGCTGTTTGGCGAGGACACGGCGATTGTCGGCGGGTTCGGTCGCCTGAAGGGCGAAGCGGTGTGCCTGATCGGCCAGGAAAAGGGTTCGGACACGGCCAGCCGCCTGCATCACAATTTCGGCATGGCCCGGCCCGAGGGCTATCGCAAGGCGGCGCGGCTGATGTCGCTCGCCGACCGCTTCGGCCTGCCGGTCGTGTCGCTGGTCGACACCGCCGGCGCCTTTCCCGGCATCGACGCCGAGGAGCGCGGACAGGCCGAGGCCATCGCCCGCTCCACCGACGCGGCGCTGTCGCTGGGCGTGCCGAATGTCGCGGTCGTGGTCGGCGAGGGCGGCTCGGGCGGCGCCATCGCCATCGCCGCCGCCAACCGCGTGCTGATGCTTGAGCACGCCGTCTACACTGTCGCCTCACCTGAGGCCTCCGCGTCGATCCTCTGGCGAGACGCCGCCAGAGCGCAGGACGCCGCCACCAGCATGAAGATCACGGCTCAGGATCTGCTGAAATTCGGCATCATCGATATGATCGTCGCTGAACCGCCCGGCGGCGCGCATCGCGATCCCGAAGCCGCCATGGACGCCGTCGGAGCGGCCATCGACTCGGAACTCTCGGCCTTGTCCGGCCTCTCGCGCGAGGCGATCCGGGATCAGCGCGCCACGAAATTCCTCGCCATGGGCCGAAAAGTCGAGGAGAAACGCTAGACTTCATTAAGCATAGCGTTGAAAAGTCAGACAATCGCTCCCTGTTCAAGGGGCCGGACATGTTCTTGACCCAATTGTCGCCTGTATAAAACCTTCAGGGTCAGCGGCCGACGGAACGCTGTGCGGTAAGAATTGCGTTACCCGTCGCACAGTAAAAAGACTCCGGACTTCGCCTGGCGCCAACTTGAGTCGGCGCTATTCCGGCAAGGCGCAAAGGGGCTTGCGCATGATTTTTTCGAAACTGGAATTTCCAAGCATGGAATTACTGGGCAAGGAATTTTCTGGTCTGATGTTTTCAGGCCTGCGTTTGTCGCGTTTTTGTCACGCTGCAACGATCGCCGCAACGCTCACGCTCGCCGCCTGTCAGGGCGATTTCGCCAATCGCGCCGAAGCGCCGATCCCGCCACAGACTATCGCGCTGATGAGCGAAAAGGGCGTCGATCCGGAATCGCCGACGCTGATCCGCGCCTACAAGAAAGAATCAGAACTCGAAATCTGGAAGATGCGGCCCGATGGCCGCTATGTGCATCTCAAGACATTCCCGATGTGCCGATGGTCCGGCCAGCTTGGTCCAAAGACGCGCGAAGGCGATCGGCAGGTGCCGGAAGGATTTTATTCGATCACTCCGGGTCAGATGAACCCGAATTCAAATTATTACCTCTCATTCAATGTCGGCTATCCGAACCAGCTCGATCGCGCCCTTGGGCACACCGGCGGGACGATCATGGTGCATGGCGCCTGCTCTTCGGCAGGATGCTTTTCGATGACCGATGCTCAGATCGCCGAAATTTACGCCATTGCGCGCACCTCCTTCGGCGGCGGCCAGCGCGCCATCCAGATGCAGTCCTTCCCCTTCCGGATGACGCCGGAAAATCTCGCCAAACATCGGCTCGATCAGAACATGGCGTTCTGGAAGCAACTCAAGGAAGGCAATGACCACTTCGAGGTGACGCAGAAAGAACCGCGCGTGGCTTTCTGCGGCCGCCGTTACGTGTTCAACGCCACGCCCGGCGAGGGACAGAACATGGATGCGAACGGCGCCTGTCCGCCGCTCAAACGCAATCCGGACATCGCGCTCGCCGTGGCGGAAAAGTCCGATCAGGACAATCGCAAGGTCGCCGAACTCGCCGACAATGGCGTTAAACCGGTCCGTCTGGTTTATCAGGATGGCGGCCAGCACCCGAGCTTCGCGTCGCGCGTCGCCGAGGTCAGCCGTCCCGACACGCTGACGCCCCCGACGGAAATCGCGCTTGACGACCGCGCCGCCAAAACCGCAGCGGGCGACAGGACCTCGAACAACAAGGCGACCGCCGCCAGCCAGCTCGCCGCGAAAGCGCCTGTGGTGTCGCCGGCGCTGGCCATGTCAGCAGCTGCGCATCACGCCGCCGAGACCCCCGACGCCGTGACGCGCGCGCTAGCGCCAGACACGCGCCGCGCAATGTCGGCCATCGCAGAAGACGTCGAGACGACCGGCTCGGTCAGGAAACCCGCCGTGAAACCTGCATCGAAAAAACCCGCGCCGACGAGCGCCAAAAACACCTCTTCAGACAAGGTCCGTTGAGAGGCAAGCGAGGCCGGCGTCTCAGTCAATCCTGAGCGTCACAGAAAGGCGAAACAACAGAGCCGGCAGACCAAACAAATTTTTTCAGTCTTTCCTGAACTCTCATCGTCCGAGACATGTCGAGGCCATGCACATGTATGACATGCTCCCCGACGAACTGATCTGGCGTCTGTCCGTGGCGCTCGCGATTGGGCTTCTGATCGGCCTTGAACGCGGCTGGAAAGCACGCGACGCGGCTGAGGGCGAACGCGCCGCCGGCGTGCGAACCCATGCGCTGGCAGGCCTGCTGGGCGGCGTGTGGGGCGCCATCGCCGCGCCCTGGGGCGGTCAGGGCGCCATCGCTCTGGCCCTGGCCTTCATGGCCTTTGTGGCGGTGATTGCGCTGTTTCGTCTGCGGGAGATCGCCGCCGAGCACATCTACGGCGCGACCACGCTTGTCGCCGCCATGCTCGCCTTTGCGCTGGGCGCTTTCGCCGTCGTGGGCGAACCCGCGCCGGCCATCGCCGGCGGCGTGGCGACCGCCGCCCTGCTCGCCGCCAAGACAGCGCTGCACGCGTGGCTTCAGCGGTTGAGCTGGCTGGAATTGCGCTCGGGCCTCGTGCTGCTGGTGATGAGCTTCATCCTGCTGCCAGCCCTGCCGAATCATCCGATTGATCCCTGGGGGGCGATCAATCCCTTCGCGCTCTGGTTGCTGACGGTGCTGATCGCCGTGATCTCCTTTGTCGGCTATGTCGCGGTCAGGGCGGTCGGCTATCGCCAGGGCCTCGCCGTCGCTGGTCTGGCGGGCGGGCTCGCCTCCTCCACCGCCACGACGGCGGCCATGGCCCGGCTGGCGCCAGAGCATCCTGATCGGGTCGGCGCGCTGGCCGGCGGCGCGGCCCTCGCTAATGCGGTGATGGCGCTACGAGTGCTGGCGATCCTGAGTCTGATCAATCCTGAGCTGGGGCTGCGGCTGGTCGGGCCGCTGACCGGCGTCGGCCTGGTCTATCTGCTGGCCGGAGCGCTGCTGGTCCGTTCCGATCCCGCCGGCGGCGAACACGCGGGGGAGGGTCCGCTGGTCGACAACCCGCTCGATCTGGCGATTGTCCTTAAATTCGGGCTGTTTCTGGCGGTTGTGATGGCGCTGTCGCGGCTCGCGACGCATTTCGCCGGGCCGGCCGGCGTTTACGCCGTCGCACTCCTCTCCGGCATGGCGGACGTGGACGCCATTGCGCTTGCGATGGGCCGCCAGGGCGCCGCTGAAATCGGCATGCAGGCGGCAGGTGTCGCCGTTCTGCTTGCGGTCGCGTCCAATACGGTGGTCAAGACCACGATGGGGTGGATGCTGGGCGGGCGGGCGCTGGGCGCGCGGCTCACTCTTGCTTCTATTCTGGCGATGATTGCGGGCGGACTGATGCTCCGTGTGAGCCAAGGGTTCCCGGGTTAGCCGGGTTCATATCCCTAAGCGGGTTTCGGCTCTGCGCTGACGGCGCCGGAGATCCACTTCGACAACTCGCCCTTTGGCGCCGCGCCGACTTTCTGCGCCGCCGCCATGCCGTCCTTGAAGACGATCAGCGTCGGGATCGAACGAACGCCAAGTTTGCCTGCGACAGCAGGATTTTCGTCAATGTTGAGCTTGACGATTTTGACCTTGTCCTTCAGCTCTGCGGCGATCTCCTCAAGCGCGGGCGCAATCATCCTGCAGGGGCCGCACCACTCGGCCCAGAAATCGACAACGACCGGCAGGGACGATTTCAACACTTCCTGTTCGAAGGTGGCGTCGGTGATTTTTTGCGTCGCGGACATATAGGACCTTTCATACAGGCCCGATGATCGGACCAGTCGAGGCGGAACGTAAGAAGCGCTCGCACTGACGTCAAGGCAAAGCCGACGAGACGGCGACAGGCGGATGTTAAAAGCTCACGCCGCAAACACGAAGCTCAAGCCGCAAACACAAAGAGCGGGTGCGGCCACGCCGCTCCCCGCTCTTTGGCACCCTGTCCTTAACCGGAACCGAAACAATCGAAGGCCTTCACCCCGATTTTCACTCGCATGCGTTCCTTGATCGAACTGTTTTGCGAGAAGCGGTCTGTCCGGCGTCCTCCCCGACTTGGACCGTTGCCGGGATACATGTGCCGAAACGCATGAGCGCTTGAGCTTTCCCTTCAACATGGCATGTTAGAAAATATGTCACAAATTGGAATTTGTCACCCATAAAGATGCAATCTGATGAAAATTTGGTCCATTACGCCGTCATTCCCGGCATGATTATTTGCTTGCACACTGCAAAGCAAAAAGCGCGCGTGGACGGCGCCGTCGCAGGAGGACGACGGCCCGGGCGATTACTTGTTCGGCAAGTCTCGCTTCTACTGCGAACTCTGGTTAAAGCGGAATATTGTCGTGCTTCTTCCAGGGGTTCTCGAGCTCCTTGTGGCGGAGCAAGGCAAGCGCGCGCGCTATTCTCTTGCGCGTGGTGCTCGGGGCGATCACCTCGTCGATATAGCCGCGCTCCGCCGCCACGAACGGCGAGAGGAAGCGATCCTCATATTCCTTCGTTCGCTGGGCAATTTTATCCGGATCGCCAATGTCGGCGCGGAAAATGATCTCGACCGCGCCCTTGGCGCCCATCACCGCGATCTGCGCCGATGGCCAGGCGTAGTTGACGTCGCCACGCAAATGTTTCGACGACATCACGACATAAGCGCCGCCGAACGCCTTGCGCGTAATCAGCGTCACTTTCGGAACCGTCGCCTCGGCGTAGGCGTAGAGCAGTTTTGCGCCGTGCTTGATCAGCCCGCCATATTCCTGGGCCGTGCCCGGGAGGAAACCCGGCACGTCAACGAAGGTGACAATCGGAATATTGAAGCAGTCGCAGAAGCGCACGAAGCGCGCCGCTTTTTTCGACGCGTCGATATCGAGCACGCCGGCGAGCACCATCGGCTGGTTTGCGACAAAACCGACCGTGCGCCCTTCGATGCGGCCAAAGCCGATGACGATATTCCTGGCATGCGCCTCCTGAAGCTCGAAGAAGTCGCCCTCATCGACGACCTTCAGGATCAATTCCTTGATGTCGTATGGTTTGTTGGGATTATCCGGAATCAGCGTATCGAGCGCGGGGTCAAGACGCTCGGCGTCGTCGAAGCTCGGCCACTCCGGCGGCTCCTCGGTGTTGGAAGACGGCAGGAAATCGATCAGCCGGCGCATTTGCAGCAATGCTTCGACATCGTTGTCGTAGCCACGATCCGCAATCGAACTTTTTGTCGTATGCACCGAGGCGCCGCCCAGCTCCTCCGCCGTCACGGTTTCGTTGGTGACGGTCTTGACGACCTCCGGACCGGTAACGAACATATAACTCGTGTCGCGCACCATAAAGATGAAGTCGGTCATCGACGGCGAGTAGACGTCGCCGCCGGCGCAGGGTCCCATGATCAGCGAAATTTGCGGGATCACGCCCGATGCCTGCACATTGCGCTGGAAAACATCGCCATAACCGCCAAGCGCGGCGACGCCCTCCTGAATGCGCGCGCCGCCAGCGTCGAAGAGACCAATGATCGGCGCACGATTTTTCAACGCCATATCCTGGAGTTTGGTGATCTTCTGCGCATGCGTTTCGGAAAGCGATCCGCCAAAGACTGTGAAATCCTTGGCGAAAACGAATACTGCGCGGCCATTGACAGTGCCCCAGCCGGTCACAACGCC
Organism: Methylocystis sp.; assembly: GCA_040399965.1. Classification (GTDB taxonomy): domain Bacteria; phylum Pseudomonadota; class Alphaproteobacteria; order Rhizobiales; family Beijerinckiaceae; genus Methylocystis. Next base: position 68 of record JBBARD010000068.1, on the reverse strand, counting down.
GTCGCCGGAGGTTTTCTCGCCCTGATCCATGCCGAAGTCCGTGCAGCGATGCGTCACGAACATGTCGA
>JBBARD010000067.1:0-14145 GCA_040399965.1 Methylocystis sp. | reverse complement strand
CTCCGGATTGGATTTCGCTTGCGATGCGCTTGTGACACTGCGATGCAATCATTCGCTTCTTTGCTGTGCGAGGGCTCCAGTGATGTCCGATCCGCCAAAACCTTCTCGACGTTCGAATGTTGCGCCCTTTCTGGCGATGGATGTCCTGCGTCAGTCGACCGAACTGGAGCGCGCCGGTCGGCGCATCGTGCATATGGAGTTGGGCGAACCAGGCGCGCCGGTTCCGCAAGCCGTACGCGCCGCTGCGGAGGCGGCTTTGCGCAGCGGAAGAGTTGGTTACGGCGAAGCGCTGGGCGATCTCGCGCTGCGGGCCCGGATCGCCGCGCATTATGACAAGAGATATGGCGCGTCTGTCACACCGGATCGCGTGATCGTCACGACAGGTTCTTCCGGCGGCTTTTTGCTGGCCTTGACAGCGGCTTTCGATCCTGGCGCGCGAATCGCTGTCACCGCCCCCGGCTATCCTGCCTATGCGAATATTCTTGCTGCGCTGGGAATGGAAGCTGTTGCCCTGCCGGTCGGAAATGAAACGCGATTTGCGCCAACCGTCTCCCTGCTCGAAGCGGCGCATCGACAAAAACCGCTTCAAGGCGCCTTGTTCATGAGCCCGGCCAATCCGACCGGCGCAATGATCCCGGCGAAGGAACTGGCGCAGATTTGCCAGTTTTGCGACGACGCCGGGGTCGTCCTTGTTTCAGACGAAATTTATCATGGGCTCGAATATGAAACGCCAGCCCAGACGGCGTTAAGTTTCACATCGAACGCGATCATCGTAAACTCTTTTTCGAAGTATTACGCCATGACGGGTTGGCGTCTGGGCTGGCTGATTGCGCCGGAAACGCTCATGCGGCCCCTGGAGCGTCTTCAACAGTCACTCGCCATTTGCGCGCCGACGATTTCGCAAAAGGCTGCGCTGTCGGCTTTCGACGCGGGGCAGGAGCTTGAGGCCAACCGAGCCGTTTATGCGCGCAATCGCGATCTGTTGATCAAAAGCCTGCCGGGGATCGGGCTTGGCGATTTCGCCCCGCCCGACGGAGCTTTTTACATCTATGCGGATGTATCGCAATTCACTGGCGACTCGCTGGAGTTTTGCCATAAAATGCTGATGGAAGCTGGCGTCGCCGCAACCCCGGGCGTCGATTTCGATGCTCGGGGCGGCGCCCGTCAGGTGCGATTTTCGTACGCCGGCGCGGCGACCGAGGTCGCGGAGGGCGTCGAACGTCTAGCGGAGTGGTTGCGCAAAAAAGGATAGAGTTCTCCCCCAAAGGACTGTCTGCAGCCAAGGCGGCGATCCAAAGCGTCAGGGGATAGAATCAATCTGAGCGCTCTCTGGCTTTCAAGGCACGATCCACCACCTGCGAGCCGCCGTCCCGAAGCCGTGCCATAAAGACCCGGCAATGGTGAAAGGAATACTCAACCGGGCAACGGTTGGGGTATCTGTTGTTTATTCCGGCCTTGATTATGCAATTGAGACCTCTTGATGAAATTGAAGCTTTTTGATCGCCGAGATTCTAATTAGCCGTCTATCTCCGACAGGCGCTTGGCAATCGATTTTTTTCGTCATTCGCCCCTTTGGGGCATGGCGGGACATTTGTCGATGATCGATGGGATATCAACCAAAACCTTGGATTTGGTTGTCGAATGACGCGATATCAGTTATTGTCTCGCGTTAATATCGAGACCATACAAGAAAAGACGTTATCATAATGAAAACAAGAATTTTGTTAATTACCCAGTGGTTTGATCCCGAGCCTACGTTTAAGGGCATTGCGTTTGCTCGGGAGCTTTTGAACAAGGGGTTTGACGTCGAGGTGCTGACTGGTTTCCCGAACTATCCCGGCGGCAATGTTTACCCCGGTTACAAGATTCGTTTTCTGCAAAGGGAGCTTATAGACGGCGTCCACATCACGCGGTTGCCGCTTTATCCTGACCATGGGAGATCGTCAATCAAGCGTGTGTTGAATTACGCCAGTTTCGCCACATCAGTTTTGATTTATGGCTTATTTCTTGCGCGGCGCGCGAACGTCATCTACGCTTATCATCCTCCCTTAACAGTTGGCGTTTCCGCAAGTTTGATAAAGTTAATCCGGCGCATGCCTTTAGTGTATGATATTCAGGATATGTGGCCTGATACTCTGCGGGCGACAGGAATGATTTCAAATGAGAAAATTTTATCCTTCGTGTCTCTGCTTTGTAATTTGGTCTACAAATGTACGGATAAAATTGTTGTTCTCTCTCCTGGATTTAAATCATGCCTTATAAACAGGGGGGTGCCGGAAGATAAAATTGAGGTGATTTATAATTGGGCGGATGAGATTTCATTGACTTCGCCAGAAGGGGAGTTGGCGCCACAATTCCCCGGGAAACAGTATTTCCGCATATTGTTTGCTGGAAACATGGGCAAAGCGCAAGCTTTGGGTGTCATCCTGGAGGCGGCGGTCAGATTAAAAGCTCAATCGTCAAATGTGTGTTTTGTTCTGCAAGGCGGAGGAATCGAAGCTGGACGCTTGAAGGAGACGGCTCTCAAGATGGAATTGGACAATGTGGTGTTTATGCCGCCAGTCCCCATGTCAGAGGTTGGCGTTTCGCTTAAGGCGGCCGATGCATTATTAGTTCATCTTTGCGATGATCCACTCTTTGAAATAACTATTCCCTCCAAAACACAAGCGTATATGGCGGTAGGAAAACCTGTATTGATGGCGGTCAATGGCGATGCTGCACAATTAGTTGTGGAGGCGGAATGCGGCGTCATCGCCAAATCCGATGACGCCAGCGACATCGCCAGAGCCGCCTTCGCGTTAAGCAGCCTCAGCAAAATTGAGCTTGATAAGATGGGTTATAACGGCAGGAATTTTTATGACTCGCATCTATCGCTAAAAGTTGGAGTATCGCGGTTTGCAGAAATTTTCAGGATTTTTGCCAGGTAAGCGATGCGAGTGGATTTTCCTGATCGCTTCAGGCCTCTTTCAGCATGACTGTCGGCGTTCCTGATCTACAATAGCGGCGAACTCAACAGCCGCCGCCGCCATATCTATCAAGTTCGAAGCCAAGGCGGCGGCTATTGGCGGCTCGCTGGGCGCCTCAGGCGCTCCAGGCCGTATATTTGGCGATCAGGGCGACAATAGCGAACGCCACTGCTGCGATGCCCGTGGTGAGCAGCGCTTTCTTCGCCAGTTGCGGCGCAACCGGGGCGCCGGGGTCGGCGCCCTCGGGTCGATCCTCTCCCGCCTCCTCCGCCGAGCGAACTCCAAGCGGCAACACAGCAAGAAATACGATCCACCAGAGCGTGGCGTAGATGGCCAGCGCCAGCGCCAGCGGAAACGGCATCGATCAGGCCTGTTCCAGTTCGACCAGCGCGCCGCTAAAATCCTTCGGATGCAGGAAAAGCACCGGTTTGCCATGCGCGCCGATCTTCGGCTCGCCATCACCCAGCACGCGCGCTCCCGAGGCCTTGAGACGGTCTCGGGCGGCGAGGATGTCGTCGACTTCGTAGCAGACATGATGGATGCCGCCCGACGGGTTTTTGGCGACAAAGCCGGCGATCGGTGAATTTTCGCCATAGGGCTCGAGGAGTTCGATCTTGGTGTTGGGCAGTTCCACGAACACCACGGTCACGCCATGTTCCGCGACGGTCTCCGGGGCCGAGACCTTCGCTCCCAACGCCCCGCGATAGACGGCGCTGGCCTTCTCGACGCTCTCGACGGCGATGGCGACATGATTGAGACGACCGATCATTTTCTTCCTTCCGGCATGAATCTAAGAATGCTGGATAAGGGCATAGGCTCCGCCGCGCCGTATTTCAACCGTATTGCCGGGAGAGCGCCAAGACCGGAGCGGGTCCGTGTAAAAAAACGCCGGGCGTACATCCGGCCCGGCGTTTCAGGCGACTGGCGCCAAGGCGCCGCCGTCCTGAAAAGGAAATAGCTGGCGTTGATGACGGCGGTATGACGCGTCTGTCCCCGCTTGGCCCGCCATGGCTCTGACACAGCGCGGCCTCATGAATGCTGAGCTGAAGCTTGCAATGGCGTCGCAGGGGATGGCGTGCTATAGCGATCCCGATTTCTTAGGATCGCGCCATGCGCCGTTTTATTCCCGTGCTGCTTGCTCTTATGTTCGGCGCCGTCGCTCAGGCGGGCGATCTCAACGATTACCCCACGGCGGCGCGTGCGGATTACGTCTTCGCCTGTATGAAGGCGAACGGCGACTCCCGGCTGGCGCTCGAACATTGCGCCTGTTCTATCGACGTGATCGCCAGCATCCTGCCTTATGACAGCTATGTCGCGGCGGAAACGGCTGCGGGCGTCGGCCAGCAGGCGGGACAGATCGGCCGGATGATCAATGGCACCGGCGCGATACGCGATTTGCTGGGCGATCTGCGCCGCGCCCAGGCTGAAGCGCAGGTGCGCTGTTTTTAACGATCAAGGTGAGATGCGGAGGATTGCATGACTATTCTTCTGATCGGCATTGCACTGTTCCTTGGCGCGCATGTCTTCGCGACCTTTCGCGGGGCGCGCGCCGCCGTCATCGAGCGATACGGCCTTGAGACCTATAAAACGGCCTATTCCCTGGTTGCGGCGACGGGCCTTGGCCTGATCATCTGGGGCTTTGGCCTCTATCGCGCCAATGGCCTGATCCAGCTTTGGGAACCGCCCCATTGGATGCGGCATATCGCGATGCCGCTAGTCCTGCTGGCCTTCGTCGCCATCGCCAGCAGACGGGCGCCGCCCGGCCGCATTCGGGGCTGGCTGCGGCATCCGACACTGGTGGCGATCAAGGCCTGGGCGCTGGCGCATCTGCTGGTCAACGGCGATCTCGGCGGGATGATTCTTTTTGGTTCTTTTCTCGCCTTCGGTGTCTACGACCGCATCGCCGTCAAGCGTCGTGGCGACGCGGGCGCGCCGCGTCTTCCCGCCTTCACGCGCGGCGACGCTATCGCCGTAGGCGCGGGCGCAGGAATTTTCACACTGGTGCTTTTGCTTCATCCTTGGTTGTTCGGCGTGGCGGTGATCCCGGCCTAGCTGAGCTCCCGCAGGATAAATCCGCCGCCTGTTCCCATCAGCAGCGCCGCCGGAAGCCCGGCGTCGCGCCATAAGGCTGCGGCGATCGCAAGGGACAGAGCCAACGCCGCCGGGTCCAGACTGGCGATGACTGGCAGTTCCAGTCCCGGCGCCGGCGACCAGTGATCATGGAACAGGAAATGGATCGCAAACCAGACAGAGAGATGAGCGATTACGCCAACAACCGCCGCAGCGATCCCGGCAAGCGCGCCCGTGAGCGCTGGAACTCCTCGAAGACGCTCGACGAACGGGGCGCCAAGAAAAATCCATAAAAAACAAGGAATGAAGGTGACATAGGTCGCCAGCGTCCCGCCGAGCGCGCCAGCGACAAGCGGCGGCAGGGAGCCGGGATGTCTGAACGCCGCCATGAAACCCACAAATTGCAGCACCATAATCAATGGCCCCGGCGTCGTCTCGGCCATGCCGAGGCCATCGAGCATCTCTGCGGCGTCGAGCCAGTGGAAACGCTCTACCGCCTGCTGGGCGACATAGGTCAGCGCCGCATAAGCGCCGCCAAAGGTCACCAGGGCCATTTTCGAGAAGAACAGGGCGATCTGCGCGTAGACGTGTTCGGGACCCAATCTCGCCACCAGAACAGCTAATGGCGTCAACCAGAAAATAGCGCAAATCGCTGCGGGCTGAAGCGACCGGACGCCGACCATGTCCCCCTCGGCGGGCGTCTCACACGGCAGAAGAGAGGATGGCGCGAAATGCGCCGCGCCAATCCATCCGATCAATCCGGCTCCGAGAACCACCGCCGGAAAGGGCGCATCGAAGAGAAAAATCGCTGCGAACGCCAGACAGGCGAGAACTCGCTGTGAAGAGGTCTTGAGCGTTCGCCGCCCGAGGCGCCATACGGCGGCGGCCACGATTGATAAAACAGCGGCTTTGAGCCCGAAGAAAACCCCGTTCAACGCCGGCGTCGACCCCCAGACGGCGTAGATCAGGCTCAACGCCATGATCGCGAGAAATCCGGGCAGGATGAACAGGCCGCCCGCCAGCAGGCCGCCCCGCGCGCCATGCATCAACCAGCCGATGTAGGTCGCCAGTTGCTGGGCTTCCGGTCCAGGCAGCAGCAGACAGAAATTGAGCGCGTGAAGGAATCGCGCTTCGGAAATCCATCGTCGCTCGTCGACCAGCACGCGGTGCATCAGTGCGATCTGGCCGGCCGGTCCCCCGAAACTGAGCGCCGCAATCCGCGCCCAGACCCCCGCCGCCTCCGCCAGCGAAATCCTCGGGGCGGGCGGCGGCGTCATGATTAACCAATCAGTCGACGGCGCGCCGTCGCGCGGCCGATCAGCGGCAAAAGCGCCGCCAGCTCCGGTCCGCTGCCGGCGGCGGTGAGCGCTAATCGCAGCGGATGGAACAACGCCCTGCCCTTACGGCCTGTCGCCGCCTTGATTGAGTCGGTCCACTGTAACCAGGTCGTTTCGTCCCAGGGCTCGGGCGGCAACAATTGCGCCGCCTCGGCAAGAAACGCCGGGTCCTCGCACACAGGTACAATGTCGCCGGCGATCACTCGCCACCAGATCAATATATCGTCGAATCGCTCCAGATTTCCGCGCGCAGCCCGCCACAACGGCCCGGCCTTGTGGCCAACGACCTCATGCGCAGCGAGGCGCTCGCGAACCTCATCGAATTCCAACAGCGCCAGGGTGCGATGGGTGAGCGTAGCAAGATCCGCAGGATTGAACCGCGCCGGATTACGCGACACATGCGCGAGATCAAACAGAGCGCCCAATTCGGCGAGCGATCGCACAGCGTGAACATTGTCCGACGAACCTGTAAGCGTCGCAAGCGCCGCCACCGCAAGAGGTTCGTATCCCTCACTGCGCAGCGACGCGAGCGAAAGCGATCCGGTGCGCTTCGAGAGCCCTTCCCCGCTGGCGCCGACCAGCAGATTGTGATGGGCGAATGCCGGCAAGGGCGCATCGGGAGCCAGGGCGTGAAACAGTTGAATTTGAACTGCGGTATTGGTGACATGATCTTCGCCGCGGATCACATGCGTGATCCGCATGTCGATATCGTCGACCACCGATGGCAGCGTATACAGAAAAGCGCCATCGGCGCGAATGAGCACCGGATCAGACAAGGCGCTGCAATCGATATGAGAATCGCCGCGAATAAGATCGCGCCATTCGATCACGTCTGGCTCCAGCTTGAAACGCCAGTGAGGGCGGACGCCTTCTGACTCGAAACGCGAACGTTCTGCGTCGCTTAGTTTCAGGGCTGCGCGATCGTAGACCGGCGGCCGACCGCGCGCCTGCTGAATCTTTCGACGTTTTTCCAGTTCTTCGGGCGTTTCATAGCAAGGATAGAGCCGTCCGGCCGCCTTAAGCCGCGCCGCCGCCGCTTCATACTGCGTCGAGCGTTCGGATTGACTGAAAATAGCGTCTGGAACGACGCCCAGCCAGGCGAGGTCGTTTTCGATCGCCCGGGCGAAGGCCTCGGTGGACCGGGCGAAATCGGTGTCATCGAACCGCAGTATGAATCGTCCATGGTTCGTTCTGGCGAACAAGAAATTGAACAACGCCACGCGCGCATTGCCGATATGGATCAGGCCTGTCGGCGAGGGCGCGAAACGAACGATCGGAGAGTTCATGAGAAAGCTTCGTCAGGAGTTTTTGGGTAATTTGCGGATTAATTCGATACCCGCGCCACAGCCGTTTTGCCAAATGCCGGCGCCGATGTCAGGCGGAATTTTGAGCTTGCCGCGGCCGGGGATCTCTGGAAGCCCCCGTAAATCCCCAATTACGACAACAAAGGGGTTGTCGTCGTTCACCGCCGCAACGCCGGCCGGGGCCGCCGCGACGGCCTGAGGAAGAAAACGCCGCCACGGCGGCCGGTCCCTGTCCAGGACCTGCTCGCCGAACCGGCGGCGCAAATGATTTACTCCGCCGCGCGCTGCTCCGACACATCACGCGCGAGGCGTTCGGCTTTCAACAATTCGGCGACCAGAAAGGCCACCTCAATCGATTGCTCGGCGTTAAGACGCGGGTCGCAGTAAGTGTGATATCGGGCGCGCAAATCGTCTTCCGAAATGGCCCGGGCCCCGCCCATGCATTCGGTGACGTCCTTGCCGGTCATTTCGAGGTGGATGCCGCCGGCGTAGGTGCCCTCCGACTGATGAACGGCGAAGAAGTTTCGGATCTCCGACATGATGCGATCGAACGGCCGGGTCTTGTAACCGCCGGCGCTCACCGTATTGCCGTGCATCGGATCGCAGGACCAAACGACGCTTCTGCCCTCGCGCGCAACGGCGCGAACCAGCGCCGGCAAGGCGTCGCCGATCTTGTCTGCGCCGAAGCGACAGATCAGGGTCAGGCGACCCGCTTCGTCATCCGGATTGAGCGCGTCGATGAGACGCATCAAGCCGTCGGGGGTGAGGCTGGGACCGCATTTCAGACCGATCGGATTACGAATGCCGCGCATAAATTCGACATGCGCGCCATTCTCCTGCCGGGTTCGGTCGCCGATCCAAAGCATGTGACCGGATGTGGCGTAATAATCCCCCGAGGTAGAATCGACCCTTGTCAGGGCCTGTTCGTAACTCAACAGCAGCGCCTCGTGAGAGGTGTAAAATTCTGTCTGCCGCAACTCCGGATGATGCTCGGGATCAAGACCAATGGCGCGCATGAAGCCGAGCGTTTCGGTAATCTGATCGGCCAGCTTCTGATAGCGCTCCGATTGGGGGCTGTTTTTGACGAATCCCAGCATCCAGCGATGCGCGTTCTCAAGATTGGCGAAACCGCCAGCGGCGAAAGCGCGGATCAGATTGAGCGTCGCCGCCGACTGACGGTAGGCGAAAAGCTGGCGTTGCGGATCGGGCTCGCGCCCCGAGCCGGTGAACTCGATGTCGTTGATGATGTCGCCGCGATAGCTGGGCAACTCCACATCGCCCTGCCTCTCGACCGAGGAGGATCGCGGTTTTGCGAATTGCCCGGCGATGCGGCCCAGCTTGACCACAGGCGAGCCGGCGGCGAAGGTCATCACCACCGACATCTGCAGAAACACCCGGAAGAAATCGCGGATGTTGTCGGCGGAATGTTCGTTGAAGGTCTCGGCGCAGTCGCCGCCCTGCAGGAGAAAGGCCTTGCCAGCAGCGACGTCGGCGAGATGGCGTTTGAGGTTGCGGGCCTCGCCGGCGAAGACCAGCGGCGGGAAACCGGCGAGTTGATTTTCCACCTCGCCGAGCGCCGCCGGATCGCGATAGACCGGCGTCTGCTCGATCGGAAATTCTCTCCAACTCCCCGGCGCCCAGCGTTCCACGATCCTAAACCTCGCAAATCCTTGCCTTTTCAGGCGATTAATTCTGGCCGCTCCCGCAGCCTTTCGGCGCTTATAAGGGAAAATCAGCCTAAAAGCGACCCGGGCCGTCGTTTCACGCAGCCCGACCCGACCGCGCCGGCTTTTCGCCCGCCTCGCCCCCCGTTATAAGCGCCGGGCGTTTCGAACGCACGACTTCACTCGCAGCCGGCGTCGCGCGCATGCCTTTCCTGCTATCGCAATTCATCGAAGCCTGTCGCTGGCTGGGCGCGCTGACCGTTCTCGCTCTGCACACGACCAATGTTTTCGTCAATCTCGGCGATATCATGAGTGGCCCGCACGCGGCGCCGGCCTATGTCTGGTGGTTTTTCACCGCGCAACAATTCGGCCATCAGGCTGTCGTGGGCTTCTTCGTGATCTCGGGTTACCTTGTCGGCGGCGCCGTTTTGGAAAACCTGGGGAAGCCTCCCGCAAGGCTAAGAGAATATTACGTCCATCGCATCTGCCGCATCTATATGGTGCTGGCGCCGGCGCTGCTGCTGACGGCGGTTTTTGATTTGTCGGGCCGTAGGTTTTTTGCCAATAGCGGCGTATACGCTTGGCCAATTTTCGAAGGTCATTTTACGTCAGGGCTTTTTTTGGCAACGCTCGTCAATTTACAAGGCGTCCTGTTCGAGTATTTCGGCACCAATGGACCAATGTGGTCCCTAGCCTGCGAGTTTTGGTATTACATTCTCTTTCCGTTGTTGACGATGCCTTTCGCCGCACAGCGCAGCGCCGGCGCGCGTTTCTTACTGTTCGCTCTCGGGGCGACGCTGTCTGTTCTTTTCGCCCGCCAGCCCGGCTGGTTCGGCTTCGGCTTTATCCTCTGGAGCATGGGCGCTCTGGCGACCCGCGCGCCGCGCCCCTTGATCCGCTCTCGCGGCGTCACGCTGGCGCTCTATGCTGGCGCGATCGTAATTATACGGTTACTGGTCCGCGGCGAACTGCTGGCGACGCATCCATGGATCGGTTACGGCGCAGATCTGCTCAACGCGATACTGTTCATTCTGGTGCTGCTGGCGTTTCGCGATGGCCGTACAGATGGTTTTAGACTGCTGCGGCCGCATATTCATAAAAAACTCGCGGATTTTTCCTTTTCGCTGTACGCGATTCATATGCCACTTCTTATCTTTGCGCGCGCGGGCGCGGGCCAGTTGATGGGGGAAACCTGGGTAAAGCAACTCGCGCAACCGTCGAATTATCTGTTGGCGCTATTGATCATGGCGGCAATCCTGCTGATCGCCTGGGGCTTTTCGAGGTCGACGGAGGCGCACACCGGCGCCGCCAGGAAATTGTTACGAGCAGCGCTCGACCGCTTTACGCCGTCATTGGCCTCGGTTGCAGATTAGGATGTCAACTCGCGCCGTAATCGCCTGTCTGGCGCGCGGAGGGTGACAAGTTCCTCCGCCATTGTTGGATGGACGGCCATGGTTGAGTCGAAGTCCAGTTTTGTTGCACCCATTTGTAATGCCACGGCGACGAGTTGAATCATCTCGCCCGCCTCCGGCCCAAAGAGATGCGCGCCGAGCACTTTTTGGCTATCGGCGTTGACAACAAGCTTCATGTAAACGCGTTCGGCCCGTCCCGAGAGCGTCGCGCGCATGGGACGGAACGCGGTTTCGTAAATATCGACGTTTGGAAATCGCTCTGACGCGGCCGTTTCCGAGAGGCCCACGGCGCCAATTTCCGGGGTTGTGAACACCGCACTGGCCACATTGTCGTAATCGACGGTTCGCGGCTTCGAGCCAAAAACACTGTCTGCGAAGGCATGACCTTCACGGATCGCCACAGGGGTCAGATTGATCCGGTCTGTGACGTCGCCTACGGCGTAGATCGAGGAGATACTGGTGCGAGAGTGCGCATCGACAACGATAGCGCCGTTGTCGCGCATCTTTACGCCGATCTTGTCGAGTCCCAACCCATGCGTCGCCGGCCGACGACCCGTCGCCGCGAGCACAATGTCGGCGTTGAGGACCGAACCGTCGTCGAGCGCAACATTAAAATCCGCTCCAGATTTGTCGATACGCGTCGGCGAGACGCCTGATCGCAGATCGACGCCCGCCTGAGCGAGCGCAATGGCGAGATGCTTGCGTAAATCATCATCAAATCCGCGTAGCGGCAATTCGGCGCGATAAAGCAGCGTCGTCTGAACGCCCAGACGCACGAACAAGCTGGCGAATTCGACCGCAATGTAGCCAGAGCCTATGATCGCCAAACGTCTCGGCAAGACCGGTAAATCAAAGATCTCGTTGGAGGAGATCGCAAGTTCTATTCCGGGAACAGACGGCGCCAGGGCTGGCGCGCCGCCGGTAGCGATCAGGACGCGCGGCGCATGCAGCTTGCGTCCATCCGACAGGGCGACGGCCCCGGGACCGATGAGGCTGGCGCGGGCGCGGATGAGCGCGACGCCGTTTTTGGCGAGGGTTTGCTCATAAAGGCCTGAAAGCCTTGTGATTTCCTTTTCTTTCGCCGCAACTAGCGCCCCCCAGTCGAATTCGACGGGACCGGTCCGCCAGCCAAACCCGCGCGCATCCTCGAATTCATCGTAAAAGCGGCTGGCCAGCACATAGAGTTTTTTTGGCACACAACCGCGAATGACGCAGGTGCCGCCGACACGAAAATCCTCGACGATGGCGACCTTTGCGCCATAACCGCCGGCGACCCGCGCGGCGCGCACGCCGCCGGAGCCGGCGCCAATCACGATCAGATCGTAAGCGGTTGCGTTCATGCGGCGTCGCCCAGGATTCGAACCCCATCCGGTCCGCCAATGAACACGGCTGTGGCTAGATCAATGAATAGGCCGTGATCGACAACGCCCGGAATCGCCAGCAGACGTGAGGCCAGCATCTCCGGGTCGGGGATGGCGCCAAAGGCGCAATCGAGAATGTAATGGCCTCCATCGGTGCGATAGGGCGCCCCGCTCGCCGTGGCGCGTCCCACGATCGACCCGACCAGCCCCAGCCCATTCGCCAGGCGTTCAATGTGGAGCTGAGTGGCGCGGGCGCCGAAGCAATCAATCTCGACCGGCAGCGGAAAAGCGCCCAGCGTTTGGACTTCCTTGGTGGCGTCGGCGATCACGAACATGTTTTTCGATGCCGCCGCGACAATTTTCTCGCGCAAGAGCGCGCCGCCGCCGCCCTTGATTAGCCGCAGATCGGCGTCGAATTCATCGGCGCCGTCAATGGTCAGATCGAGTTCAGGCGTTTCATCAAGGGTGGTCAACGGAATCCCAAGCGTCTTCGCCTGGACGCGGGTGCGTTCGGATGTCGCCACGCACAGCACGTCAAGTCCCTCGCGCACGCGCGCGCCAAGCAGATCGACGAAATGCGCGGCCGTCGAACCCGTGCCAAGGCCAAGCCGCATGCCGGCGGACACGCGCGACAACGCCTGACGCGCGGCCTCGCGTTTCATTGCCTCAGCGGAGGGAATCGTCATGGACTGACGCGCCTATTTCTCGGGCGCGGTGCAAACGACGTTACTGTCGAGCACGAAGCAGATCGACATGGCGCCGCTGCGCAGATCGACCCGGAAGACGCCGCCTTCGCTCTCATGGCGAGAGGCGATAAGGGCATAGTCCCCGGGCTGCCCCCCTTTGGCGCCCTCCCCGGGGGAATAACACAGGGTTACCCCCATCGGCGCGTCAGGCTTTATGCCATATTGGCAGGCCCCGACCTCGCCGGTCGACTTGTCGAGACGGAAAACGCGGTTGATGTCTTTGGAAGGCGCTGCAAGGAATTCGTAAGGCTGCGCGCACGCAATAGTCGGGGCGACCAGCGCGGCGGCCAGGGCGGCAGCCTCCCATAACATCCGCCCAAGCCCGACGGCGTGCTGTCTCCGGCTAATTGCCCGCATTAAGCGCTCCCAGTGCGATTCGTTATCCTATTTTACACGGCTGCGCTGCGCTCGGGATGGGTCATTGCTGAAAATTCGCCGAATGCTTGATCCCGGGCCCTGGTGGCCTTAACGGCTTGAGACATGTTGAAATCCCCGCCCGCTCCGATCCTCGTTTTCGATCTCGATGGCACCCTGGCGGACACCGCCAGGGATCTGATCGGGACGCTCAATGCGCTTCTCGCGCGCGAAGGTCTGGCGCCGGTCCCGCCCGAAGCCGCCCGATCGCTGGTCGGCGCCGGAGCGCGGGCGCTGATCGAACGCGGCTTCGCCTTGCGACAGGCGCCTCTGCCGGAGGTGCGGATCGAACCTCTGGTGAAGGACTTCCTCGCCTATTACGAGGCGCATATCGCTGACGAGACCCGATTATTTCCCGGGGCCGAAGCGGCGCTGGCGCGTTTTTGCAACGCTGGTTTCCGACTGGCGATCTGCACGAACAAACCGGAGCGTCTGGCGCGGCTGCTGGTCGACAGACTCGCCGTCGCCGACCGTTTTGACGCTATCTGCGGTCGCGGCTCCTTCCCCGTTCACAAGCCCGACCCGCAGATGCTGCGCCTCACCGTGGCTGCGGCGGGCGGCGATCCGGCCCGCGCCATTATGATCGGCGACTCCCGCACCGACATCGACACCGCCAGAAACGCCGGCGCGCCGGTCATCGCCGTCGATTTCGGCTACACAGATACGCCCGTCGCGGCGCTGAGACCGGACCGGATCATATCGCATTTCGATGAGTTATGGCCGACGGCGCATGAGCTGCTGGGGTCAGCGGGCGATCGCCAGACTTGACGGACAGCCCCACTCTCTCCTACACGAAACAGCGCATCCGACGAAGACCGGGCGGCTAGCTCAGCGGGAGAGCACTCCCTTCACACGGGAGGGGTCACAGGTT
>JBBARD010000066.1:12163-14306 GCA_040399965.1 Methylocystis sp. | reverse complement strand
ACCTCGATCCTGAAATGCGACGCGGACTCGCTGCGCGCCATCGGCGCCGCCGCGGTGACGCTCGGCGAGGCCGAGGGCCTGACGGCGCATGCGCGCTCTGTCTCGATCCGTCTCAACCAGCTTGGAGACTAAGGCGTGTCGGCGAGCGAACAGAAGAAACTTGTCTCTGTCACGCTCGACGAAAACTCGATCGGTCGCGGCTCAGCCGATCAGGAGCACGAACGCGCCATCGCAGTTTACGATTTGATCGAGAATAATCGTTTTGCGCTGCTCGGCGCGGATGGCGTCGTTCTCGATGGCGGCCCCTATGCGCTCAATATCGCGCTGATGGACGCCAAGCTCGTGTTTGACGTGCGCGACGAACAGGGCGCTCAGGTCGTCGCCCACATCCTTTCGCTGACGCCATTCCGGCGTATTCTCAAGGATTATTTCCTGATCTGCGAAAGCTATTACGCCGCCATCCGCCACGCGACGCCGAGCCGGATCGAAGCGATCGACATGGGCCGTCGCGGATTGCACAACGAGGGCGCGCTGCTCCTCGCCGAGCGTCTTAAAGGCAAGATCGACACCGATCAGGACACCGCGCGCCGGCTGTTCACGCTGATTACCGCCCTGCACTGGAAGGGCTGAGCCCATGGCGGCCCGTCCGCAATCCGTTCTCTTCGCCTGCACGCTCAACACCGTGCGTTCGCCGATGGCCGAGGCGATCGCGCGGCATTATTTCGGCCGCGACATCTATTTCGCTTCGGCCGGCATCAAGCGCGGCGAGTCGGACGGCTTCGCCATCGCAGCAATGGAGGAGATCGGCGTCGACATGCAGGCGCATCGCCCGCATACATTCGAGGATCTCGCCGACACGAGTTTCGATCTGATTGTGACTCTCTCGCCCGAGGCGCATCACAAGGCGCTGGAGTTCACCCGAGCCATGGCGATCGAGGTCGTTTACTGGCCGACGCCGGACGCCACAGCGACGCAAGGCTCTCGCGAACAGATGCTCGACGCCTATCGCGACGTGCGCGACAAGCTGACGACACGGATCAAGGAATTGTTGGGGCGCGGACCGGTTGGGAAAGCTATATGAGCTTTGATTTTTCAGCGCCGGCTTTGCAGGCGTTAAAAAAAATTAATTTCGGATTTTTCGTTTGATCGACAATACGACAAGATACGTATTGATTTAGGAACCTGAACAGCGCCCATGTGTTCTAAATAAATGGACTTTGGCCCGCGCATCAACGATCAAATTTTTTCTTCATTAGTCAATGATCGTGTTTGTAACGTCTGAAAAGTATATTAAACAAATTAAGGCAGGCGAAAAAGCTGATCAGAGCAATAAAATATGAAGACCATACAACGATACCAATTACGATATGCGCGTCAAATATCTTGCCTGGTAAATGTATCTGTTCAATGAAGCATTCCATCAACAAGCCGAAACACAAATAGAATGTGCCGTAAGGATGGGTCTTCTCGCTGATTTCATCGTGATCCGAACCCTTCGCAACCAGGCCCGATATCTCCAGCACGTCATGTCGTTCAAGAATAAGAACGCCCACCGTGATAAGTCTGACAGCCAGCGGACTTGCAATGTCGTGAAATTCCTCTGTGTTAATTTTGCCGAAACCTGTCTGTAAAAACGTTAGCCAATAGACGAACCTGAAATTGATGGTAAACACCAGAAAATTGAAAAAAATCAGACCCGGGACGCTCACACAGGATCTGGACAATAAATTCACAAATTTTTCCATTGGATTGCGTATCCGTAGTTTCAGACCGTGGCCTGCATTAACGGGTTCTAAAATAACTTGAGAAAAGCAATAAACAAGCCCTGAGCCTCCTGTCCCGCCGGCAATCGCCGCACAGCGGGGATCGATGGAAGCTGCTGGCTAAGGCTGCATTTTTTTAATCATCCGCAAGAAGCGTTGAGCGGGCTGGATTGAGTTGCGACCTCCACGAGCCGCAAGGCGGCGGTGCGGGCGAGGCAGGCGATCCGGTCGGGCGTCTTCGAGAATTTAACCGTTTCCACCACCGACCTTGGCGTCACGGTTCCGCCCGGCGCGGCTCGCAAGGCGTTGGCGTTCACCCGCGCCATGACCATCGAGGTCGTCCCATGGCCGACGCCGGAAGCAACGGCGATGCAGGGCTC
>JBBARD010000066.1:7396-12063 GCA_040399965.1 Methylocystis sp. | reverse complement strand
ATGGCGTTAATAGATATCTCGAAGGAGGCGATGAACGGTCCGTGACTGCCAGATGGATTGGCTCTCCAGACTTGTTATCGCCTCCCTCGAAATAGAGTATCAGGCATTGGCGGCAAAATCGCTAATCCCAGACGGTCTCAACCGGGACGAACCATTCTTCTGCTCTGGGCAGGCCCGCCTCATTTCCTGTGAAGAAAATTCCGGGTTCGTTCTTGCCCGTGCCATATTCGTATTTTCCAGAGAATACATAAGTCCTCTGCGGCACGGGGTGGAAATAAGCATATTGGAAGTTGTTCACGTTATCGATGCCGAAGTCGAAAGACAATCGATCATTATATTTATAGTGTGACTTGATATCGACCACGCAGAATCGATCAAAGGATCCGAAAATCCCATGGACCTGATCGTTGTTTGCTGCAGTTGACCATACCCGATCCTGCCACCGAACGGCGGTCGTGAAAGACCAGTGATCGTTGGGAGAATAGGTAACGCCGGCCGTCCAACGCCACTTTGGCATCAGGGGCACATTTTTGCCCGCAACTGAAATCGCCCATGGCCACTGAAGAGTCGCCCCGAACGGCGCGCCCGCCGCTGGCAATTGAGGTTGCCAGTCCGACCAAGATATAATTCGCGAGTTCACAAAATCTACGCTTCCGAATACCTGCAAACCTTTGAAATAAAGATTATCTTTTGAGGCGGCTAGTTCGATGCCGCTGTTTCGGATTCTATTGACGTTTTTATTCGTCGACACCTGAACGTTCGTGCCTGGGGCATAGGTGAAATTGCTGAGGATATAGTCACGCACTTCGTCATCAAAGAAGGTTAGACGAGTTTGACCGTCTTCCCCGAGCTTGCGCTCGAAATTAAGCTCCTTCGATAGATCGGTTTCCGGTCGCAGATTCGGGTTCGGATTGAAAACCTGATTGGTGGCCCCCGGCGTTACAGACAGGTTGTAAAGCTCTCGAACGGTTGGAAAACGATTGGCGATGCCAATGTTGGCGGAGAGCGTCCATTTGTCATCCGGGGTCCACTTGATCGATCCCTTGGGCGAGAAGCGCGTCGAAACGAGATTTGGCTGGTAGATCGGCGCAAGCGCACTGTTCGATGGACGCGGATTGGTTGCGTTGAATGGCGCAAAGGGATTGGAGGTATTAAAAGATTGGTTGTACCCGTCCGAAGCCTTCCATGTTTCTGCTCGCAGACCTAGGGTGATTTTCAGGTCTTTACGAACATCGATCGCATCCTGCGCCCAGAGCGCATAGGTTCTTGTCGTTCCACTCGCCTGCGATTGTATGAGGTTCCCAGGAGTCGTGGATGATCCGGTAGTCCAGTCAGACGTAAAATATACGGGATTGTTGGAGTGGAATTGATCTCCATGGACGCCAAAACTCGTTTCATGACCCGTCAACCATCCAGGTCGATAGATCCCTTTTGCGTCAAAGAGCGTCCAGTAAGTGCCTGTGAATTTCGTGTCGCGGCCATAGGGCGTTACGCCGCCAAACGCATTCACATAGCCGGACTGACCGGGATTGCCAAAAAGGTTATTTGCCGGGGTGAAAGATCCCTGTAATGCGCTCCATGGCTGCTTGTTCGATGAGTAGGGATAGGTGAAATGAGACGCTGAAATATCCCAGTCGAACTCGCCGCCTGTGATCTGCTTTATGTCCAGAGCATTGGTGATGACGGTTTCCTGGAATCGCGTGTAGGCTTGGCCAATTTGTTGCAGTGTGGGATTGCTGAGATTTAGAGCGGGAACGTTCTGCGCAGCGGGTCTTTGAACGCCCCATAGCCCGCTGTCGCCGCCGGTAAGATAATTCTGGGGTTGAGCGGATCGATCCTGATTGAAGACCCCCAGCGAATAGGTCGCGCGAATGTCTTCCGTCACGTCAAAGGCCATTTTCACTTTGCCATTGATGAAACTGTCCGTGCCTATCGCGCCAGAAGAAACAAGAATTTGCGGCGCTGCATAGACGCCTTGCGACCAAAGGGCGGTCGGATAGCCGACCCAGCTCCCAATTGAGGTTCCTGAATTTATGTAGGTCAAGGGCTGGAACGGGTTGTTTTGATAATTCGCCGAAAGGAAGATTGAAAAACGGCCGATCTTGTCGCCGGCGGTCACGGACTCTACGGTTGTTACGAGCGGTTCCTGAAAGCCCCACCAGTTATAATCCTGAACGGCGGTCGTTTGCTTGCTGGTAATTTCAAGTTTTTCCGGCATGCGCGTCGTGATCTGAACCACGCCGCCCATTGAGTTGCCGGGATATTGAGCAGAGTAGGGACCGTAGAGATAATCTATGCGCTCGATCTCTTCCGGCGAGATCAAGCCCCAACGTGGTTGACTGTCCGGATGGCCATTATTGATAAGCTGGCTCAAGAGCAGTTCATCGGCATAGACAAGGTTGCGTGCGGCGGAAAGACCAAAGTTACGGGTCTGAATAAGCCCCTCATTGCCGCCGCGAAGTTTTCGCACCCACAGACCGGGTACGTATTTGAGCGCATCCTGTGTATCTACAATATTGATTTTTTTCTCAATGTAATTCCTTGTTACACTGGCGACCGTGTTTGGAATCTGCCATCGTCGAACGAATGCCGGGGATCCATCGGCAAGCGTGGGCGACCAGCGAGACACCGGAGCAGGCGCGAGGCTTATAGACGTTCCGTTTCCGCCGCCTGATAACCCGCTTCCGCCGCCTAATCCGCTCGTTGACGCACGCGAGGGGGCTTGAGCGCTCATTCGCCCACCGCCCGTATTTCGCGCTATCGGCTTGTTGCCACGCCGCGCGCCGCCGACATCGATAGTTGGAAGATTCTGCTGCGCCTCGGCGTAGGACGCGCAAGCCAGCGTGAGGGTAAGGATCGAGGCTGTTAAAGCATAGGATTTCCGAGACATGATCTTGTTCCTGTCCAAATCTTGGGATTTCAGACGCGCGCTCGCCAGTCGTCTGCTCGATACGAACAGACGGACTCAAGTCGTCGATGGGTTAAGAGGTTTTAATTCCCGCAGGAATTGATGCTGAGGTTACCGCAGCCGCCACATGTTCGATTACGCAAACATGCGAATTGCTGACCCGGCAAATCAGGCGGCTGGAGGCGCCGTAGGGTAGTGGCTTTCGCTCAGTCCGCTGGAGAATGGCAGCGGCAGAAGGCGTTCTTTGCTTGTCGACAGGCGCGCCTCGACTTCATCGTCTGGCGTGAGGATCAACAGGAGCGGTGATGGCGCCGGCTCCATATCGGTAGAGACTGTGCGATCACTCGTTGAGCAGAGGGCGCAGAAGCCGATATGGTGACAGTCGTCGCGAGAGGGCGCGCCATTTTTGGCGTCATGGTCGCAGAGCTGGGTGGAAACAAAATCAGCGACGCTCCCGGCGTGCAGGCTTCCGGACGTCGCTCCGCTAATTGCAGAGGCCGCTATCCCGGTTTGCGCGTGTAGTATGCCAAGCGACTGGATCATGAACAGCAAGGCAAAAACAATGCCCAGCGCACTGCGCGCAAAATGACCGAAATGTAGGCGTTGCCGATTCATACAATTATTATCCTGATAACCATCGTCGGGATCAACGGAAACAACAGATCGAAACTGCAATTTTCGCCGGGTGTTGCAAATAGGCGACATTCATCGAAAATGGAGGCGCAAGTTGATTTATCGAGGTTTTTTCTAATTCTGAAAAATTTTATCGGCCCATCGGGAAAGAGACCGGAGAAGATGTCCGAGAAGGAACGATCTTTCCGGTGAGCGTTGCTTTTTTATATCAGGCTTGGCGTTTACCCTTCACTCCTAATCAAACTTCTCGCGAACTCCAGCAGCCCCCAGTCGCTTCCACGCCGGCCCATCAGCGACAATCCCAACGGCGCGCCAGATGTCTTGAGCGGCAGGCTGATCTGCGGCAGGCCGCAATAGCTCGCCAGAATGAACAGCCGCATCATCCGGTAGCGTTTGGCGTCGAGGACTTCTTCGCGTTCGTCGAGACGCGGCGCGTGAAACGGCGTCGTCGGCAATGCGATCACGCCATGATCGCCTAAAAGATCATCAAGGCGGGCGCGTATCCTGGCGCCAAAATCCAGCGCCGCCTGCCTCTGTTGCGGCGTTACTTTGCTTGCAATCTCGAAACGCTGCGCCACGCCCGCGCCGAAGGCTGGATTATTCTTCGCGATCCAGTCGCCGACCGAGGCCCAGGCTTGCGCCGCCTGCAAATTACGAAAATGCGCCAGAGCCTGCGAGAGAATATCCTCACCCAGCCGCGCTTCGCGCCAACGTCCACTTTTCAGGCGCGACAGAAGCGGCGCCGCCGCCTCTGAAAATTCCAGCTCAACATTTTCGAAGCCGTCGGCGAGAAGCACGGTGTCCTGAATGCCGGCGTCACGGGCGGCAGGCGGCAGCAGCGCGTCGCCCACCTTGATCATGGTTTCGATGTCGCCCGCGAACCACCCGATCGTATCGAAGGAGGGCGCCAGCGGAATGACGCCCGTCATCGGGATCGCGCCATGCGTGGAACGGAAGCCGTAAACGCCGCAAAAGGCCGCCGGTGCGCGGCAGGAGCCGGCGGTGTCGGTGCCGATGGCGAAATCGACCAGCCCCGCCGCGACGGCGACCGCCGAGCCGGACGACGAGCCGCCGGGATGACGATCGGGGGCGGCAGGGTTTATCGGGGTTCCATAATGCGGGTTGG
>JBBARD010000066.1:4037-7296 GCA_040399965.1 Methylocystis sp. | reverse complement strand
CGCGCCGAATGGATCAAGGCTCATAATCGCCGGGCGGTAGGGGTATCGGCGTATGTCGTGAGACGGCTGTCCCCGCGATCAACCGCCGTAGGCCCATCCGAGAAGCGCCGAGCAGACAAAAAATCCGACTGCGCCGACGATAATCAATTTCGTGAGCCCCTCGGGCATGGCGACCTCCCCGAATGTCGTAATATTTGGACACGGCCCGTCGCTACCTCCGCGCTCGGGCCGTGGCCGCCGGCGCCGAAACGCCGGTATTCTGATAGAAATAGGAAGCCTCCCCACTTGCGGCAAGACGCCTGCCGATTGGCCCCTCCGTTTCAGGAAAGAATAGCGGGCGAGGACGCGCAGCGTTCGAAGCGCCAAAACAGACTGAAATCTCGGAGCCAATTCGCTGGCGCACATAGCGCGCTGGCAGAGGATCATGGCGTGTTCGCCCGGGGGGTGGCGCCAGATCACGCCGCTGTCGTGGATCTATGAGTTGATCGATTCTGTTCTTATTTTACGGACAGGAGCGGCAAAGATGACAATATGCGACACACAAAGACCTTCGTACATAGTGCGCAGCGGACATGTCCAATTATCAATAATCCTGGGAGAAACCGACAAGGCGACCCTGCAGGCCCAGATTTTCGACCAGATTCGGTCGATGATCCTGAATGGTCAGTTGCGCGGCGACGACCCCTTGCCCACCACCCGTGAGTTAAGCGTGCAGCTTGGCGTATCCAGAAACACTGCGGTGCTGGCCTACGAACGTCTGATCGCCGAGGGCTATATTCGCACCAAACCCTATGTCGGGACCTTCGTCTCGCTGGATTTGCCGGATACGGCTTTTCTCTCAACGCAGGGCGCCGGGACGGCGCCGGCCCCGACGTCAGACGCGGCCGGCGAGGAGTCGCAGCCGCTGGGCGTCAGTCTGCGCACGCACCAACTCGCCAAGCCGGATCGTCGTCGTCTGGCGGCGGATTTCTGGGTGGGTCGGCCGGACACGCGCACCTTTCCGCTCAAGGCCTGGTCGCAGCATATCAAAGCGCGGCTGAAAAGCGCCGGACCGCGATTGACCAGCTACAGCGATCCCGCCGGTTTGCTGGAGCTGCGGCAGGCGATCGCCAAACATCTCGGTCCTGCGCGCGGCGTTATCGCCGATCCCGAACAGATTATCATCGTCGGAGGGTGTCAGGACGGTTTTAATCTCGCCGGTCGTCTTCTCGTGAAGCCTGGCTCGCCAGCGGTGGTGGAGTCGCCCTGTTACCAGGGCGCCGCCTATGTGCTGGAGAGCATGGGCGCGAAACTCTATCCTGTACTGGTCGACCGTGACGGTCTCGACGTCTCAAGACTACCCAGGGTCGACGGCGCGCTCGCCTACGTCACCCCCTCGCACCAATATCCCATTGGCGTCACCATGAGCCTGCAACGCCGTATCGAATTGCTCGCCTGGGCGACGCAGCATGACGCTTACATCATCGAAGACGACTACGACAGCGACTTCCGCTTCATTGGCTCGCCGCTGACGGCCCTCAAGGGGCTCGATCGAAACGAGCGCGTGATTTACCTCGGCACCTTTTCGAAATGCATGGGGCCGGGATTGCGACTTGGTTATGTGGTCGCGCCCCGCCGGCTTGTTGAGAGTTTCCGGCGCATGAAAATGCTGATGAATAATGGGCAGAGCTGGCTGGAGCAGGCGGCGATGGCCGATTTCATGGCGAGCGGCGAATTTGGCCGCCATTTGCGCCGTATTCGCCAGTTGTATCGCGAGCGCCGCGATGCGCTGCTGAGCGCGCTGACGAAACATTTCGGACCCTGCGAGGTCTATGGCGATCAGGCGGGGATGCACCTCGTCTGGAAATTGCCGGAAACATTGCCGGACGCCGCCGAGGTGGAGGCGCGCGGGCTCGCCGCCGGGGTGGGCGTGATCTCGCTGGCCACCGGATCTGCGCTGCGTTTTGGCGATGACGACGGCGGGGATCGGATGCTGATGCTTGGCTTCGTCGCGCTGACAGAAAAGGAAATCGAGGACGGCGTCGCGCGTCTGGCCAATGCGCTGAGGAGCTGAGATTCATCTGCGTCAACGCCTTAAAATGCGCCAA
Organism: Methylocystis sp.; assembly: GCA_040399965.1. GTDB lineage: Bacteria > Pseudomonadota > Alphaproteobacteria > Rhizobiales > Beijerinckiaceae > Methylocystis. Next base: position 5,209 of record JBBARD010000066.1, on the reverse strand, counting down.
ATCTGCTGACTTGTCCTCTGCTGGAGCAAAAACCGACCGGATCTCGCCGGTTGGTTCGTGAGGAGGGGAGCATAGTCGATGGCGCAGCGTCGAGAATTTTGGTGTCGACTGTTTGGCGCTTTGGCGTTGACGCTCATTTTGAACCTTCCGACTTCCTGCGCGCGTGCGGCGTCGGAGCCAGCCGTCGAGCCCGTCGAGGTGTTTTTCATCACCAACAGGGCGCCGGAGTCGCAACAGGACGGACGCCCGACCTACGGCGCCGAGCGCTCCCATTCCATGGCTTTCGGCGTCGTTCCGGTCTTCGGTCGCGAGGCGGAGACCGCCGTTGTCGGGACCCCGGTCGAACTCGGCCGTTTTCCCGAGTCCCCCTATGAATTGGAGCGCACCAGGGGCGGCGTGCGGCGCGCGCCATCAGTAGTCGTCCGGCACAAAATCGCCGAGGCGCAGATGTTGAAAAAGCTCGGTCAAAGCGTGGCGGCGAGCGGTCGTAAGGAAATCGTCGTATTTGTCCATGGCTTTAACAACAGTTTCGACGATGCTGTAAAATCGGCAGCGCAACTCTGTTCGGATTTCGGCCCCCGAGATTTCACGTGCATCGCTCTGACATGGCCGGCTGGCGGATCGAAGGGCGCGTTCTTCGGCTACAACGTCGATCGCGAGTCAGGCGAGTTTTCCGTCGCCGACGTCATCAAGGCGCTTCGGATCGTCTCCGCCACCCCTGGCTTGCGTGAATGGCATTTCATCGCGCATAGCCGAGGCACCGACGTGCTGTCTTCCGCTTTGAAGGATCTCTCCATCGAGTCCTACGTCTCCGACACGCCGATGTCGAAGCGTAAGGCCGGCAATATTATTCTTGCTGCGCCGGATATGGATCTTGACGTCGCTTTTTCGAAACTCTTCAGCCCGGTTTCCGATCCCGATCTGCTGCATGGCCATAAATCGGCGCCGGATGTGATCCTCAATCCCGGTCGCTTGCATCTCACGGTCTACGCCTCCGATGGCGATAATGCGTTGGGCATGTCGGAATTTTTATACGGCAGCCAGTTACGGCTTGGACGCCTGGATGCGCATAACAACCCCGACGCGATGCGACTTGCGCCGCATTTCGCCGATCTGGCCGATTTTATCTCGGTCGAGGGCGGCGAAGGCGTCATCGGACATAGCTATTTCCT
>JBBARD010000066.1:0-3937 GCA_040399965.1 Methylocystis sp. | reverse complement strand
TTTTCGAGCTGCGCCGGATTGGACGTCGAGAACGGCAACAATTTCGCGATCAGCGCGCTGCTATCCTCCTTGCGCAGAAAATAATGCAGGCGCGTCGCTCCGCCCATCGGCTCAACCGCGAAACCGCCGTCAATGCGATTGTCCTGCATCCATTGTTTCGCCGATTTAATCACGCCATGCGACACGCCGGAGGAAGGGAAGTCTTTATACGCGAGCGACAGTTTTGATGGCGCGGCCGCGGCAGCCTTCCAGATGTCGGAAATATGGACCGCGATGAAACAATCGCGGCCATTGGCCAGTTGCGCCAGCCGGGCTGCGCCGTCTTTTTCCGGTAAAGTCAGCGCCTCGATAAAGCGTGTAAAGGTCTCTTCCGTCTGCTTAGCGGCGCCGGCTCCCCAGCGCGCGCGTTCTTGATCGTAAGCATCCTTCCATGCAGTTGGAATTAACAGCCCGCGCGCCTGCGGATCGTCAAGCGGCGCGTCGCGTCTTGCCGCCAAACGGATGGCGCGCGAGAAATCCCACCACGCCAGCACAATCGCCTCGACTGGCGCATGATCGTGAATTGCGGCGAGAACAGCTGCAAGATCGGTGGGGGAAGCGTCGGCGAAGAAAATCGGCTCCGTCACCGCATTACGCCACAATAACGGCGTTAGTTGTTCGCCGTCTCGTGCGACAAGGCCATTCGCGATCGGGCGGTGTTCTTCCGGCGTCGAAACCTCGACGCTCTGCACGCGTGTATCCGGCGCGAGCTTGAGGGCGGCCAGTTCGCGCCGCATCCCTTCGGTGGCGATAGAGAGCGAGAGCGCATAGGACGGCCTCTCATGCAAAGCCGATCCTCCCGCCCAGCCCAGGAGCGCCAGTCCGACTGCGATCAATCCCGCTCCGGCGATGCGCCGCATGCGCGCCTCTTTTGTTGACCATTCGAATCAAAATAAACCGGGGCTGTCGCCGGCTCCGGATCGATCGTCTCGGCAATGGGCCTGTTCAAACTTTTGAGTCTTTAGGATCGTTTTCGGTCGCGCGCGAGCAACAGACCGACGCCGACAAGGATGGCGAGACTGCCAAGACCCGCCGCCCATGCGCGGCGGCTCGGGCTATCGAGATCATAGAGATCGCCGCGTTTCTCGCCGCTGATGCGCTTCAGTTCAGCGCGGATCGCCGCCGTCTCGCGCAGCTTCATGTCCTCGTCGTTGATCCTCGCCGCGCTCTTGATGAGTTGCGACCAGCCTTCGGAATAGGTGTAGCCGCCGGGATTGGCGTGGGCGAGACCCTTGTAGTGTTTGATTTTGTGGTGCTCCCACATCTCGGCGAATTCATATTCGACCGCCGAAGGATTGTTGCCTTTCTGCCAGAACAACTGGAAGAAGGCGCCGGGACCGTCCTTCTCCGTCGCCGGAGGCGCCGGGCGATTGCTCTTCTGGCCCGGCAGCAGTTTGTCCTCGTAGAGCTTCACCAATACGCTGCGCGCCTCTTCGGTGATCTTGACGCCGGAGAGCACGCCCTTGTCCATGTCGTCGAGATAAGCGCGGGCGAAGCTGTCCGAGTGACAGTTCGCGCAGGTCGACACCCATGCCTCCTTGCGCTGCACGAACCAGGGATGGTTCAGATTGTCGGCGATCTTGGGCGTTGGTTCAAAGGCCCAGCGCGACTTACGCACCATATTATGCGTGAACTTGCCCTCATATTCCATGTGACAGAACTGGCAGGTCGGGGCCTTCATGTCGCCCTTGTCTAAGGCGTCGGCGAGCCGCGCGTTCCAGTCCCATGCGTCGCCGCGCGTCTGATAGACCGCGCCATGTTTCGAGAGCATGTAATTCTCGAACTCGTTGTGGTCGACGCCATTGTGACATTGGGCGCACGCCTGCGGCTTGCGCGCCTCTACCGAAGAGAACTCGTGTCGCGTGTGGCAACTGTTACAGGTGGTTTGCGGCGTGTGACAAAAGGTGCAGCCCTCTGCGACTTCGCGCTGTTCCATCGCCGCCCAGATCGCATTCTCGACATTGGCTTTGTAGGACAGGGCGTGCGAGGGGTGGCCGGGCTCCCACTGGCCCTGCGGCCAGGTGAAGGTGTCGCGCTCGGACTCACGTTCGGCGAATTGCTGGACGTGGCACTGACCGCAGGCGGCAGCGTCAGGCATTTTCAATTCGGCGTTGTGCTGGCCATGAGTCTTGCCAACCCCGATGTGACAGTCGATGCAGCCGACTTCCTTGAGCGTCTCGCCGATTTTCAGCGTTCCCATCGATTGAAGATTGTTCTCCACCTCCTTGAGCAAATCCTTTTTGTAGGCGCGCGAGTCCGTCTCCGGGAGTTTTCGGATGTCGTCGAGATTGCCATGCACGCTTTTTTGCCAGCTATGAGTCCAGCCGGGGGACGCCTGTTGATGGCATTCGACGCATTGTTCGCGGTTCGCATCCACTTCGATGGTCCGGGGCGGTTTATAGAAGCTGTGCGGGTTGAGATATTTTGAGATCGGGATTGGCTCCCAGTATTTCGAAAGCGCGCCCTTGCCGGCGCCCTGCGCCTCGTCATGGTAACGTTTGGTCAGCGCCTCATAGAGCTCTTTGGGCGACGCCGATTTCGACAGACCGAGCGCCTTGTAGGTTTCGTCCGGCGTTTCGGCGAAGGCGACGGGGGAGAATAACAGCGTCAACGCGGCGATAATGGCCGCTGCGACTCCGCAATGGCGAAAGAAATTCGTCCCCTCTGACATGTTCCCCCGGCCCCGCCCGCGTCCCGATTGTCGGGAATAATCGAATGGTCACTGTCGGCTCTGGTTTGGCCAGAGGGAAGGGCCAGCCGGGGGGCTACGGGCGGCGCCAGATGGACCCACGCGTGAGCCGAGCGGGGCGATTTCGCGAAATCGCAAGAAGCTCCGGTCGCCCGGAGAAACTTGCGCATTCGGCTGGACGACCCCGGCGAAACCGGGCGCGTGTCACAGGTCAGCCTTCGATGACGATGGCGTCGCCATGTCGAATGACGCCGCCGGCGATCACGCGCGCATAAACCCCTATGGAGGGCAGGGGCTTGCCGGCGAAAGGCACAGTAACGCGGTTCTGCATAATCCCCTTGTTCATGACGCCGAGATCGCGGGGCAAATCGCCTTGTGCGAGCGTCGTCATGATACAGCGCGGACATGGGTCGGTAACCTGCAGGCGAACGGAGTCGCCAATGCGGATCGTTTTTCCGACCCAGTCGTTCTCGACAAAGCCCTTTTGGTCGCCAGTGTCGACGACGATGTTGGGGCGGAAACGGCGCGCCTCGAAACGTCCCTCGGGGTAAAGCTCGCTCAGTTTTGTCAGCGACGCAGTGGTCAGCAGATGCAGGGCGGCGTAGTCGAAAAATGTGCCTTTCGGCGCATCGCCGGCGACCGCTTCCTGGCTGACCTCATTCGCCTGACCGGCGAATTCGGGCCAGAATTGTTCGAGCGTGGGTTGCTCGGGGGCCGCGCCTTGCAGCGCCACCTTGCGGCTTAGCGCGGCGGAAAGTTCGGCGTCGGCGTCGGAGGCGTCGCTGAGGAGGCTCTTGCCGCAGGGCGTCGTGATGCGGATCGGCGGCAGCGTCGTCCCCTGAGGCGGCGACGCATAGGCGGCGCGATAATAGAACATGTTCGGCCATTTCTGGGGATTTTTGGCGCTGACAACCTTGCCTGTCTCGACGTCGACCAGCGCAAATGCGCGATCGCCCTGCACCCCCAGAGGCGTGATCTCCGAGGCGTTCAGCTCCTCGCCCATCATCGACTTGACCGGATAGCGCCAGATTGTCGCGACTTTTTGCTGTGCCATGGACATGAAGCGCTCCCCTTGCTGGCGTCCTTCCGACGGAAACCTGCGTTGATTGCGGCGTGAGGCCGATTTTCGAATTCCCCGCTGAATGGACCAGCGCGGCGCCTGTTTATGCGCCAATCAGCGCCATCCGCCAAGCTTGATCCTGATCAAAT
>JBBARD010000065.1:0-14358 GCA_040399965.1 Methylocystis sp. | reverse complement strand
ACTGGAGCTTTGCTCATTGCCTGCAAACCGCATGGCGAGCGGCGCGCATCCGGCAAGAGCGCGACGTCACCGCGACCATGCGCTTGATCGCCGGCATTATCGAGGCCGATCTATCGCGCCGGATCACGCTGTCACCGATATCGGTGGCAATGTTCCAGACAAGAACATTGCCGCGACTGTCCCGTGACTGTCCCGTGACATAAGAGGGCAGGATCTATGAAACGAACCTTATGGGCTTTCGCCTGTTATCTTCTAATCACCGCCGCCGGCTTGCTGACGGACGCGGCGCGATACGCTGACCGCATGGCGCGCGACGACGGTTTGCGCCGTCGACGCTGATCTTGTATAAATATCGCAACGGTGCGGCATGTCGCGCCATTTGAACGCCTCGACGCCGGATGTAAGCGCGAGGCGTTTTTCATTTTGCCGATTGCACAATCGGAAGATTTTCGCCTGTTTCTAGGCTTGCCCACAAAATCCCGAAAAATCGCTATTTGTCGAATTGAGCCGATCGCCAGCGCAGGAAGCTGACGCTCTCTCCCGGCGCAAGGCGATATATGAGGCGCTGCACCCGGATACGAAGCACGGGGGCGATAGGAAATCCGATCAAGTCGCCAATTTGGCGACTTGCATTAACGACCGCTTCACGAAAGAGACATCGGCCGCGACCGGCAAGAGCGAGAGGAACATACAGCGCGCCGCTGCCCGTGGCGCCGCTCTTGGCGACGCCCCCGCTGCTATGAACATGCTCGATATGGCGATGGGAAGCCGGCAGGGAGCGCGCACAGACCTCTTGGACAATGTAAAAGAAGTTGCCCCGCCAGCCCCTACCGGAAATGCCGCCGCCGCCGGATTGCGCCGGCTACGGAACGCCGCCAGCAAAGGCCGCAGGACGCCACAGGCGCGCATCTCGACCGGACCCGGCACAACCCGCCCAGCCGGATTGTTCGCTTGCCAATGACGGATTAACATCGCGCTATTCATCATGGCAAAAAAACATCATTACTCATGTCGCAATTTTTGATTTTGTGAGCCTTCAATAATCCGAAGGCGAGGACATGCTCGAATTATTTATCAAGTCACCCGTCGACGAAAAGCCAAGCCAGAATGAAATTGCTTTTCGTCTCCTGATATTGACGCTGGAGCGGATCGATAGACCGGACGTGCGCCGTCTCCTGATCGAGGCCGCCGCCTTGCTCGCCAGCGATGACTGAGCATCTGGACGCGGCACGGGATCGCCCGGCCGATGGCGTGACGTTCCGATCACCGGGCGATTGACCATCTGCGCAAGATCGAGACGCGAGACCTCGATCATCCCGACGCCGGCCAAAGACCGCCACAAGATCGCCCTGGCCCTGATATCGACCGCGCGAGCCATGCGCATGATCGAGGCGTCGCCGTTGCCATCGGGCAGGATCAAGACCTCGACACTATCGACCCCAGCCGATCGCCTCGACCTCGACCACAGGGGCAAGATCACGCCCGCGCCTCGACCATGCCGGGAGACGCCACAGGGCAGGATCGCCCAGCCGGGAGCGGCCGGAAGTGGTGGAAATATCAGGACCGGATATCAGGTAAAAGTTAGGTGCGGAGGCTGTTTTTTCAACCTAAAGTCCCGCAAGTATCTGATTTTATTGGCGCTCCCTAGGGGACTCGAACCCCTGTTTTCGCCGTGAGAGGGCGACGTCCTAGACCGCTAGACGAAGGGAGCGTATTTCCGCTGTATAGACCGCGTCTTCTCCGCCGGCAAGTTGTGTTGGAAAGCTGATTAGGCTTGGCTTCGTTCGCCGTCCCGGACGTGATAGCCAGAGGCGCGGGTCCGGGGGAAAATTTCATGTCACAGGCTCTCTGCCAGGAAAAGACTGCCGTTGACGGCCATGCCGCGGCGCTTTCGTCGAAGGCGCTCTTTGAGATGGGCCGCGATGCTCGCCTTGCGGCTCGCGCGGCGGCTTTGGCCCCGGCCAAGGTCAAGAACCAGGCGTTGCGCGGGGCGGCGGCGGCGATCCGGGACAATTGTGATGCGATCCTCGCCGCCAATCGGCTCGATGTCGCCGATGCGCGGGCGCGGGGAACCGCTGTCGCCTTCCTAGACCGGTTGACGCTCGATCCGGCGCGAGTCGAGGCGATGGCGCGCGGCGTCGAGGAGATCGCCGACTTGCCGGATCCGGTCGGGCGCGTGCTGGCGCGGTTCGAACGGCCTAACGGTTTGATCATCGAACGGGTCGCGACTCCCCTCGGCGTGATCGGCGTGATCTATGAAAGTCGTCCCAATGTCACAGCGGACGCCGGGGCGCTCTGCCTCAAGGCCGGGAACGCCGCAATTCTGCGCGGCGGCTCGGAGAGTTTGCGGTCGTCACGCGCCATCCATGGCGCGCTGGTCGCCGGCCTGATCGCGGCCGGGCTGCCGCCGGCGACGATATCGCTGGTCGACACAACGGACCGCGCCGCAGTAGGCGCCATGCTCGCCGGACTCGACGGGGCGATCGACGTGATTGTGCCGCGTGGCGGCAAAAGTCTTGTTGCCCGCGTGCAGGAAGAAGCGCGGGTGCCGGTTTTTGCGCATCTGGAGGGCATCGTCCATGTCTATGTGCATCGCAACGCGGATCTCGATATGGCGAAGGAGATTCTGCTCAACGCGAAGTTGCGGCGCACCGGCATCTGTGGCGCCACGGAAACGGTTCTGGTCGACAAGGGCTGCGCCGACACCCATCTCGCGCCGCTGGTCCTGGCGTTGCTCGACCGCGGGTGCGCGGTGCGCGGCGATGCAGCAACGCGGGCCGTCGATGCGCGCGTCACGCCGGCGACAGAGGACGACTGGCGCGCCGAATATCTAGACGCGATTATCGCCGCCCGCGTTGTCGAGGACATCGACGACGCGATCAACCATATCGAGACCTACGGCTCACACCATACCGATTGCATCATAACTCAGGACGAGGGGGCGGCGCGGCGGTTCATGAATGAGGTCGACTCGGCGATCGTATTGCACAATGCTTCGACTCAATTCGCCGATGGCGGCGAGTTTGGCTTTGGCGCCGAAATCGGCATCGCGACGGGCCGAATGCATGCGCGTGGCCCAGTGGGCGTCGAGCAACTCACATCGTTTAAATATCGCGTTTACGGCGCGGGGCAGGTGCGCAGCTGATGGGCCAGGACGCGAGGCCCATCCGCCTGCCGCCGCATGCGCCCGGGCTTCGGATCGGCCTTTTCGGCGGCTCTTTTGATCCGCCGCACGAGGGTCATCTGCTGGCGTCGCGATTGGCGCTGACGCGACTGCGACTCGACCGGCTATGGTGGCTGGTGACGCCCGGCAATCCGCTGAAGGACACACGTAGGCTCGCGCCCCTGTCGGCGCGGCTTCTGTCGGCGCGGCGCCTGGCCCGGGATCCGCGCATCGTCGTCACCGATATCGAGGCGAAACTTGGCCTACGACATACCGTCGAGCTAATTGGCTATTTGCGTCAACACTGTCCCGGCGTCCGTTTCGTATGGATAATGGGAACCGACAATCTTCTCCAGTTTCATCGATGGCGGCGATGGGAGAAAATCATGTCTCAGGTTCCGGTTGCGGTCATAGACCGACCGGGGACCAATCTGCGGGCGCCAATGGCGAAAGCCATGATGAGATTCGCAAGGGCGCGAATGCCTGAAACTGGCGCGAACAGACTGGGGAACGCAAGACCTCCAGTCGTAACGATTGTGCACGGACCGCGCAGCAATCAGTCGTCGAGCGCCTTGCGGGCCAATCGATCATGTAACTTATGACAAGGTGAGAGGGCGTCGTGCAGAGTTTCGGCCAATTCTGAGGATAGGACTGCCGTGCGTATGTCACGCGCGGCAGTTCTCCCAGAGCATTTCCCAGCCTGATTTTATCAGACCGGGGATACAAGTCATTTTTTTTGTGGCGCTTTCTTGCGCCGAACCGGTTTTTGCTTCAGCGGAACGCGCTCTGGGGTTCGATCTTTAGCGTTTGCGCTCGAACAGAGGCAGGACCCAGTTCTTGTAGGCCCAAAAGCTCGCGGGGATTCCGATGAAGATCGCCACCCATAACATCAGGGAATCGTCGCGGTTGGTTTCGTAGATATCTCCGCCCTCCACGGTCGCCATCGTATAGGGATTGCGCACGAACAATGTGATGGCGAAAGACCCGACAACGATCGCTGCAACGATATAAATCAGGCTTTTGGGGATCAGGAATACCGGCTGGGGCGGTTTCGCCGGAGCTTGGTTCTTGGGTTCCGGCGATGTGTTTTCCTGGGTGTCTTCGGTCATGAAAACGCTCCTCGCGAAAGATTTTCATAGACCTATATGGGGCGTTTAGACGGCGGGACCATAGACGTCATAGGCGTCCGACCGTTCGACCTTAACGCTGACGAGGTCCCCGGGACGAAGAGGCCGCCGCGAGGTCACAAATGCCGAACCATCGATCTGCGGGGCGTCGGCCGGGGTGCGGCCCCGGGCAGGCGCGCCGGCAGGCCCGCCGCCTGGCTCGTCGATAATCACCGGCAACCGTTTTCCAACCTTGCGTTTCATCAGCCGGGCGCTGATCGCCTGTTGATGCGCCATCAACCGGTTCCAGCGGGAGTCCTTGACCGCCTCCGGCACAGGAGACAGACCAAGATCATTCGCTGTGGCGCCGGCGACCGGCTCGTATCTGAAGGCGCCGACGCGATCGATTTCGGCCTCCGACAGCCAGTCGAGCAGATACTGAAAATCATCCTCGCTCTCGCCGGGAAAGCCGACAATAAAAGTCGAACGCAGGGTCAGCTCCGGGCAGGCGGCGCGCCAGGCCTTGATGCGGCTGAGGATCTTGTCCTCATTGGCAGGACGTTTCATCGCCTTCAGAACATTCGGACTCGCGTGCTGGAAGGGGATGTCGAGATAGGGAAGGATTTTACCTTCTGTCATGAGCGCAATCACCTCATCGACATGCGGGTAGGGATAGACGTAATGAAGCCGCACCCACAGGTCGAGTTCTCCGAGTTCGCGGACGAGGTCGAGAAAACGGGCGCGGACGACGCGGTCCCCCATCATGCTCTCGGCGTAGCGCAGATCGCGGCCATAGGCGCTGGTGTCTTGGGAGATGACGAGCAATTCCTTGACGCCAGCGCGCGCGAGTTTTTCAGCCTCGCGCAAAACCTCCGCCGCAGGCCGGGAAACCAGCGGACCGCGCAAATTCGGGATGATGCAGAAGGCGCAGGCATTGTCGCAGCCCTCCGAAATTTTCAGATAGGCGTAGTGACGCGGCGTCAGCTTGACTCCCTGCTCCGGCAGGAGATCGACAAAAGGATCGTGCGCCGGAGCCGCAACTCGGTGCACAGCTTCTACGACGCTCTGATATTGTTGTGGACCGGTGACGGCGAGCACGTCTGGAAAGCGTTGGGTGATGGCCTCGGGCTCGGCGCCCATGCAGCCGGTGACGATCACCCGTCCGTTCTCTGCCAGCGCGGCGCCAATTGCCTCGAGCGATTCGGCTTTGGCGCTGTCGAGGAAGCCGCAGGTGTTGACGATGACGACATCAGCGCCGGCATGCGTGCGCGAAAGTTCATATCCCTCGGCGCGTAATTGCGTGACAATCCGCTCGCTGTCGACCAGGGCCTTGGGACAGCCCAATGAGACGAAGGAAACACGCGGGGCGTCCGCGGAGGTTGGGCCTTGCGCTTTGGATCTGGTCTGCATTTGGTCGACTTGCCACGCGGGGCGACGATTGGCAATCCGACGCGGAGAACGCCTGATCTCAGGATTTACGCCAACAGTGCGCCAACAAGTGCGTAAAGAGCGACGGCGGCGATAACGAGGGCGTGGATCATGAACGGCGGACTCCGGCGCGGGGCGCGCAAAATAAACGGGTTGAGGGGCTTCAAACCAAAGGAACCGGAGCGGCGACGCGCGTCAGGTCCCTTAACGGTGCTAGGTTTTGCATCTTAATAATTCCTTTCCTTGACCCCATTGTGGCGGAAGGATTGGAAACAGATCATTCCGGCTATGGATGGATGGATACTTAATATTTATTCGAAACAACAGCTTATCGATTGTTAAGCTTTTATTTGCCTTATGCTCGCATCGCTGTGGTTGGCGCCCCTGAGCGGCGCCGGTAAAGAAGGGACGCCGACGGGATTCGGCCTCTTTTAGGAAAATCCGCCTTGCCGACATCGATTATTCTCGGGACGGGGGCCTATGCGCCTCAAAGCGTGCTCACAAATGCAGACCTGGAGAAAATGGTGGCGACCAACGGCGAGTGGATCGTCAGTCGCACAGGTATTCGCGAGCGGCGGATCGCCGCAGCCAACGAGGCGACCTCTGATCTTGCCGCCGCCGCGGCCCGGCAGGCGCTGGAGCTAGCCGGCGTTTCGCCCGAAGAAATTGATATGATCATTGTCGCCACCGTCACTGGCGACACGCCCACCCCCGCGTGCGCTGCGCATGTGCAGGCCCGCCTTGGCGCGAAAAACGCTTGCGCTTTCGATATCGGCGCCGCCTGTGCTGGCTCGCTCTATGGCCTGACGATCGCCGATCAATTTATATCTTCTGGTGCGATGAAACATGTGCTGGTGATCGGCGCCGAGACGCTTTCGCGTTTTGTCGACTGGACCAATCGCGAGACATGCGTGCTGTTCGGCGACGCCGCCGGCGCCATACTCCTCGGCGCCACCGAGGAGCGCGGCCATGGGCTTCTGGCATCGACGCTGCGTACAGATGGAACCTTGACAGGTATTCTCGGTATTTATGGCGGGGGTAGTCGCCGACCGTTTTCGCCCGAGCTCCTGGAAGATAACGGCTCCAAGATCAAAATGCGCGGCCGTGAGGTGTACAAATTCGCTACGCGGATTCTGCCCGAGGTGGTCGCCGAAACGCTGGCGAAAGCCGGCCTCACAGCGGCTGACGTTACTCATGTCATCAGTCATCAAGCTAATCTGCGTATTCTCGAATATGCGCTGGAAACACTCGGAGTGCCGATCGAAAAATGCTGGATAAACATTAATCGTTACGGCAATACGTCGAGCGCCTCAATGCCGATCACGCTTGATGAGGCCAATCGCGCCGGCAAACTCAAAAAAGGCGATGTGATCGCCATGATGGCCATGGGCGCTGGAATGACCTGGGGCGGGGCTATTTGGCGCTGGTGAACGATGATCACGCTCAGGCGCCGACTGATAGCGTTCCGGCCGCTCTCGATCAGACCGTGGGAAATCATCCCATCATTGATCAACAAGATGAGTAGCGGTCTGCGATCGGCCAATTTTTGTTCACGGCAGGGACGAAGCAGACTGGAATTCTCCCAGTAACGTCAGGCTTGGCCCATCGTCATTATGGTTCGAATCCAGTCGATTTCAAATTTATCACCCTTCTGTCGCTTCAAGACTTTGTTGTCGCAATCGTATTGTCAGATATATTTTGAAAATCGCAAGTGCGCGCTTCCAGAGACTCATGGAATTTTTAGCCAATCGACCCGCATAGATCATTGAATGAAGATCCTGGATCAGAGCAGAATACATCTCTCCATTTTCGATTGTTCGCCAGGTCAGGGGGTCTGTTTTTCTTAATTTATGCAGTGTGGCGTAGAAAGTAAATTTGTCATCTCGCCAACCGGATATGACTAGAATTGCAAATAATCGAAGCGATCCAAACAGGCTGCGCCAGAAAGCCGTGTCGTTAAACTGCATAGATACGAAAAGAAAGCCTGTTGCCGCTGTCATCGCGAAGGCTAGTATGAAAGCGACAAGAGCGCGTGTCGTTAGAAATTCCGATAATTTAGTTTCCTCACCGGATTTTCTTATGTGTCCGGAAGCACGGAAAGCGACGCGCCGTTCTGGTATAAAGGCTTCGCGCATTTGGCGTTTTGATACATCGAACCAGTGAACTTTCACCGATGGCGCCGTCGCGACAGCCTGGGATGCCGGCCGAATGCGCCAACGAAAAATGGCGCGACCCAGGGGGCCGTGGTCTGTGATGATTGTCTGCCGTTGTATCGGACCGGCAAATGTGATGATCCCCGGCGCCCGAAAAGAGGGAAGATTAGGTAAACGATCGGCCGTCAATCCATCCGCTTCAATGGTGATGGTGCGTTGCGCCGTCTCTTCCAGCGGAATGTTATCGGGTTCAGGAGTCCATTCATCGGTGATACGCAAGTCTCTGGCAGGTATCCAGTAAGCATCGGGTCCAGCAAGGGCGTCGTGGGATCGAACTTCTATTGTCACGGGTCTGGAGAGTATTTCGGTTTCCATTCTTTCGCCGTTCGACCCGAAGTAGGTGATGTGGCGCTTGAAAGGGTCAATCGTCAATCTTCCGGGACGCAATGGATAGATCATCAAAACTCGGGAAATCACAGGCATCCAAAATCCATCGATAAACTCCTGACTCATGGAGTCCACCCCGAATTGTTGCCAATCGAAATCTGTTAAATCAGGTTGGATCATTCGTTCATTGGCGACTTGTGCATGAATAGCCGATCTGACGACAAGTCGCAGGGGCTCACCGACATAAGGCGCTTCGCCTTGAAGCTCGACAGAGGCTTCGATTTTACTGAATGGGACTTCGTTGACCTGAGCGCAAGCGCTACACCTCAGAGCCAGAAACACGCCGGTCGTTAGCCAAAGGAAACGGGAAACCAATTAATCATCCTCCGGGATGGCCCCGCCCGCGGCCTTAAGACGTCTGGCTTTCTCGGCGAGAATCTTTGCTTTTAGATACTGTCCGGGATCGTCAGGCAATGTTTCCAGCCAATCGAGTGTAGGATGAATATTTGCTTCCTGTTGACGGCGACGCATCCGACTCTGGCGTTCTTGTAACAAATCCGGGAAATTTGACCCGACCTCGCCAGAACGCCCTGCGTCGCCGAAAGCGCCGACAGCGCCGGCGGCGGCTCCGGGATGAGGCGCATCAGGCGACGCTATCTGCGCCCCGTCTTTCGTTACTTTGCCTCCTGCGCTGGCCGGTCCCTGAGTTTGAATGCCAGATGCAAGTCCCGCTCCGGAGCCGCCAGCGCCGCCAGTGGTTTGCGGCCTGTCTCTGGAATCGCCAGATTTGATCGCGGGAGATGCGGAAAGTGAGCCGCTATCTCGGCGCAGAACCGATTTCCTCGTATTTTCCAGGACTGTTTCCAGTAAGGCTTTGTTGAACGCTGCATCTTGATCCGTGGGATCGGATACAAGGGCGCGTTCATAGGAGTCTACCGCCTCCTGATAGCGTCCAGCTCGCGCCAAAGAATTTCCCAGATTATAGCTGCCTGAAACATCGTGTGCGAAGGCCTCGGCGGCTTCGTTCCATCTTCCTGCGGCATAAAGCGAAACGCCCTTCCATGCAGGATCGATGAACAATGATGCCGCCGCATCTGGAAAGCCGGCAATATAGATCAGATGGGCTGTGAGCTCTGCGCCAAAAAGGTATAACTCGGCGCCGAAACAAATGATGAGAGTAAACAATGCCGCCCGTCTCATAGAACGCCTCTGCGAACGGATATGAATAAGGGCGCAGCAGCCAGAAGGATCATTAATCGTCCCAGATCAAACCACTCCAGCGCCTGCCGCGACCCCTTCACGACATGTTCAATTCTCCGGCTGGCGATGGCGTCCGCAATATGCAAAGCCGTGGCGGACTCACCGGCAAGTCCGTGTCCTTCACTTGCCAGCTGTTTCATCTTAGCCTGCAACAAGGAGTAATTTATATCGTGCTCCTCAGATGCAGGTATGAAGAGGGTATGCAGACTATGTCCATCCGCAGCAAGCAATTTTGCTTCTTCATATGTCTGTGAATCAATGCCTGCGCCATCACTGATCAGGACGACGTCTCCGGCGAAAATATTCATCCGATGCAGTAAATGATGCGCTAGCCCAAGCGCGCGATCCGGTCGGGCTCCGCCATCAGGGATCGTCTGATCATCGACTCCAAAAACCAGCGCTTCGATAGATGCAAGATCATACGTCAGCGGACTGGCCAAATAGGCTTCTCCTGCATATAGCAACAGACCTGATTGTCGCGCGCCGCTTCCATTGAGTACAATTTGTGCGGCAGAAGTAATCTTTGATAAATTTGAGCTTCCAGAGATGTTCATAACAATGAGGGCTGCATCCAAATTTCTAAATTGGTTTGCGACGGCCACTCTCAGCGCTGGACCGGCTAACGAAATGACGATCACGGCGATGCACCAGACCATTGTAAGTCCATGATTTTCATGAGTCTCTTTGCGATATCCGCCTAAAAGCGCATCGAGCAGTGGGGGATCGATCGCACGAGGCCAATCCCCCAGAGAGAGGTCCAGGCTTCTTGTAAGTTTGAGGAAAAGCCACAAGACAGGCAGGCAAAGTAACCAGTAGGGTCGCAATAAGGCGAAGGAACCCAAAACAATCATCGCATTGATCTCGATCTCAGGATAATTATACAGCATGAGAAGAGGGAAATGATCGCCGGATAAATCCAGAGCTCTGTGTAAATGACGCTAGGAGGAGCGAGAGCTGAAGATGCTATCAGCGATTCAATTATTCTCATGACCTGATCAAGTTCTGCCCCCGAGCGGGCGCGAAAGGCCATGCCGCCGCCAATTTCAGCAACTTTCTGCAATGCGACAAAATCCACAGCGTCACGGGATTCAGGATGGCTCGAGGTATCCTCGACGCCAAGACCAATGGTAAAAATCCGGATACCTAAACGACGCGCTAAATCGGCGACAGCCAAGGGATCGCTGGAACCGGCGTTATTCGCTCCATCCGAAAGGAGGATAACGACCCGTGTCTGGGCTTGCGAATGAGCCAGACGCTTTAGCGCCAGCCCAAGGCCCTCACCGATTGCCGTGGATCTCCCCACAAGACCGATTTCCATCTCATCCAGTGATCGGGCGATCGCCGCTGTGTCAAAACTCATGGGCGCAGCCGCAAGGGCTCTCTCCGCGAAAATAACAAGCCCGATGCGATCGCCTTCTCGCCGCCGAACGAGTTCTGATGAGACTTTCTTTACGAGTTCGAGACGTGAGACGGAAACGCCATCAAGCGCAAAATCGCGTTTAGTCATACTGCCTGAAAGATCAATAGATAGCATCAGGTCGCGACCGGATACTGGCATGGCGGTAACAGTATTGGCTACGCGAGGACCAGAGAACCCCAGCACGATACTGCTCCAGGCCAGCATTGCTGTAATCAAAGGCCATGGCAAACGGTGTTTGTCAGTAGTAACGTTCATTGAACGTAATTTATCAATCGCTGTTGGAGGCAAAATGATGCCAGCGGCGGGGTCAGGAGCATGTTTTGAGACAGCTCTCAGGATAAAGAGTAATGGCAAAAGAACAAGAGCGAAGGGATTAGCGAATTCAATTCCGTACATTAGTGAATCTCGCCAGTATCAGGCTGAGTTCTTGATCAAGTGTATTTGCTGTCGTGGGCGTAAAAGGTCTATACAATTCTTCGCCAAAAACGCGACCGGGGCCTCGGGTAAAAAAATTGGTCTGCAATATTGAATCCAGTCTAGAAAGCCACTCCTCTCCACGCAGAAATCCGGCCCCTGGATCAAGAGACATGGCGATTTCCCGTAATATTCCAGCCTGAATGGCGATCCGTTCCTTAGCAGGGTATTGACGGGATTGAATTAATCTTTCCAGCGACTGGACGTAAATACTCTTTTTTTTAGACCGTCCGAAGCGGATGGAAACAGCGATTGCTAACCCGCAAAATCCACCGAGAAGAGTCATTGCTGTTAACACGGTTAGGCTGTCCGACAGAGGCGGATGAATATCCCGAAGTTTGCCGACGAGATTATCGTGGTCGATCATAGAAGCGATCCAGATCATATGCTATTTCTGTTGGACTAAGTTCGGCGTCGACGCCAAGACACAGGGCGCCAAGCCGGGAAAGCCGCATAGGCCAGTTATTAATCGGCTTACGAGATGGATCTCGCATAATGTTAAGACAACCGGACAATCCGTCGCGGGTAAGGTAAGGATAAACGCCCGGAGGTGGATCGCGTTCAAATTTATCGGAAATCAGCAAAAAAATTAGCTGTTGTCGTTTCGCCATTATGCCAATTAATTTATCGAAATTTTCACCCGGCGCATCAAGTGATGTAGCGACAATAATCGACGCCGAGCCAGAAGAGTTAATCGCGATCGCCATAACCTCATCCATCTGCGGATCGCAAAGTTTACAGGATCCTTTAGCATCCCTATAAATGTCGGCAAGTTTGACGAGTTGTCCCGCAAACTGTCGCTCATTTTTTGACCAACCGAGGAATGTTGATCCCATGGGTGTGATGACAAGAACGCCAATTTGACTCCGGTCGCTGACAGCACGCCAGCCTGTTAACGAAATCACTTCGGCGGCTACGTAAGAACGCAAGGCTCTGCGGGTGCCGAAGAACATGGAGGGTCTAAAGTCTGCGATCAGGAGGGTTTTATGTTCTCGATCCTCGTGTGAGGTTCGAATATGAGGAAATCCGGTTCGCGCTGTCTTGTAACTGTCGATATGGCGGACATCGTCGCCTTCTGTCCACGGTCTTACATCATAGAAAATCGACCCGCGTCCACGTTTCCGACCCGCGACATTGCCCGAAAGACTCCCCAGGTTCGCACGCCCGCCTTTTGTTCTGGAAATAATCTTGCTGAGCCCTAACAAATAATCAGCGTCAACTTCTACGCCCGATATATGTTTGTTCATAGTCATGTGAGCGGTACGCGCTCAAGATAATCGGCGATGATCGCTCGCGCTGAATCGCCATCGGACAAGGATCGCCATGAGAGGATTGTACGATGTGAAAGCACATCGATAGCCAGCGCGGAAATGTCGTCCGGCAAGACAAAATCTCTGCCTTTAATATATGCTCTTGCTTTTGCAGCCGCGGCCAAAGCTATCGTGCCGCGTGGTGAGGCCGGATGTTCGATTTTAAGCGATAGATCGGCATGTGCTTTTTTGTTGCGAGGAGCTGTTACAAGACGGACAATGTAATCCTTTATCGCCGACGATAAATAAACCCTTCTTGATTCAAGTCGTGCTGACAAAATTTCATCCATGCTTATGGGATCGATTATTTTAGAAGGCTCCTCAAGAGTTTCTTGATCGACCAGATCCAGAATACGCCTTTCGACGGTTTCATCAGGTAGATCGACTTTGACCTGTAACATAAATCGATCCAGTTGAGCCTCAGGAAGCGGAAATGTTCCCTCGTGTTCTATAGGATTTTGTGTTGCAATGGTCATGAACAGCCCAGGCAACCTTCTGGTCTCGCCAGCAACTGTGGCCTGTCCTTCCGCCATAGCTTCGAGTAGGGCGGATTGAACTTTTGGAGGAGCTCGATTTATTTCATCCACAAGTAAAAGAGAGTGAAAAATAGGACCAGGAATGAATTCGAAGGCGCCGGAATCAGGTCGCCAGATAGACGTTCCGGTGATATCCGCCGGCATGAGGTCAGGCGTACACTGAATGCGGGAGAAGGATAGATCTAGCTTGCTGGCTAGCAGCTTCGCTGCTCTGGTTTTCGCCAGTCCGGGCGGGCCTTCGACAAGCACATGTCCGTCCGCAAGCAGGCATATCAATAGCTTTTCGACGAGGGCATCGGACTCGACAAGATTTTGGTTAAGGAAAGTTCTGACCTGCTCCAGGCGATGAGCGGCGAGGCTCGTTTCGGTTTTGGCGTCTACAGGCAAACTCTCCGCTCCATGCATAATAATATCTATCTTGTTTGGTCTCAGCTTGTGCATGAATGAATTTGAGTTTCGCCTCAAGACTTGCGCCTGTCGAGGATTATTTTTAATTTGCAAGCAATTGACTTTTAATCTGAGGGCGATATGTGAGCAAGTTCGTTTGAAAAATGAGCAATATAGCGTCTCGATCGCGCAATTATCTTTTCCATGGTCGCGCTGTTCTGATGCGTTTTGTTCCGTTCTTAGCCCTGACGACAAGCCCGACCACTCTTCCTAAATTCATCCAGAATTCCTCATGTCTCGTTTCTTTTAATTTACGGCATCCCAGTGGCGGCGATCCTTCGCGGTTACAGTTGCCAGGCATGAGAATAGCTTGGCGTCAGATGGTGAATGTTCTCCACGCTCGGCCAGGGTTTCAACTCGGGTCTTTGATCACTTAGAGGTCTGGGCCTTGATTCTGTATTAACTAGACGCAACTGGAGCCAACTCTCACGCCTGGGTTCTGTCCTCACTCAGAAAGCTTTGCCGAGATCAATTGAGCCTGTCGCGCGATTGGCTCACTTCATATAATCCTGCCGGCGAGGACGGGGTCGGCAATCACCCGTTTTATTGCTTTAATGTCGTCGGCAGGTTTCACTCGCTCTTCTCTGGAAAACAGAGAAAATTGATTTTTGGGGATACTCACCACATCACGAGAGATCCATACCTGATCGATCGCAGGCTTCGGGCTCAGCTAG
>JBBARD010000064.1:3428-14409 GCA_040399965.1 Methylocystis sp. | reverse complement strand
CCGGCTTGGCCGGCTTGAACGCCGCGTTCAAATTTCCGCCCATGTCCTCGTCGCCTCCAGGGCAATGCTTCGAACGCCGAAAAAGCCGGCGACAAAAAACAGGGCAAGGGCAGGGCAAGGGCGATGAAAAAACGACAGCGCACCTCCGGGGCTCCCTTTGAACTCTCTCTCAGGGGCCAGACTCGCGTAAAATTAGGCCTTTGACAACACCGCGCCCTGACCCGTCTAGCGTGCTTCCCGCCCGGCTCTCCTGTATGTTGGCGGGGAATCATCAGGAGACCTTGTGTCCGCATTCGACGACCATGCCCCCCGACAGGACGGCCTCGCCGCGCGCGCCGCTGCGCTGGCGCGGCGTCCGCGTTATCTTGAGGGGCTCAATGCGGAGCAGCGCGCCGCTGTTGAAACGCTCGACGGCCCCGTTCTGGTGCTGGCCGGCGCCGGTACCGGCAAGACGCGGGCGCTGACTACCCGCATCGCCCATATCATGGCGCTGGGGAAAGCCCGCGCCTTTGAAATTCTCGCCGTCACCTTCACCAACAAGGCGGCGCGCGAAATGCGCGAGCGCGTCGAGGCGCTGGTTGGCGAAGGCGCGCAGGCCATGCAGTGGCTCGGCACCTTTCACGCTATCAGCGCAAAAATTTTACGCCGTCACGCCGAGTTGGTCGGGCTCAAGCCCAATTTCACCATCCTTGACGCCGACGACCAAATCCGCCTGATCAAACAGCTTCTCCAGGCGGAGAATATCGATGACAAACGCTGGCCGGCGCGCGCCTTCGCCATGCGTCTGGATAGCTGGAAAAATCGCGGACTGTCGCCCAAGCAAATTCCCGCCGGCGAGGCGGAAAGCTTCGCCAACGGCAAGGGAGGAGCGCTTTATGGTCTTTATCAGGAGCGCCTGAAAGTGCTCAACGCCGTGGATTTCGGCGACCTGTTACTTGAGACGCTGCGCTTGTTTCGCGAACATCCTGACGTCCTCGCCGACTATCACGCGCGATTTAAATACATTTTGGTCGATGAATATCAGGACACCAATGTTGCGCAATATCTCTGGCTGCGTCTGATTTCTCAGGGTCGTGAACCGGGGAAACAAAATCTTTGTTGCGTCGGCGACGACGATCAGAGCGTCTATGGCTGGCGCGGCGCCGAAGTCGAAAATATCTTGCGCTTTGAGCAGGATTTCCCGGGCGCGACCATCGTGCGCCTGGAACGCAATTACCGCTCGACCGGCCATATTCTCGCCGCCGCCGCGCATCTGATCTCCCATAATGAAGACCGTCTCGGCAAGACTCTGTTCACAGATGGAGAGGAAGGCGAAAAACCGACGCTGACCGGCGTCTGGGACAGTCAGGAAGAGGCGCGCGTCATCGGCGAAGATATCGAGCAGTTGCAGCGTCATGGCCACTCGCTTGAAGAAATCGCAATTCTGGTTCGCGCCTCGTTTCAAATGCGCGAGTTCGAGGAACGCTTTGTCGAGATCGGTCTGCCCTATCGAATCATCGGCGGTCCGCGGTTCTACGAACGCATGGAGATACGCGACGCGATCGCTTATCTGCGCTGCGTCGCTCAGCCCGCAGACGACCTGGCGTTCGAACGTATCGTCAATACCCCACGGCGCGGCCTCGGCGATGCGACGTTGAACATCCTGCACGACTACGGTCGCAAGACGGGCGTCCCGCTCACTCAGGCGGCGCGCGCGATGATCGAAACCGAGGAAATGAAGCCGCGGCCGCGCACGGCGCTGAAATCTCTGATCGACGATCTCGATCGCTGGCGCGGACTGATCGATACGAAGCCGCAGCATGAACTCGCCGAAATGGTTCTTGACGAGTCCGGCTATACGGAGATGTGGCGTCAGGACAAAACGCCGGAGGCGGCTGGACGGCTGGAAAACCTCAAAGAACTGGTGCGCGCGATGGAGGAATTTCCGGATCTCGCGTCATTTCTGGAACATGTATCGCTGGTGATGGAGGCCGAAGAAGCCAGTGGGGCCGAACGCGTCTCGATCATGACGCTGCATGGCGCCAAGGGACTGGAGTTCGAAACGGTATACCTTCCCGGTTGGGAAGAAGGGCTGTTTCCGCATCAACGCGCGCTCGACGAACAGGGCCGCGCGGGCCTCGAAGAGGAACGTCGCCTCGCCTATGTCGGCGTCACCCGCGCCAAACGCCGCGCCAAAATTTTCTTCGCCAGCAATCGTCGCATTCGCGGCCTTTGGCAACCGACGACGCCCTCGCGCTTTATTGATAATCTGCCCTCGGCGCATATCGATGTGGTCGAGGCGCCGGGCGGTTCGCAATACGGCGCTTATGGCGTGTCGCGTTTCGCCACTTTCGACGCCTATGACTCCGATTACGCTTCGCCGGGCTGGAGTCGCGCCCGGGCCCATGCGGCTGCCGGAACGACGCCAGGCAAACCCTCGCGGGGCAGACAACCAACCACAATCGAGGGCGAGGTGATGGCCCGCGCCTCGACAACGTCGCGCTACCGCGCCGGAACGCGCGTCTTCCACCAGAAATTTGGTCCGGGCACCATCGCCGCTGTCGATGGCGGCAAGCTCACCGTGGACTTCGACAAGGCTGGCAGAAAAATGGTGCTCGAAAGCTTTGTGAAGGCAGGGTAAAATCCCCCCGACAGCCTCGCGGCGCGCATCTTCGATTCATCAAGGCCCGGCGATCGCGGCTAGGCGGTTTTTTCCCAGGACCAGCGGCTGCGGAAAACTTCAATGCCTGCGGCTTCCGCCTCGTTGAAGATGTCGGGCTTCTCATTACGAATGGAGCGGGCGTCGACTTGATTGTCGGCAAAGCATGTGGCAGCAATGCCGTCAGCAATTGTTTCGAGTTTGGCGATATGCTCGCCTTGCTCAAGCGATTTCAGATAAGCCCGCAGCGGATCATAGTCTATAAAGCGCTGACCCGAGGTCGGGCCGCCGGCCAATCCGGCGAACATTTTCACCGTGACCAGCAGTCGTGTTGGACGTTCCGGATATTGCTCCTACTTTGCATGCCGCATTTCATCTCGATTTCTGCTCCGAGAATGAAGGAGCATATTTGATCATCCTGTTGCCCGCTCACCCAAGACATTATCGATATTTTCGTTCAATGAAACGCCATCAAGCGTAATAGCTTGCCATTGGAATGATTTGTTGGCAACAAAAGATACTGGGACAGAGGAACCGCGCGGCATGTCGACCAGGGTCGGAGGTCGACATCCAATCAGGGAAGAAGAATGCAGGGATGAAACATGAAGGTATCTCAAACGTTCAGATTTGAATCGGCTCATTATCTGCCCCATGTTCCCGAGACGCACAAATGCCGCGGCATGCATGGACACTCGTATCGCGCCGAGATCATTCTTTCGGGCCCCGTAGACAACACCACCGGTTTTATCGTCGATTTTTTTGAAATCGAAGACAAGGCGGGTAGCGTCATTTCCTCTCTTGATCATAAGTGTCTGAACGAGATTGAGGGATTATCCAATCCGACTGTTGAAATTATCGCCAAATGGATTTTCGATCGTGTTGAAAAACAAATGCCGCTTCTTTTCGCGGTTCGCGTCTACGAGACATGCGACTCCTGGGCGGAGTATAGTCGGGATGACGTCTAGAGCATTTCCCGGTCTGACAGAATCAGACCGGGGCTCTGGTTTTTTTACCGCGATTTCTTCGTTAAACCGGCTTCCGCTTCGGCTGAGAGGGCTTTGGAACGCTCCGGACAATCAGTAGGGTCCTGAGCTACTGCAAGAAGCTCACTGCGCGCCCTAGCGCGTCGCGAGCGCGGATAGCGCGTGGCGAGATTTATAAAACGCGCAGTTCCGGATCTTGTCAGTTGTCGCCGGGGCGGGCGGCGTCAATTTTCGAAACAATGGCCAGGCCCACATAATGCTCTGTCTCTCTCGGCGAGACTGCAACGGCGACGGCGAAACGCTCAAAAATTTCATCGACACGCGCGCTCGTATCCGCTGAGGGATCAAGTTGCGTCCGAAGCACCGGAGCAAACACCGCTTTCATGAAGTTTTTCCAGTTCTCTCCGAATTGAACGGCGTTTTGCGTCTTCTGGAATTCGGGCCAGTAGGGGTCGGGGGATTGTATGATCTCGGCCCTCAACAGCCGCAGCCCGGAAAAAACGCCCTCATGATCGAACGGCCGACGGATGGCGTCGAGGCCCCTGGGCCCCAGCGGAAGATTGATCCGCAGTTTTTCGGCGTCGGAGAGAAGACCCTGACGCCACATGTCGAGAACGACATTCCACAAGACGTCGGTGATCCATTCCCAGCCGAGCCTGGAGTCGCCTTTCGAGCTAAAAAGGCAGAGCATCCGTCCGCCGGGCGCAAGCTCGGTCGAACGCAGACGCAAGAACGCGCGCCAGTCCTTTTCCAGTTGTTGCGCGACGGCCTCTCGAACCCATTCATGGGAACTATTGGCCCCGAACAGAAAATCAGGGTCTTCAACCGGATTTTCGCTCATCCATTGCAGCGTCCAGGAATTCCAGGCGATATCGACGCTGTTGGCCGGAAGGATCTGCTCGAAATAGGAGCGGCCGATGGCCGATGCGTAAATCTCAGCGCCCTTTTTTTGATAGCTATCCGGGCTCTCGGTCAGCGTGCGAAAAAGCGTCGAAAAGTCATTCCCGGGCAAATCCGTGTGAATGACAGATACCGGTTTTTGGGCGCCCGCTCGTGCGCGCACGCTCTCAATCGCCACGCCGATCGGAGCCATCGAGTTGCGGCCCTCGGAGGAGCCGTAGTCGACAATTGTCACGCAAGGACCAGCAATCACAATGTCCCTGAGCGCGTCCCGCCACAGCGGCAGAACTTTGCGAATGGCGGCGTCCTGAAGGATGGAGTGGAGATTGTAGAAACCGCCGCCCGTCATGCCGGGCAAGGATGCGCCGGAAAGTTTCGACATGCCGTTTGCTCCTGCTCGCCCTCGCGGAAGTGCGCGGCGCGTCAAATGCCCGACGAGGCCCAGGGCGCGCAAAAAAAACGGACGCCTATCGGCATCCGTTTTTCTCCTCCCCGACTTGGGCAATGCCTGGTTAGGTCCAAAGTCTCTAACCCATGTGGGCGCAAATTCATTACACGACTTCCGCCTGCGACAAAAGGTCCATCCGAAAATAATTTCAGGCGATAGGCAAACAAAATATTCTTTTATTATCAATATTTTGTATGGGTTTTATCGCCCTCGCGCCACAGATCGGCGGATTTCGCCGTCGCGACGGAACGGGTCTTGATCATCTCGTAACGCAGGATCAAACTGTTTTCTGCCCTCCTTGGGCGTTTCCTCCCCTACTCGAACCGCAGGCCTCGCCCGCGGTTCTTTTTTGACCCCGCAGTCTCGACGCGGCCGGGCGCGGGCTACAATTATTAAATTATTGATAAAATTGAACTTATTTTCAGATTTGGAAAATTTATGCGTCCCCCGCGCCGATTATGGGGAATAGTTCCAAATCCCGGTCAAATTAGAATACTAAAACCATAGACTTTTAGGCCTCCTCAGCTCTAATGCGGCCACAATCCAGCGTCAGGAGTAGCCGCCATGCGAATCCTCAAACAAAATTTCATCCCCGTAATGTCCTGGCTGGGCTGTCTGGCTTTTGCGTTCGCGACCTTGGACGAAATTCGCAGCTACAGCCGCAACGAGCCGGGCGTGTTAATCAGCGCCGCACAGGCGCTGCGCAAATCGTCAATGGCGGCGCAGGCGGCCTATGACCCCGGCGCGGACCCGCGCCATCTCTCGCGTAATTGAGCAGATGGCAGCATCCCGAACATTTGCTTGTAATATTTTGCAAAGCGGCCCAAATGATCGAATTCGTAAACTTGGGCAATCGTAGAAATGTTTTGATATCGATCCGTCTCGTTCAACGCCCTGAACGCCTGATGCAAACGAATGCATCGTTTGAGTTCGGTGAAACCCACTCCGAAATTCTCCAGAACGGCCATTTGCACCTGTCGCCGGGAGCGGCCGAAAATCGAGGCGACCTCATCCAGCGACAATAAAGGCGTCTCCGCCGTCTCCGGATCGCTCCACAAAAGCTGTTCAATTCTGGCGGCAAGCTCGTATCGGTTCTCCGGACCCTTGCCCGGCCCCGGCTCGATTGCGCCCCAGGCGATATCGTCGATCACACAGGAAGCCAAGGAGAGAAGGTCCTCGTATATCCAGGCGGACAGCGTCTCACGGTCGTTATCGTCGTCCTGGTTTTCCGCGAGTTGTACGGCCGAGCGGATCGCGCGTTCTAGTTTTTCGCCTATCGCTGTCGGACGACAGGCATTGGCGACGCGCGCGCCAGACCATACGCGCCCGGCCTCCATGAGAAAGTCGTGGGCGCGCGCCGACACGATCGACCGAGTCGGATTTTCGGCGAAATAGATCACGACCCCGCTGGCGGGCGCCCGGCTCACGGCGTCCCAGACGCAGCCGTTGTAGGCGATCGCCATGCGCGGCGTAGCGAGCGCCCGGCCGCTCAGTCGCGAGGCCTGCGTGTTGCGATAGAAGCCGATGGTGAGACAGCCGGGCGCAATGGCGCCGCCGACCTTGATGTGGCCTTCGAGAAAGTCCGTCTCGACCAGCGAAACCTCTTTGGAGAGACGCAACTCTTTGCGCAAGAAGCGAAGACGGTTGAAAAGCCGGTAAAATCTGCCGGTCCAGCCTTGCGGCCTCCAGGTCTGCGGCGATGTCTCGTCAGAGCGCAGGAATTGCGGATAGGAACCTTGCATCATTCTCGCGGTGGGTTATGACGGGACGACGCCCGCCGCACAGTCGGATCGCGACAAACTCCTCCGATAATATGTGACCGGCGACAAGGCCCGGACGCAAAAAATCTCGCGCGAACCGAACCACCGCTGCGCGTCGGCGGTCGCCGGCAAGGGGCCGCGCGCCGACGCGCGCATGTGGGCATTCGCCGCCGTTGCGCGCAACCGGCGCGCGACCGATAATGACTGGAAAATTCACGCGCGGCGACGCGGCTCATCATTGCGGGTCATGTTTCATTGGAGAGAGGCCGGTTTGTCATCACATGTTTCGCAATCGACGCCCTCCGTCCGCGCGCCGCGCGCAATATGGCTTGTGTCGCTGGCCTTGGTCCTGTTCTCCACACCGCTTGTCGCGCAGGAGCCGTTGCCGTCCTGGAACGACGGCCCCGCCAGACAGGCGGTCGTCGATTTCGTGCGCAAGGTCACGACAGAGGGCGGCGCGGATTATGTGACGCCCGGGGCGCGCATCGCCGTCTTTGACAACGATGGGACGCTGTGGACCGAATGGCCGGTCTATACGCAATTGCAATTCGCGCTCGACCGGGTGAAGGCGCTCGCGCCCAAACACCCCGAATGGCGAAAGAAACAACCGTTCCGGGCGGCGCTCGACGGCGACGTTAAAACCCTCGCCGCCGCCGGCGCCAAAGAACTGATGGAGCTACTGGCCGTGACTCACGCCGGCCAGACACAGGAGGAATTTCGCGCCGAGGTCGAGGACTGGCTCGCCCGGACGCGGCACGGCGCCTTCAAGGCCCGCTATGATGCGCTCGTCTACCGGCCGATGCTGGAGCTGCTCGACTATCTGCGCGCCAATCACTTCAAGACCTATATCGTTACCGGCGGCGGCGTCGAATTCGTTCGCGCCTTCGCCGAACGCGCCTATGGCGTGCCGCCCGAGCAGGTGATCGGCTCGACCATCGAAACGCGCTTTGAACGCGCCGACGGCAAGCCGGTGCTGCGGCGCAAGCCCAAAATCGTTTTCGTCGACGACAAGGAGGGCAAACCGGTCGCCATCGATACGCATATCGGCCGACGACCCATCGCCGCCTTCGGCAATTCTGACGGCGATTACGAAATGCTGGAATGGACAACCACAGGACCAGGGCCGCGCCTCGGCATGATCGTGCGCCACGACGACGCCGCGCGCGAAGCAAGCTACGACCGCGCGACGCCCATCGGCCGCCTCGACAAGGCGCTGGACGCGGCGAGCGAACGCCACTGGACGGTGATCAGCATGAAGAAGGACTGGAAAACGATTTTTGTTACGCCGCCGGCGCCCTGAACGGCGGACGGCGCGACGACTTTTACAACCAGACAGGCGCGCGATTGACAGCGCGCCCAAACGGGATCATCGGGGGCGCATGATATGATCGACACGCTGTTGCTGACGTCGGCGCCCATCCGGACTTTCCTGCAACAACAGCCGTTGACCAATGCGACGAGCTTTTTTTTCGAGCGCGACGCGCGTCTGTTCCTCGTGACCAGCCGGCATGTGTTGATCGACGAGCCCAGCCAACATTTTCCCGACCGCATCGAGATCGAGTTGCACGTCGATCGCGACAACATGGCCAGATCGACCAACTTCTCGATACTGCTCTATCGGGACGGGCAAGCCGTCTGGCGACAGGGAAAGGATCTGGCCGGAGAGATCGACGTGGCGGCGATCGAGATCGACCGCAACGCCCTGCCCGTCCCGATGATCCACCAAGCCTTTACGCCGGATCTCCTGCCCGGCCCGCAGGATCACGTCGAAATCGGCAGCTCCCTGCTGGTCGTCGGATTTCCGCTGGGGTTTCACGACACGCTCCATCACCTGCCTATCGTGCGTCAGGCC
Source organism: Methylocystis sp. (assembly GCA_040399965.1). Classification (GTDB taxonomy): domain Bacteria; phylum Pseudomonadota; class Alphaproteobacteria; order Rhizobiales; family Beijerinckiaceae; genus Methylocystis. The sequence goes on along the minus strand of JBBARD010000064.1, from coordinate 5,828 downwards.
GTGATCGCCTCGTCCTTCGGCCTGCGTTTCGACGGACGCGGTTATTTTCTCACCGACGCGCGCACGCATAGGGGCACGAGCGGCGCGCCGGTCGTAATGCGCGAGGACTCCCGAACCGGCGCCGGCACGCAAAATATTTTGCCGTGGCGGCTACTCGGGATTCACTCCTCGCGACTCGACGTCGGCGGCCGCGACGTCATTATCGACGAAGCCCTCGGCCTGAATTGCGCATGGTATTCGGACATCTTGCTCACGCTGACCGAAAACGCATGAAGCCCCGACGGCGGTCGATGTCCAAAGATCGGCAGGAGGCCGCGGATAATGGACGGCGCGCCTGGTTGGCCGGCTCGTGGGTTGGGGGAAACGGCGGCGGAGCATGCTGGCGGGGATGCATAAGAAGAAGGGCTGGACACTGTTCCCGCCAAGCATGATCCTGGGCGAGGCAAAGAGGGGCCCCGGCGCATAGGCCTGATCGCGGGATGTTTCCGATTTTGATGGCGGCCTGTTGTCAAATGATAGCATGTATTGCAAAATTACACTTAGAATATCAATTTAACATATCACCGCCAGAGGCTAATCATGAATCTTGATGTTCGTGCCGGCAAGCATGCGCCGACGACGTTCCTGCTCGTCTGGGTTGTTTTTGCCTGTCTGATTGGCCCGCAGGCCGCTTGGGCCGGCGCCGCCGCCGAATATGTGACAGGGACGCAAATTGATCGTTCGACGCCGGAAAGTTCTCTGACCTTCTTCATCAAGGCGACCAACGAAATCCGCGACGATATGGAATTCTATAAAAAGAAACGCGAGGAAACAAAAAGCTGGTGGTATCCGCAACCAACCGACGAAGAGAGAAAGCGGATTGATTTCCTGATGTATGAAATCATCGACAGCATGGATCTCTCCGGGATGCCGGAATGGTCGCACGACACGGTCGGGGCCGAAACCGCGTTGATGATCCGAACCATTATGAGATTGGCGAAAGTTGACGCCACCACGCCGCTGCGCAAGCTCAAGGACGATTTATGGGTCGTGCCCGGCACATATTTGCAGATTGGCAAGATCGCTTCTGGCATGCGCATGGGCGATTACACCTTCACAGCCGAGACGGTTGCGAACACGCCCTATCTCTATGCAAAGGTCATCGATCGGAAACCGAAAACGGAATTCAACGCCTATAAATTTTACACGGAGAGTCCCGGCGGAATCATTCCGCCAGCCTTCGCCGGTCCGATTTTCAAGCTGCCGCCCTTCTGGCATGAAGTCTACGACACCAACACCATTTGGCAATGGGCTCTGTTTGGACTGACATTGCTCCTGCTGTTTCTGGCGCCCTGGCTGCTCGCCAGGCTCATGTCGGAGGGCCCCTGGCGCATTTTTGTTTTCTCCGCATTGACCATGTTTTTCGCCAAGTTCGGCAATGTCGTAGCGATCGACTGGGGAAGTCTGACCTCCCGGGGCGCGGTCATTGGTTCGATTATCTATTCGATTGTGTTTTATCTTTCCCTCAGTCTTGCCGTTTTCATGCTGAGCGAACTTGTCGCCAATAATTACTCAAATTTTTCCCGTCTCAACCCGAAGAACGTCGACGCCAGCGTCATTCGTCTGCTCTGTCGCGTTGTCGGCGTCTGCGGCGCGTTGGGCACCATCATCATGGGTCTTAACACCGCCGGCTTCCCGGTGATCGGCATCGTGGCCGGCCTTGGCGTCGGCGGCCTGGCATTTGCGCTTGCGGCGAAACCGACGCTGGAAAATCTGCTGGCGGGCGTGATCATCTACATGGATAAATCGATTTACGTCGGCGATTATATCGAATCGAAAGATATCGAAGGCCGTGTCGAGGAGATCGGCATGCGATCAACGCGCCTGCGCGGCAAGGACGGCACACTGATCAGCATCACCAATTCAGAACTCTCCGAGAAAATCATCCGCAACAAAACCCGCAAGATTTCGCATCCGGCGGAGACGGAAGACGCGCCAGCGAGCTAGGCGCGCGCAAGAACGTGCGGGATCTCGACGCACGCCAGAGAGCTGTGATCGGCAGGGAGAAGGACTGTAAAATGTTTTTTGTCTCTCCACGAGAGCGGGGTCATGAGGCGCAAGACAATCACCACAAATTTTTACCTCCTTCAGACCTGGATTCAAATTTTATGCGCAACATCGATTAACTGATTGAGTTAACCGAGAACGCCCGTACATCTCAGCTTGTTTCACATACCAGTCAGTTCTATGGCGAATTGAGCCGATGGTCGAAGCAGACGATCCGACACTTCGCCTTGCGCCACGCGCTAAGCATAATTATCCCGCGTTCGTCATCGCATGATCAAGAATTAGCGACAATAACCTCCCCTCAACGCCAATCCCAAATCCCAAACACCGCGCCTTTGTCGCCGAACTGCTCCT
>JBBARD010000064.1:0-3328 GCA_040399965.1 Methylocystis sp. | reverse complement strand
CCTCAACGCCAATCCCAAATCCCAAACACCGCGCCTTTGTCGCCGAACTGCTCCTGGCTCGTGATATACAACGCGCCATTAAAAATCACCGCCGCGCGCGCCTTGAACGGCCCGGTCGACAGATCAATCACGGTCTGAATGGCAAGATCCTTCGGCGACAAAACCCACAGCCGTCCCTTCTCGCCCACGGCGACGACGCTCTTTTCGTCAGCCGCAAGCGCGACGATCATCTGATCGACCAGCCGTCGGTTACGTTCGGCGCCGGATTTGGGATCGAGCGACGCAACGGCTCCCTTGCTCCAGTCGCTGTTGATCCGGCCGCCGACAATCAGCTGATCGGGTCTGGCGACGATGGCCCAGAGCGAAAGATCGTGCGGATCGAGCGTGCGTGCGGCGAGCGTTTTGGCGTCGACGATATCGAGCGCCGGCGGCCGCGCATGGACGACATAAACGACGCCCGCGCCCACCGCCAGCGCCTCGCCCCATTGGCCGAGAACGCCGCTTGTCGTCTTCGCGCCGCTTTTGGGATCGACGCGCACGAGCTGCGCGCTGTCGGAGGAACAGGCCGGCATCGTCAAAACCCATAATGCGCCGCCGGCGCCCGCGCCCTGCGCGATGGCGCTGGGACAGCCCGGCAAGTCCGCAATCGCCCTGCCGCGCCCGCGCGCTGGCTGACGCCAGATCGCATGATCCGTCTGGACCAGCGCCGATACTACGCCGTCGGCGCCCGCAAGCATGCCGACCGGCAGGCGGCCGACCGCGACGCGGCGGCGAATGTCACCAGTTTTGGAGTCAAGCAGCGCGATGGCGCGCGCGCCGCTCTCCGCCACCCAAAGGCCCTGCGGCGTCGCCGCGATCCCCTCCGCCCATTTTCCGACTGGAAAAACCTTCGGGGTCAGGGTCTTTGCCACAGGCGGCGTATTGTCCGCCACGGCCAGCGGTCCGCCGCTCGCAAGCAGCGCGAGAGAAACAAGCAGCCTGACGAAAAACCTGCAAACCATCCCGAAGCCTTTCTGAGTTTAGCGGCGTATGCGCAAAAATTACTTCCTGCGCTCCATCTCCAGAATATCGAAGCGCGACTCGAACTGCGGCATAGGAAATTCGAGGCGCAGACGGTTCGGCCCCGAACGCACGGCGCGCGCGATCTGGTTTCTTTCGGGCGCAGCGCCGTAAGCGACCTTCGGATCGCCATCGACGCTCATGACGCCGAGATAATACATTTCCTTGTCGCCGTTATCGTAAAAGCGGCCTGACGTGCGCTGCGAGCCTGTGCGCTTTTCGAGAAACCAGCCGGCGCCGTCGTCGGTAATGCGGCAATCGAACCAGCCATAAACGACAATGGGCGCGCCCTTGCCGAGCTTGAGTGAGCGGCAGCGCCAGGCGCCGACCGGATCGAACCCCTCGCGCAGGGATAGCAGATCCCCGGCGAGCGTTTGATCGAGGATATCGAGATATTCCCTGGTTCCGCCGGCGCGCGCTTCGGCCAGCGCCTGTTCGCGGGTTTCGTTCATTTTCGCCAGTTTCTCACGATCGGCCGGCGTAACGAGTTGCACAAAAACGCCGTCGGCGCGCGCCGGCTGTCCACAGGGAAACAGAGCGCAGAGCGCAAGGGCGACGGCGACAGGGGCCGAAGGGATCATGGATTTCGACAATGTCATTCGGCTCCTCGCAATGGCAAAATGCGCGTGTGGAAAAAAGCCTGCAGCGTGCGCTGCTCTATGCGCTTTTCTGCGCGCAGCGACAATCTCTGCGCCTGCTCTGCGCCTGCTCTGCGCCTGCTCTCCGAGTGGTTCCGCGCAAGGGAAATATTGTCATGCTCATGTCTTGGAGAGCGTCGAGAAAGGGACCACGTCGCCCCCTTTTGTGCGATAATCGCCAAAAGCCAAGTCTCTCTGGGCAATCTCAGGCGCAATCGGCAGGACCAGCGTTACGTCACAGAAATTTTATGAAACAGGTTATCATTCTCCCAAGCTGTGGCGCGCCCGACCCGGCTTGGCTTATATCTCAAGCAATGCCTTAAGTATTAACGTCCCAAACGTCATGACTTCCTGGCCATCGTGAAAATCATCCGTCACATCAGCCGCACGCTCGCGTTGTTTTGCGCCGCCATTCTTCTGGCGTGGCGCGACGACGCAGCGGCGCAGGCGGAGCCCGCCTTCGAGTGGGACGGATTGTATATTGGAGCGAGTCTTGGCGCCGGCATTCCCTTTCCGGGCCAGGAGACGATCCACGCGGGTCCCGGCTTGACGCCCGGGCTTCACGATCTGCAACCTGCCGCCTCGAACCGCGCCGGCGCGCTCGCCGGGGCGCAAATTGGCTACAACTGGCAGGCTGGCAATCTGGTTTGGGGCTTCGAGACGGATTTCGGCCTTCTGGATACGGGGGGCGGACCGAACGGCGTCTTTCCGGGTCCTGTCAGCCCGCTGTCCAGATATCCCTGGTTTGCGATCGCCTCGCACGACGCCGGCAAATATTTCGCCAGCATTCGCGGCCGGGCGGGACTTGCGATCGGCCGTATGCTGATCTACGCGACAGGCGGCGTGGCTTCCGGAGGAACGCGCGGCGCAACGGATCTTTCGCTGCCCGGCGTCGTTCCTGCGAATCTCGATGAAAACGTCAATGCCGTATTGACCTCGCAATACGCGTTTTCGTCTCGCATGAAATACGCCATCGGCGGCGGCCTGGAATACGCCTTCGCCGACAACTGGTCCGCGCGCGCAGAGTATCTTTATTACAATCGCGCCGGCGGCCAGCAATATTTCGACAACGGCGGCGGCTTTGGCTACACGACGCGTCTGCGCAACGAGACCAATGTCTTGCGTTTCGGACTCAACTATCATTTCGACGCCAAGAACGAAATCGACGATCCGGCCGACCACACTGGCAATCATCACGACAAGGCTGAATTATACAGCGTGCATGGCCAGACGACGAATGTCGCGCAGGCCTATCCGAAATTTCGCGCCGATTATTCGGGAGAGAACAGCTTTCCTCCCGGCGGAAAAGCCAATATTGGCTCAACGACAAACGCTTTCCTCGGCGTCCGTCTGTGGGAAGGCGGCGCAGCCTATTTCAATCCGGAGGTCGATTGGGGCTATGGTCTGAACAATTCCGTTGGCGCAGCAAATTACGTTGACGCTGCGGTCGCCAAAGTCGGCGCAGGAGCGCCCTACATGCGTTTTCAGAGATATTTTCTGCGGCAGATCATCGGGCTTGGCGGCGAACGGGGGTTCGATCCGGATCAGGGCTCGCGCAATGAGGTGCTTGAGTCGACGCAAAACCAGATTTCAGGAAAGGTCGACCGGGATCGCCTGATTATCACCCTCGG
>JBBARD010000063.1:3553-14747 GCA_040399965.1 Methylocystis sp. | reverse complement strand
TGAGCGGAGAAGAGCTGGTGGGACTTCTCGCCGGCAAGCGTCCGGTTCGAGAGGACACGTCGACGACTTCGCAACCGCCTCGCGGTTCGGCCGTCCCGACTACTGGACCAAGCTCGACGCCGGACGTGGGCGGGCTGGAGCCGAATCCGGTTTGAGGCGCAAGCCGGGCCCGGCGTTGAACGCCGGGCTCGCTTGTATTTATGCGTCAAGATTTTTTGGCTGAAGCGATCAGATCGTTGACCGTTTCGACGGGTCTGCAAAGAGCGGTTTTGTCCCCGATAGATACGATCGGTCGTTCGATCAGGATCGGATGCAGGGCGATGGCCTCGAAAATTGCGTTGTCGTCCAGATCGGGCCGATCGAGGCCAAGTTCCTCATAGGGCGTCCCGCGTTTGCGCAGAATGTCGCGAACGCGGCGCTCCATGCGCTTGAGCAGCGTCTCCAGGGTTTTACGGTCCGGCGGATCGTTGAGATAGTCGATCACGCTGGGTTCAATCCCCGCCGCTCGCAACGCCTCCAGAACCTTGCGCGAGGTCCCGCAAGACGGGTTGTGGTAGATGACCGCCATCGGCGTCGCGCCCGATGTTTTGTTCATTTTCATTTTCTCCTTGCGATATGGTCAAGTTAATTCAATTTCAAAACAATCGTCTTCACGCGTGGTTCCCGATTCTGAAAATGCCAGCGTCTGGGCTATACTAGAAGTTGTTTTTCACACCCAAGGGATCCTTTATGAGTCGCAAATATTTCGGCACCGATGGCATTCGTGGTCTCGCCAATGTCAAGATCACTCCGGAGTTGGCCCTCAAGATTGGCCAGGCCGCTGGTCTCGTTTTTCATAACGGGGAGGGACGCCATCGCGTTGTGATTGGCAAGGACACGCGTCTGTCCGGCTATATGATCGAATATGCGCTTGTCGCCGGCTTCGCCTCCATCGGCATGGATCCCCTGCTTGTCGGTCCCATGCCGACGCCCGCCGTCGCCATGCTGACGCGCTCGATGCGCGCCTCCGTCGGCGTGATGATCTCGGCTTCGCATAACTCCTATGAGGACAACGGCATCAAGCTGTTTGGTCCTGACGGGCACAAGCTCTCCGACGACATCGAACTGCAGATCGAGAAACTTCTTGATGAGGATCTCAGCCGCAAACTCGCCGCCTCCACCGAACTTGGCCGCGCCCGCCGCATCGACGACGTGCATGCGCGTTACATCGAATTCGCCAAACGCACCCTGCCGCGCAATTTATCTCTTGAAGGGCTGCGGATCGTCATTGATTGCGCCAATGGCGCCGCCTACAAGGTGGCGCCCGAAGCGCTCTGGGAGCTTGGCGCCGAAGTCATCGCGATCGGCGTGGAGCCGGACGGCTTCAATATCAATAAAAATATCGGTTCGACCCATCCCGCCGCCTTGCGCGCCAAGGTGCGCGAATTGCGCGCCGATGTCGGCATCGCGCTCGATGGCGACGCGGATCGGGTCATCATGGTGGACGAGAATAGTCAGGTGATCGACGGCGATCAGCTCATGGCTGTCGTCGCGTCGAGCTGGGCCCAGCAGGGATTGTTGTCCAAGCCCGGGCTGGTGGCGACCATCATGTCGAACCTCGGTCTTGAGCGGCATCTCACCACGCTGGGCCTGAAACTCGAGCGCACCGCCGTCGGCGATCGTTACGTCATCGAGCGCATGCGCCAGGCAGGTTACAATGTCGGCGGCGAGCAATCCGGTCATGTCATCCTGTCCGATTATTCCACAACGGGAGACGGGCTTGTCACTGCGATGCAGGTTCTTGCGGAGGTCTCGCGCCAGGGGCGCCGCGTCAGCGAAGTGTGCCATTGCTTTGAACCTTTGCCGCAGATCCTGCGCAATGTTCGCGCCCAGAAACGCGCGCTTGAGAACGACACAGTCGTCAATGCAATCAAGGATGCGCACGACAAGCTGAATGGCTGTGGCCGTCTCATCGTGCGCGCCTCCGGCACGGAGCCTGTGATTCGCGTTATGGGCGAGGGCGATGACCCCGATCTCGTTGAGACGCTGGTCTCACAGATTTGTCACGCGTTGAAGGGAACGGCGGAAGCCGCGTAAGACCGGCATGAGCGCGGAGTTTGAAGCGCCGGACGCGACGCCGGGATCCAACGCGCCGGAAATCAGTGTTTCCGAACTCGCCCAGGCGCTCAAACGTACGGTGGAGGATCGTTTCGGCCGGGTGCGGGTGCGCGGTGAAATTTCCAATTATCGCGGCCCGCACGCCTCCGGCCATGCCTATTTTTCCTTGAAGGACGCGAACGCCCGGTTGGACGCCGTGGCCTGGAAAGGGACGTTGCAACGTTTGCGCGCGCGTCCTCAGGAAGGACTGGAGGTCGTCGCGACCGGACGAATCACCACCTTTCCGGGCAAATCCTCCTATCAGATCGTTATCGAAACGATGGAGCCGGCGGGCGTCGGCGCGTTGATGGCCTTGCTCGAAGCGCGCCGCAAGCAGTTCGACTCCGAAGGGCTTTTTGACCAGAGCCGTAAGCGGCCGATCCCCTTCCTGCCGCGAGTCGTTGGGGTCGTCACGTCGCCGACTGGCGCGGTGATCCGCGATATCCTGCATCGGATCAATGAACGTTTTCCCCGCCGCGTGCTCGTTTGGCCGGCGCGCGTGCAGGGCGAAACCTCGGCGGCGGAGGTCGCCGCTGCGATTCGTGGGTTTAACGACCTGCCGACCAACGGCGCTATTCCCCGACCCGATGTGCTGATCGTTGCGCGTGGCGGCGGTTCGCTGGAGGATTTGTGGAGTTTCAACGAGGAGATCGCCGTGCGCGCGGTCGCCGAAAGCCGCATTCCGCTGATCGCAGCCGTCGGCCATGAAACCGACTGGACGTTGATTGATCTCGCCGCCGATCTGCGCGCGCCGACGCCGACCGGAGCCGCCGAAAAAGCCGTGCCGGTGCGCGTCGAATTGCTGGAGCTTCTGGCCGGTCGCGGGCGACGTCTGTCGACGGCGACGCGTCGCCACATGCAGGATCGGCGCAATCGTCTGAACGGTCTGGCGCGGGTGTTGCCGACGCCTCTGAATTTACTGGCGACGCCGCGTCAACGACTCGATCGCGCCGGCGAACGTCTGGCCACAGGCTTGCGCGCTCGGCAGGACGCGCAACGGCTGCGGCTGGCGCGGGCCGCCGGCCGGTTGGCCCGACATTCGCCCCAGGCCGAACTGGCGCGCATGAGCGAAAAACTGCGCGGTCTGGAAATGCGACTTTCGAGAGGGCTCGCGGCGCGAGTCGTGCTGGCCCGGCAGGAAACCGACCATGCGTCGCAGCGTCTGAAAAGCCTTGAGATGCGTCTGGCGCGCGCGATGACGCAGAGTCTTGGCGAGCGCCGGGCGAAACTGGAGCGTCTGCGCCGACTGGGCGAGTCCCTCAGTCACCACGCCGTTCTCGGGCGGGGTTTCGCGCTGGTGCGAGACAGCGGAGGCGCATTGGTGCGGTCAACGGCTCAAGCGCCGTCCGGCGCGATGCTCGAGATTGAAGTCTCGGATGGCCGTTTCGCGGCTCAGGTCCCCCATCCGGAGGGGGGAAGCGCCGGCAAAAATCCAGTAAAAACAAAGAGAACGACGAGGTCGGGCGGGGGACAGGGCTCGCTGTTCTAATTATTCAAAGCCCATCTGGAACGCAACGATCCTGCGGTCCATCGCCCCGGTAGGCAGATAGCAAAAAACATTGGTCGCGAGCGGCGCCTCTTTGCAATGATCCTGTTCCGCGCTCCATTCGTAACCAAGATCGGCCATGCAGGCGGAGATCTTGTCGCTGATCATCTTCGGATTATCCCGACGTTCCAGGGGAAAATCGCGCTCAACCTTATATTCGCAGTCCGTTAGCAAATTTTTTTGGCCTTCGAAATAACGTCCGCCCATGCTGCTCGTCGCAAACATCAGCTGCGTGGCGAGTATGAACGCAAGGCCGCTCGCCAGAGCGATTTTGCCCCGCAGCGGCGTTTTGAAGAAATGCAGATCGAGAAGCGAGAGCAGGCCGACAGCCATGAGGGCCCCGCCGATCAAAAGCGTAAAAGGCGCAAAAAATGGCGCTATGCCCTCATTCATGACATTTTCTCCGCAATCGACCGCCCTAGTAAATTAGGAGGCGCCGCGTCAGCGGCAAGCCGAGCGCCATTGCGGCGCGGCCAGTTTCACAGGGTCCACAAGCATGCGCAAAATTCTTGCCGCCAGCCTCGCCGCCGTAAATTTTCTTGTCGCCAGTCCCGCCTCGGCCTGTTTCATCGGATGTCGACCGGGCGATGAGGACGCCCGCGCCGTTATTGGCCACCTTGTCGCCAACCGCTTCAGTCAGCACTACACGCTGCTTTCCTACGAAACGAAGCGGCGGGCGGACTTCGACATGATCGCCGGCGAAATACGCGGTTTTGAAATTTTCTTCCGGGCGCGGGTGCAATTTCCTGAAGGCGCCAATCTCGATTGCGCGCCGTCTGCGCCCAATCGCGCCGCTGATTGTTCCGGCGACGGCTATTTTTCGCTGATTCGCGAGACGCGTCCGACGCCGGGCCGCCAGTATATCGAACCCGGCGGCGTACGAACCTTCGACGAGGATTTGCGCTTCGCCGAACGCAGGGATGGCTGGAAGGGCCCGGACGGACAAGTCTACAAGCCGTGACCCCGCGCCCCTGAGTTTACGCGCTGTTAACCAATTAAGCCTTTATTAGGCAAATAATCATTTCGACCGAATGTCGTCGAGATTGGCGACCTTTCGTCAAGGTTCACTGAACCTTCATTTAACCCTGCGCGGATAGGACTGGCTCCAGTTCGAGGCCACTACAGGAGTAATTTCCATGCCGTTCTCATCACGCGTCCGCTGCGCCGCCGCCGTGCTCGCGCTGACGACAGCCCTGGGGCTCGCGGGTTGCGCCAAAAACCCGGCCGATGAACTGACTGAGGGCCTGGGCGCGTCTGGCGGCGGGGGGCGCAACAATGGTCGCGGCGGCGTCGAGCGCGGCGGGCTTGGGGCGCCTGGCAGCGCCCGGGAATTCGCCAGCCGGATCGGCGATCGGGTGTTTTTCGACAGCGACTCTACCGAACTTTCCGCCGAGGCGCAGGCGACTCTCGACAAACAGGCGGAATGGTTGAACCAGTATCCGCGCTATAATTTCGCGCTGGAAGGTCACGCCGACGAGCGCGGCACCCGCGAATATAATTTCGCGCTCGGCGCAAGACGGGCGGAGGCGGCCAAAAATTATCTGATCTCGCGCGGCGTCGCCGCGAGCCGCATCCGCACGGCGAGCTTTGGCAAGGAGCGGCCGGTAGCGACCTGCGACGATATCTCCTGCTGGTCGCAGAACCGCCGCGCCGTCACGGTTCTGTCAGGGGGCAATTCCTGATCGCCGACGGACCATTCCCGGCGCGGACCTTCGACAGAACCTGTCGCGCCTGTTTCGCGCCTCTTGCGCCGGGGGCCCGGTTGCGGCATTGAAGGCGCGTCCCCCGCCGCGCGCGGGGACTGCAGGAGTGTAGCTCAACTGGTAGAGCACCGGTCTCCAAAACCGGGGGTTGGGGGTTCGAGCCCCTCCACTCCTGCCATGAAATCCGGCAGTTTTGACGCTCACCAGCGCGCAGTGACCGCAAAAACCTGATATTGGCGTTTGCGATGGTCTCGCCCGGCCGGGTTGCGCTATCCTTCCGGCTATGCGTCGTCTTCCGCTGCTTCTTCTGCTCTGCGTCTCCGCCCCGGCCTTCGCCGCCGCAACCTGCGTCCCCCGCAAGAACGGGGCCCGGGTCGTTCATCTTTGCGGCGACAGGGTCGAGGCCTTCCATTATCGGCCCAAAAAGAATTACGCGCGCGCCGTTAAGGCGCAGCGGACGCCCGGCCCGACGACGTCGCCAGCGCCGCAATGGCGCATGCCCGCCAGTCCTGACGGCGGCCAGCATCTGATGATGCGCCGAACGCCCGGCGAACCAATCCCTTCTCCAGTCCCCTGAACCGATCAGCGCGATCATTCGCTATGGCCGCAACAATCTGCATATGAAATTCGGAACAAAAAAACCCGGCGCGCCGCGCCGGGTTTTCCATTCAGCTTTTCGCTTCGATCAATAAGCCGCAATAACCGGCGCGCCGCCGAAGTTGATGTGATAGTTGACGCCCGCGCGGATCGTGTTCCAGCGCGTGTGGTTGTTGACGTTGTTCAGCCCAACGCCCAGGTTGTTCCAGCCGTTGGTGTTTCCGCCGCTCAGGTCCGTATAGAGATACTCAAGCTTCGTCGACACGACCGGGGTCAGCAGATATTCGAGGCCGCCGCCGGCGGTCCAGCCCGTCTGCGAAGCGGTGTAGCCTGGCTGGTAATAGAGAACGCCGTTGCGGTTGACGCTGCCATAGGCGAAGCCGCCCGTGCCATAAATCAGCAGCGACGGCATCACAGCAAGGCCAAGACGGCCGCGCACCGTGCCGAACCAGTTGAGCGCGACGCCCGGCTGCGACCAGTTATAGCCGCCCGATCCCAAGCTGGTGCCCTGGAAGTCGGCTTCCGCGCCCAGCACGATGCCGCTGCCAAGCCCGCCCGGCAGAGCGCCGCCCAGCCCACCGATCTGATAGTTGTAGCCGATCTGTCCGCCGCCGATCACGCCGCTCGAGAGGTTGTTGGTGACGCCGCCGTTCCAGCCGTTCAGATTCCAGGCGTTGCCGTTGCCATTGCCGGCGCTCCAGCCGCCGCCGATGTTCAGACCGGCGTAAAGCCCGGTCCAGCTCGGGGGCGGGGGAGGCGGAAGCACCGCTTCCTTACGGGAAGGAAGATCTGCGGCGACGGCTGAAACGGCGGAGAGGGCGAGCGCCAGAGCGGCGAGGGAAACGGAGAGCTTTTTCATCGTGATTGTGTCCAAACAGTTTGGCGACGCCATTCGATAAGCAGATTGTCGTCGCCGCGATTTCGATCCGACACGAGCAACCACCCGCTCGCGTTACTGAAGAGAAAAACGTTCGCGGCTTGCACAGTCAACGAATTTTCGTTGCTTTGAAGACATCAGACGTCGCATTGCGATTCAGTGTGGCGCAGGCGCAACAGAATCGCCCTGCGATGTCAGGCGTAACGTCTTCTTAACTATTTTTTCGTTGGCGCGGCGCGCTGTGTCTCTTGCGCAACAGTAATAAAAATTCATTTGTGAACAGGCGTCCGGGACACAATTTAGGGCTTAACGCCGATAGCCAAATCGAAGCGAGTCGAACAAGATGAATACTGGATGTCGAGGTCGCTCGAATGTGTCACCGGGGTCTTGCTATGCATTGGCGCACGCGATTGGGAAACAGAATATTCGTCACGGCGATCGCTATCGCCAGCGGCGTCGTGGCGGTTGAACCGCGGCCGGCGACGGCGCTCGACCTCCTGGGACTTTTCGGCGGCGACGAGACGCCACGAGCGGCTGTCGCAGCGCCAGACGTCAAAACGCACGCGACGTCCAAACAAAAAATCCTGCGTGATTCCGTCAGTCGCGACGCCGATACGCGTGAGCGTCCGATCCGCTTGGCCCGCAAGATCGACAAACGCGGGGGCGACCGGCCCGAGCCTCAGGATATCGACGACGACTCCCTGCTTGGCCTCGACACAAAGCCCTGGAAACGCGTCGAATCCAAAAACGATTCAAGGCCGCCCGTGACCGCGCGGCGTCATTTGCCGCTCTTTGTCGTCGTGGCCCTCGGAGAGCAACAACTCACAGTTTATAATCACGACGGCGTCGTGACCCGATCGCAAATTTCGAGCGGCATGCCTGGACATGAAACGCCGCGCGGGATCTTCACCATTCTTGCGCGGGAATTGATGCATCATTCCAATCTCTATTCCAACGCGCCCATGCCTTTCATGCAGCGCGTGACGTGGTCGGGCGTCGCCATGCATACCGGCGTCGTGCCGGGTCACCCCGCCTCGCATGGCTGCGTGCGCCTGCCGGCGAGTTTCGCGCCGAAGCTCTGGGGCCTGACCAAAATCGGCGAAAGGGTGATCATCTCTCACGAAAACGTGCAGCCCGAGCCCATCTCGCATTCCTGGCTGCCAGTACCGAAGATGACGCCTGCGCCCGCAGCCCTGCCTGAGAAAGGCAGGGAGAAGGACAGGGGCGATATTGCGACGCCCGCCGTTGCGCCGCCCGTAACGCAACCAGCGGCGACCAATGCGCCCGCGCCATCGGAAACGCCGCGCAGATCGGACGACTCCACCCGCCAAACCACCACGGGCGGCGCCGGTGCGCCCGCGAACGGCGTGGCGACGCCCCGAACGCTCTCGCTGACGACTCCCTCGTTCGTCTCCAGCGCCGAAGCGGCGCCTTTGGCGCCCTCAACGCCCGACGGAGCGCCTGCCGCAGCGCCGATAGCGGAAAGCGCTGCGCCGCAGAAACTGCTAAATCCGCGTGAATACGCGGAAGAATTGAAGAAAAAGGTCGTCGCCGATCTTGCGGCGGCGCGCAGGCAGGCGCGCGACCTGTCTGCGGCCCTGGCCGTCAAACGCAGCGAGTTCGCCCGCGTCGGCGCTGCTCAGCGGGCGGCCGAGAACGCCCTTGCTGCGGCGCACGCGCGTTTGGATCAGGCGACGAAGCGTCTTGAGAAAGCCATCGCCGACGTCGAGGCGAAAAAGCAGGAGGCGGCCAATCCGCCAGACCCCTCCTCGCCAGCCGCCGCCCGCGCGGCTCGCTCAGCCCAGCAAATCGAGGCCGCGCTCAACGAGAAATTCGCCGCCGTGGAGGCGAAACTCGAAGCCGAATACGCTCTGCCGGAACTGAACGCCAAACTCGACGCCGCCCGCAAGTCTCCGGCTGCGCTTGACGCCGAGATCTCGGATCTGGCCCGCCGCCTGGTAGACGCCGAGTCGACGGCCGAGGAGGCGACGAAAGCAGAAAAGATGGCGCGACGCAGCACGGAAGCCGTCTCCGTGCTCATCAGCCGCAAGGACAAAAAGATTTATGTCCGTCAGGGCCTTGTGCCGGTGTTCGAGGCGTCGGCGACGATCCGCGATCCGGACTCGCCGCTCGGCACGCATCTGTTCATTGCAACAGCGCCGGGCGACGATGGCAAATCGCTGCAGTGGACGGTGTTGTCTCCGCCCACGGACGGCCAGCGCATCACGCCAGGTCCGTCGGCGGCGCTGGATCGCATCGAACTTGCGCAGGACGTTCGTGACCGATTGTCGGAACTGTTCTGGACCGGCGGCTCCATCATCGTCTCGGATCAGCCGCCGAGCAGCGAAACGGGAGCTGACGGCACCGACCTCACGGTGCGGGCGCGATAGACGCCCGCGCTCACTCCGACGCCTCGCCCCTCATCGATTGCGCGCAGCCGCGTGCAATCGATTCCTCCGGCGTCGTGGCTGACTGGTGTTGGCCCAACGCTCCCGCCTGGGTCGCCAATGAACTGTCAGGCGACTGGACGTCTTTCGTCGACAGGTCTAACGCTGACGCATCACATCTCTTCCGCCGACATGAGCATGAACCCGCGCGCTCCGGATCTTTCCGCCTTCCGTCGCATTGTCGTTAAAGTTGGCTCGTCGCTGCTGGTCGATCCGCAAGCGGCGGTCGTCAAGCGGCAATGGTTATCGCGCCTGGCCGACGATATCGCCGCCCTGCGGCGCGGCGGGGCCGACGTTCTGGTCGTCTCATCCGGCGCCGTCGCGCTCGGGAGAAGCGTGCTCGGTTTAGAAAGGGGCGCGCTGGCGCTTGAGGACAGTCAGGCCGCCGCCGCCGTAGGCCAGATCGAACTGGCCCGCATCTGGGCGGAGACGCTCGCCGCGCGCGATCTGGTCGCCGGGCAGGTGCTTGTCACCTTCGGCGACACGGAGGAGCGCCGACGCTATCTTTACGCCCGCGAATGTCTCAATCGGCTGCTATCGCTGCGCGCCGTGCCGGTGATCAACGAGAACGATACCGTCGCGACGGCCGAAATCCGTTATGGCGACAATGATCGGCTGGCGGCCCGGGTCGCCACAATGGCCAGCGCCGATCTGCTGGTTCTGCTCTCCGACATCGATGGCCTCTACACTGCGCCTCCCGCCACGGATCCGACCGCGACCCACATTCCCGTGGTGCCGCGCGTCACCGCCGAGATCGAGGCGATGGCCGGCGGCGCGGCGTCGCAATATTCGCGCGGCGGCATGCGCACCAAAATCGAGGCGGCGAAAATCGCCGTCACCGGCGGCGCGCATATGGTGATCGCCGATGGCCGTCCCGAGGCGCCCATCGAGCGCATCGCCGGCGGCGAACGCTGCACCTGGTTCCTCAGCCCGTCGAACCCCGTGACCGCGCGCAAGAAATGGATCGCCGGCTCGCTCGAACCCAAAGGAGCCGCTCACATCGACGATGGCGCCGCTCGCGCGCTCGTCGCCGGCAAGAGCCTGCTGCCGGCAGGCGTCACACGGATCGAGGGCGCCTTCGCGCGCGGCGACTGCATTGTTATCCGCAACCCGCGCGGCGGGGAAATCGGCCGGGGCCTGGTCACTTACGACGCCCTCGACGCCGCCAAGATCGCCGGTCGATCGACCAGGGACATCGAAGAGCTGCTGGGGTATCGAGGCCCGGACGAACTCATTCATCGCGATGACATGGCGATCGCCGGCGATTGAGGCGACCGACCTAATCGCGCCGTCGGCGGACCCCGGCGCCGCGCTGGATGACGAAAGTTTAACCTGGCCCCCGCCCTGCGA
Source organism: Methylocystis sp. (assembly GCA_040399965.1). GTDB lineage: Bacteria > Pseudomonadota > Alphaproteobacteria > Rhizobiales > Beijerinckiaceae > Methylocystis. The sequence goes on along the minus strand of JBBARD010000063.1, from coordinate 4,091 downwards.
AGGCGGGCGCGCTCTTGGCGTATGTCCCGCTATCGACCATATTCTCAAAGTGCGCGCCAATGGCGCGACCGAAGGAGAGATCTATGTCACCGGAAGAACGTCAACTTCTCGCAGGTTTGTTCGAGCGCACCAAAAGCGCGGCGACGGCGCCGCGAGATCGGGAGGCGGAAGATTTCATCGCCGATCAGGTCAAGGTTCAGCCGGCCGCGCCCTACCTGCTGGCGCAGACTGTGATCGTGCAGGAGCAGGCTCTGGAAGGAGCCAATGCGCGTATTCAGGAGCTTGAGGCAAAGGTGAAAGCGCTTGAGTCCAGAGGCTCTGGCGGATTCTTGGGCGGCTTTCTGGGCGGCGGTCGCCGTACAGAGCCGGCGCCGCAGCCTCCTGCCGGCCCTTGGGGGCCCCAACCGGGTTACGCGCCCCCGCCGCCGCAATATCCGGGCTATGCGCCAGAGCCGGCGGGCGGTGGATTCCTGCGCGGCGCGCTCGGCACGGCGGCTGGCGTGGCGGGCGGCGTGTTGCTGGCCGACAGCATCCGCAA
>JBBARD010000063.1:1257-3453 GCA_040399965.1 Methylocystis sp. | reverse complement strand
CTGCGCATCGATCTGGTAGGCGTTGTCCATGATCAGTCCTGCGACCATCGTGGCGGCGTCTCGCCAGCCGAGGACCGTCGGCGTCGATGGCGAGACGGCGTCCGATAACGATTGTCGTAAGGCGCGCGCAAGGTCGTCGACGTCCAGCGCCGAGAAGTACCGGACATGATCGCCGCCGATCTCGCGAAAAACCGGAATGTCGCTGGCGATCGCCGCGACGCCGTGATGCGCCGCCTCGACCAGCGGCATGCCAAATCCCTCCACGAAGGAAGGAAAAACAAGCGAGCGCGCATGGCGATAAAGCAATTGCAGATCGTCGTCGCTGGCGTCGGCGAACCAGAACAGACGCCGGCCGTGTTCCTCATGACGACGCAGTTTTTTTTGCAGGACGCCGGTTTTCCATCCCGGACGACCGACAATCACATATCGCGCATCGGTTCCCTCGGCCCAGAGCTTTTCGAACGCCGCCAACGCCACCGGATAGGCCTTGCGCGGTTCAATCGTGCCGACGCTGAGGAAAAACGGCGCTCGATCCGCGACGAGCGCCAGGGCCTGTCGCGATGGCGCTAGAGTCGTCGGCGCCCTGAAATCGGCGCCAAGCGGAAACCAGCCCAGACGCATTTGTGACGGCGGTTTGGCCGCATGCGCGCGCAGCCATTCGATGAAGTCCATGGCGACGCTGCGCGAGATGCAGGCCAGCGCATCGCAATTCAGCAGCACCCTCTCGAACCAGAGCGTAAAGGCTTCGCCATTGGCGCGTTCTACGGCGGCGGGATAGTTGAGCGGGATCAGATCGTAAATCGCGCCAACGATTTCGGCGCCGGCGGCATGCGCCGAGGCGATCAACGGCGGATATTCGCGCCAAAATCCCCAGCCCGAGTCGAGCAGAAAAATCCTGTCGCCCGCCTCGATCTGAATTTCGATCGGCAGATTGGGGTGGCGGTAGTGGCCGTAGAGACGTCCGTCCTCAATGTAAAACGGCAGACCCAGGCCCGCCTCGACACAGTTGCGCGCAATTTCCCGCACAACCCGTTGCACCCCCGTTTGAAGGGCGTAACGATGTGTTGCGGTCATGTCGATGAGCAGCCGCGCGCGGGTCGGCGGCGCCGGAACGTCTCCGCAAAGCGTTTCGCAGAGTTTCAGGGCGTCGGCGTCCGACGGCGTGCGCCATTGTCCGTCGTGAAGACGCGACAGGCCAAGCAGACGTGTGAGAGTCCAGTAAAATTCCTGGACCTTGAGCGCCAGAAATTTGAGCCCCGGATCGATTGCCCCATCCTCCCGCGCCTGCTCGGCGCGCAGATAGGCCTCGATCTTTTCATTCGGCGTCATGTCCTGCTCCGGCGCGGCGACGCCCGTCGCCTGCGCTTTCGTCGGTCGTATGGCAGCTTTCGCCGGCTGACAAGTCGTTTGCAGTCGCCCCCGACAGATGCGCGCGGGGCTGGAGAATCCGGCGCGTTAAGATGATTTGTGACGGGTGAGCAAAGCGGGAGAAACGAAGCTACGCAGTCCCGGATTTCCCGGAAGGATTGATCGATCAGGGAGCGCGAAAGTTATCAGGGAGCGCACAAGTTATAAGCGATCGGTGTGCGCGCGCCGTATCCCGTAGCCGCCGCACACGCCGCCAAAATGCGGCGCCCGGATAGGGGAGCGTTCACGCTGAACGCTTGCACAATCTCCCGACCGGGCGCTCGCGCGCGCGGCAATTACGGACGACCGTCGTTACCATCAAGCGCAATGCCATGATGATGATGGCGTCCCCAATGTTTCGGCCTGGGAGACGCGCTCTGGTGGTTCTTCCTCCAGTGATGAGGATTACGTTTATGATATTTGGAAGCGAAATACGAGTTATCGTCACGGTAGATATGATCGCTCGCCAGCGACACATTCTGCCCGTAAAAAAAGGCGGCGGCGATGAGGCCAATTTTGACAAGTTTTTTCATGGCGTTTCTCCCTCTGTCATTGCATTGATTATCGCTAGCTAATCAGCCGTATGTCTCCGTCAAGTCATTTAAAGAAATGTGACAGCAAGAATTATCTTCAAAGCCAGCCCGCGTCTTTTCGATCAGCGCATGCGCCGACGATGATCGAATTCGTAATGAATAACGGCGCTGACGATTGTTCGGCGGGACAGATGCTGCGGTGTACGCCCCTTCTCCAGCCATTACGGCTTGCGTGATTTACGCGCCAGACTTGCAG
>JBBARD010000063.1:0-1157 GCA_040399965.1 Methylocystis sp. | reverse complement strand
GCCCGGGCGCGTTCCTGCGGCGAGAGATAGACGTTGCGCGAGGAGCGGGCGAGGCCGTCGGATTCGCGCAACGTCGGCGCGCCGAAAATCTCGGTCGGGATATCGAGATCGCGCGCCATCTGACGAATAACCAGCAATTGCTGGTAGTCCTTCTCGCCGAACACCGCGATGTCGGCCTGCGCCTGGTTGAGCAGCTTGGCGACGACCGTGGCGACGCCGGCGAAATGGTTTGGCCGGAAGCGATCCTCCAGACCCGCCGTCGCCGGCCCGGCGAGCGACACGGTGGCGACGAAACCGGGGGGATACATCTCCTCAACCGAGGGCGCGAAGACGAGATCCGCGTCGACCTCCGCCAGCCGGGCGCGATCGGCGTCGAGGCTGCGCGGATAGCGGGAGAAATCCTCATGGGGACCAAACTGGGTGGGATTGACGAAAATCGTCGCGATCACCCGTTCGGCGCGTTGACGCGCCGCTTCGATCAGCGAGAGGTGGCCGTCATGCAGCGCGCCCATGGTCGGCGCCAGCCCGATGCGCTCGCCGGCGGCGCGTCGCGCCCGCACGAAAGCGCGCAATCCGGCGATTGTGTTAACGAGGGGAACCGCCCGGCTCATGAGGCGCCGCCTTTTTTTTGCGCGGCGGCGAGCCCCGTCAGAAAGCTCAGATATTCCGCCGGCGGCGCCAAAGCCCGCGCCGCCGCGATAATCTCCTCAAAGTAACCGCGCGGGGCCGCGCCCTGCTCCGGCCGCGCCCCGATATAGACCAGCGCCTGGACCGCGCCGGCCGGCGGCCGCAACGCCCGCAGGCTGCGCTTGACGTACAAACCCTGATCGATCCGCTCGTAGCGATCGAGCGCCGGCATATCGGCGATGGCGATGTCCCACAGCGCGCCATGGACGCTGCGGCGGGGATCGGGGAGGATGGTGGCGTAGCCCGAGGGCATCAGCGCGAAACGCCAGCCGGCGAGCCGGGCGGGCCCGAGCAGCCGCGCGCGCGGGCAACGGCGGGCCATGGCGGCGGCGTCCATATTCGATCCATAGGCGAAATGCAGGGGCACGGCTTTTCTCTCGCACGCGAAGGCGCCATGCTATATCACGTCGCCGGGGGAAGGGTGGCCGAGTGGTTTAAGGCAGCGGTCTTGAAAACCGCCGTGGGGGCAA
>JBBARD010000062.1:2553-14786 GCA_040399965.1 Methylocystis sp. | reverse complement strand
CACCGTCGGCGCGGGCGTCGTCGCCTCGATCATCGAGTGATCGGCGCGGGAAGGGTTAAAAAACTGACGGCGTAATAAATGATTGGCAGCGCGATCCGTCGCGCTTGCCTGCAGAGCCGGCCAGATAATCAAAAAGGCGAATGGACCGCGGGTCCGTTGCGGCCCGCACATTTGACAGGAACTGCGCGCAACGGGGCGCGCGGCGGATGAAAGCGGGCGGAGACGCCGCGCGGTCCAAAAGGACGGAAAAATGAACGGTCAAAATATCCGGATTCGCCTCAAGGCGTTCGATCACCGGATTCTCGACACCTCGACGAAGGAAATCGTCTCGACCGCCAAGCGCACCGGCGCTCAGGTTCGTGGTCCGATTCCGTTGCCGACGCGCATTGAGAAATTCACGGTGAACCGTTCGCCGCATATCGACAAGAAGTCGCGGGAGCAGTTCGAAATCCGGACGCACAAGCGCGTTCTTGATATCGTCGATCCCACCCCGCAGACGGTGGATGCGCTGATGAAGCTTGACCTTGCCGCCGGTGTGGACGTCGAAATAAAGCTTTAGGAAATAATGAGCGGTTCGTTCGCGTAACAACTGCTTCGTGAAGGAATGAGAACATGCGGTCGGGCGTCATCGCGCAAAAGGTCGGAATGACCCGCGTCTTTACAGAGGCGGGCGAGCATGTGCCGGTCACGGTTCTGAAGCTGGACGGCTGTCAGGTCGTCGCGCATCGGACCATGGACAAGAACGGCTACACCGCCGTTCAACTCGGCATCGGCCGCGCCAAGGTCAAGAATGTGTCCAAGGCAGAGCGCACGCGCTTTGCCGCGGCGAAAGTTGAGCCGAAAATGAAACTCGCCGAATTCCGGGTCAAGGAAGACGAGTTGTTGCCTGTCGGCGCCGAAATCACCGCCGATCATTTCGTCGTCGGTCAGTTCGTCGACGTGACGGGCACGAGCACCGGCAAGGGCTTCGCGGGACCGATGAAGCGCTGGGGCTTCGGCGGTCTGCGCGCGACGCACGGCGTCTCGGTGTCGCATCGCTCGCACGGTTCGACCGGCGGCCGCCAGGATCCCGGCAAGACTTTCAAGAATAAAAAGATGGCTGGCCACATGGGCGTCGAGCGCGTGACGACCCAGAATTTGCGGGTTGTGCAAACCGACGTCGACCGCGGTCTGGTTCTTGTTGAAGGGGCCGTTCCCGGCACCGCCGGCGGCTGGATCTTTGTGCGCGACGCTGTCAAGCGCGCGCTGCCAAAAGAAGCGCCGCAGCCTGGCAAGTTCCGTCTTGAGGGCGGCGAGATGGCCGGTGCTGCTCCGGCTAACGACGAAAACAAGGAGGACTGAGCCGTGAAGATCGACGTCACGTCGTTCGACGGCCAGAAGGCCGGTTCGATCGAACTTTCCGACGAGGTATTCGGCCTCGACCCGCGCAAGGATCTCATCTTCCGGATGATTCGCTGGCAGCTCGCCAAGCGTCGCGCAGGCACCCATGCGGTAAAAAACCGCGCCGACATCGCCCGAACCGGCAAGAAGATGTACAAGCAGAAGGGAACGGGCGGCGCACGTCATGGATCTGGCCGCGCCCCGCAGTTTCGCGGCGGCGGTCGTTCATTCGGACCGCAGGTGCGCAGCCACGAACATGATCTGCCGAAGAAAGTGCGTCAGCTCGCGCTGAAGCACGCGCTTTCTGCAAAGGCGAGGGACGGCGGCATCATCGTCTGGGAAAAGGCCGAGCTTAGCGAGCCGAAAACGAAAGTCCTTGCCGGCGGTTTCGCCAAATCAGGCCTGTCGAACGCTCTGATCATCGATGGGGCGGCGCCGCAGCAGAACTTCGCGCTCGCCGCGCGCAATATCCCGCTCATCGACGTTCTGCCGGTCGAGGGCGTCAATGTTTACGACATCATCCGCCGCGAGAAGCTGGTTCTGACCCGCGCCGCCGTGGACGCGCTGGAGGCGCGCCTGAAATGAGCAAGGATGTGCGCCATTATGACGTGATTGTCGCGCCGGTGATTACCGAAAAAGCGACGATGGCGTCCGAGAACAACAAGGTGGTCTTCAAGGTGGCGAAGACCGCGACCAAGCCGCAGATCAAGGCGGCGGTCGAGGGTCTTTTCGATGTGAAGGTCGAGGCGGTCAACACGCTTGTGCGCAAGGGCAAGGTTAAGGCCTTCCGGGGCGTTCGCGGTCAGCAGAGCGACGTCAAGAAAGCCGTCGTGACACTCGCCGAGGGTCACAAGATCGACGTGACCACCGGTCTGTAAGGAAGGCGTGAGGAACAAAAAATGGCGCTGAAGACATTCAAGCCGGTCACGCCGAGCCTTCGCCAGCTCGTAATTGTGGACCGCAGCGAATTGCACAAGGGCAAGCCAGTCAAGAGCCTGACGGAAGGTAAGTCGTCGAAAGGCGGACGCAATAACCTCGGGCGGGTCACGGTTCGTTTCCGGGGCGGCGGACACAAGCAGGCTTACCGTATCGTTGATTTCAAGCGTCGCAAGCTTGATGTCGTCGGCAAGGTAGAGCGACTCGAGTACGATCCAAATCGCACGGCTTTCATTGCGCTGATCCGCTATGCAGACGATGAACTGTCCTACATCCTTGCCCCGCAGCGCTTGTCCGTAGGCGACGAGGTGATCGCCGGTCAGCAGGTCGACGTGAAGCCGGGCAACGCCATGCCGATCGCCAACATTCCCGTCGGCACCATCGTTCACAACGTCGAGATGAAGATCGGCAAGGGCGGCGCCATCGCGCGGTCGGCCGGAACCTATGCGCAGATCGTGGGTCGCGATCAGGGTTATGTCATCCTGCGTCTCAATTCTGGCGAGCAACGCCTTGTTCATGGTCAGTGCTTCGCCACCATTGGCGCGGTGTCGAATCCCGACCACATGAACACCTCGATCGGCAAGGCCGGCCGTTCGCGCTGGCTAGGACGTCGACCGCACAATCGCGGCGTCACCATGAACCCGATCGACCACCCGCATGGCGGCGGCGAGGGCCGCACCTCCGGTGGTCGTCATCCGGTTACGCCCTGGGGCAAGCCGACCAAGGGCAAGAAGACCCGCAGCAATAAATCAACTGATCGTTTCATTGTGTCCTCGCGGCACAACCGCAAGAAGAAGGGCTGATCCATGGCTCGCTCGATCTGGAAAGGCCCGTTCGTCGACGGCTATCTGCTGAAAAAGGCAGAAACCTCGCGCGCTTCCGGCCGCTCAGAAGTCATCAAGATCTGGAGCCGTCGCTCCACCATTCTGCCCCAGTTCGTCGGATTGACCTTCGGCGTGCACAACGGCCAGAAGCATATTCCCGTGTCCGTCAGCGAAGACATGATCGGACACAAGTTCGGTGAATTCGCTCCGACGCGCACCTATTACGGACACGCGGCGGACAAAAAGGCGAAGAGAGGCTAAATCCCGATGTCGAAGGAAGCCAATCCGCGCCGGCTTGCGGACAATGAGGCGAAAGCGGTCGCGCGTATGCTGCGCGTATCGCCGCAAAAGCTCAATCTGCTGGCCCAGCTCATTCGCGGCAAAAAGGTCGATCGCGCTCTCGCCGATCTCGAATTCTCGAGAAAGCGGATTGCGCATGAGGTGAAGAAAACGCTTGAGAGCGCCATCGCCAACGCCGAGAACAATCATGGTCTCGACGTAGACGACCTCGTCGTTTCCCAAGCCTTTGTCGGCAAGGCGATGGTGATGAAGCGCTTCAGCGCCCGCGCCCGTGGCCGCGCCAGCCGCATCGAGAAGCCTTTCGCCAATCTGACGATCATCGTGCGCGAAGTCGAAGCGCAAGCGAACGCCTAAAGGAAGCCACCATGGGTCAGAAGGTTAATCCGATTGGGCTGCGCCTCGGCGTCAACCGCACCTGGGACTCGCGCTGGTTCGCGGGCAAGGGCGAATATGCCAAGCTTTTGCACGAAGATATGGCGATCCGCGAAGCGGTGTCGAAGCTTCTCAAGCAAGCCGCCGTCTCGAAGATCATCATAGAGCGTCCGCACAAGAAGTGCCGCGTCACGATCCACTCGGCGCGTCCGGGTGTCGTGATCGGCAAGAAGGGCGCGGACATCGACAAGATTCGCAAACTTGTCAGCAAACTGACGGGCAGCGAGGTGGTCATCAATATTGTCGAGGTGCGCAAGCCCGAGACCGATGCGACGCTGGTCGCTGAGTCTATCGCTCAACAGCTCGAGCGACGCGTCGCTTTTCGCCGCGCTATGAAGCGCGCTGTTCAGTCAGCGATCCGCCTTGGCGCGCAGGGCATCCGCATCAATTGCTCGGGACGCCTGGGCGGCGCGGAAATCGCCCGTCTCGAATGGTATCGCGAAGGACGGGTGCCGCTGCACACCCTGCGCGCTGACGTCGATTACGGTACGTCGACGGCGCATACCGCCTATGGCGCCTGCGGCATCAAGGTCTGGATCTTCAAGGGCGAAATCCTCGAACACGATCCAATGGCTCAGGACAAGCGCGCCGCCGAGCAATCGGGCGGTGGCGATCATGGCGATCGTGACCGCGAGCGTGGCGATCGTGACCGCGATCGTCGTCGTCGCGAGCCCCGCGAACCACGTGACGTCGCGTAAGGCGTCGAGAACAGTTTAAAGAGCACACATCATGCTGCAACCCAAACGCACCAAGTTCCGCAAGGCCTTCAAGGGCCGTATTTCCGGCGCCGCAAAAGGCGGCTTCTCGCTGAGCTTTGGTCAGTTCGGCCTGAAGGCGATGGAGCCGGAGCGCATCACCGCGCGTCAGATCGAGGCCGCGCGTCGCGCCATGACACGTCACATGAAGCGCGCTGGTCGCGTCTGGATCCGTATTTTCCCTGACGTGCCGGTTTCCAAGAAGCCGACTGAAGTCCGCATGGGTAAGGGCAAGGGCGCGCCGGAATTATGGGCGGTGCGGGTTGCGCCTGGACGTATCATGTTCGAAATCGACGGCGTGCCGGAGCCGCTGGCGCGCGAGGCGCTGACGCTCGCCGCCGCGAAGCTGCCGATCAAGACGCGTTTCATTGAACGCATCGCCGAGTAAGGGGGACGAGATGAAAGACAAGCAACGCGTCTCTGATCTTCGCGCCCTGACGGAAGATCAACTCAATGATGAAGTGCTCAAACTCAAGAAAGAGCAATTCAACATGCGCTTCCAGCGGGCGACTGGTCAGCTCGAAAACACCTCTCGCGTGCGTGTCGTTCGTCGCGACATTGCGCGGGCCAAAACCATCGCCGCGCAAATGCGCTCCGACAAGAAGTAAGGTTACAGCGACATGCCGAAGCGAATTCTCCAGGGCGTCGTCGTCAGCGACAAGCAGAACAAAACAGTGGTCGTGAAGGTTGAGCGGCGTTTCACCCATCCACTGTTCCAGAAGACGGTGCGCCGCACGAAAAACTATCATGCGCACAATGAAGACGCGGCGATCAAAATAGGCGATACGGTGACCATTGAGGAGACCGCGCCGATTTCGAAACTGAAGCGCTGGCGAGTCATCGAAAACGCGCCGAAGGCCTGAGGCCCTGGCGCGTTTAAGAGAGTTAATCGAGGTTCTCCGGACGAAGTCGGCGGAAGCCGAAACCAGACCGGACGGAAAGGCGGATAAGCCATGATACAGATGCAGACAAATCTCGACGTCGCCGACAACTCCGGCGCCCGCCGTGTGATGTGCATCAAGGTGCTGGGCGGCTCGAAGCGCAAATATGCCGGCGTCGGCGACATTATTGTCGTTTCGATCAAGGAGGCGATTCCGCGTGGTCGCGTCAAAAAGGGCGACGTTCACAAGGCGGTCGTCGTCCGCACCGCGAAAGACATCAAGCGAGCCGACGGTTCGGTGATACGTTTCGACACCAATGCGGCAGTGCTGATCAATAATCAGTCCGAGCCGATTGGAACCCGTATCTTCGGACCGGTGCCGCGCGAGTTGCGCGCCAAGAATCACATGAAGATCATCTCGCTTGCGCCGGAGGTGCTGTAATGGCCGCCAAGATCAAGAAAGGCGACAAGGTCGTCATTCTCGCCGGCCGCGACAAGGGCCGCACTGGTGAAGTATTGCGTGTGATCCCCGATGAAAATCGCGCCGTCGTCGATGGCGTCAATGTGGTGAAGCGTCATCAGCGTCAGACCAAGGATCGCGAGGCCGGCATCGTTAACAAGCCAGCGGCGATCGATTTGTCGAACATCGCGCTCGCCGATCCCAAGGATGGCAAGGCGACCCGCGTCGGCTTCAAGATTCTCGACGACGGCCGGAAGGTTCGCGTCGCCAAGCGTTCCGGAGAACTGATCGATGGCTGAGGAAAAGACGCCGAAAGCCGCCAAGGCCCCGAAAGCCGCCGCAGGCGCCGCTTCCGCGGTCGATGGCGCGCCGCCGCCGCGCATGAAAAAACATTACGAGGACGTCGTCCGCGAGGCGATGACCCAACAGTTTGGCTACAAGAACGCGCTGGAAGTGCCGCAGATCGAGAAAATCGTTCTGAATATGGGCGTCGGCGAAGCGGTCAACGACACCAAGAAGGTGACGTCGGCGGCCAATGATCTTGGTCTGATCGCCGGTCAGAAGCCGGTCGTGACCCGCGCTCGCAAGGCTATCTCGACCTTCAAGGTCCGCGAGAATATGCCGATCGGCGCCAAGGTAACGCTGCGCAAGACACGGATGTATGAGTTTCTTGATCGTCTGATCACCGTGGCTTTGCCGCGCGTTCGAGATTTCCGCGGCCTGAACCCGAAGTCCTTTGATGGTCGCGGCAATTACGCGCTCGGGATCAAGGAACACATCGTGTTTCCGGAAATCGACTACGACAAGGCGGAGTCGATTCTGGGCATGGACATCATCGTCTGCACCACGGCGAAAACAGACGACGAAGCGCGCGCCTTGCTCAAGGCGTTCAATTTCCCGTTCCGGCAGTGAGGCAAGGACCTCAAACGCGGATACCGAAAGGCTGATAACTCATGGCGAAGAAAAGCGCGATTGAGAACAACAAGAAGAAGATGAAGCTCGTCAAGAGCCTCGCCGGGCGCCGTGCGCGCCTGAAGGAGATCGCTAACGACAAGTCCCTCGCCATCGAGGAGCAGTTCGAGGCGCGTCTGAAGCTTGCGCAACTGCCGCGTAATTCGGCGAAGAGCCGGGTGCGCAATCGATGCGAGGTCTCTGGCCGTCCGCGCGCCTTCTATCGTAAACTTAAAATGTCGCGCATCGCCCTGCGCGAACTTGGGTCGCGCGGACTTGTGCCCGGCCTCGTCAAGTCGAGCTGGTAAGGAGAGACGACCATGGCGATCAATGATCCGTTGGGAGATCTCCTGACCCGTATCCGCAACGCCCAGATGCGCCGCAAGGACAAGGTGTCGACACCCGGCTCCAAGCTCCGCGCCCATGTTCTGGACGTCTTGAAGGAAGAAGGCTACATCCGGGGCTACACGTCCACGGATTTTGGCAATGGCCGCACCGAATTCGAAGTCGAGCTGAAATATTTCGACGGCGAGCCGGTGATCAAGCAAATCGAGCGCGTCTCGCGTCCGGGTCGCCGCGTCTATGCGGCTGTCGGCGCGGTGCCGCGAGTGGCCAATGGCCTGGGCGTGACCATCGTGTCGACGCCCAAGGGCGTGATGGCCGATCATGCGGCTCGCGAGAACAATGTCGGCGGCGAGGTGCTGTGCAAGGTCTTCTGATCTTGCGCCTCAGCGAACAGGAAATTTAGCGATGTCTCGTATCGGCAAGAAACCCGTGGTCATCCCGGCCGGCGTTACCGCCAAGGTCGATGGCCAGCTCGTTCAGGTCAAGGGCGGCAAGGGTCAGCTCGAATTTGTCGCGCCCGACGAAGTCTCTGTTGTCCTCCAGGACAACGCGATCAAGGTCGATCCGCGCGACAACAGCAAGCGCGCCCGCGCAATGTGGGGAACCGCCCGCGCCCGCGTCAATAATCTGGTCGTCGGCGTGACGTCGGGCTTCGAGAAAAAGCTCGAAATCACCGGCGTCGGCTATCGCGCCGCCGTTCAGGGTAAGTTTCTGCAACTCGCTCTTGGCTTTTCACATGACGTGAATTATCCGATTCCGGCCGGCGTCACCATTGTGACGCCCAAGCCGACGGAAATCACCATCACGGGAATGGACAAGCGGCAGGTAGGTCAGGTCGCCGCTGAAATCCGCGCCTTCCGCGGCCCCGAGCCCTACAAGGGCAAGGGCGTCAAATACGCGAACGAATTTATCTTCCGCAAGGAAGGCAAGAAGAAGTAAGGACCGGGGCCATGGCCAAGGATTTGAATATCGAGCAGCGCCGCAAGGCGCGTGTGCGCCGGGTGATCCGCGAGCGCGCCAATGGCCGCCCGCGGTTGTCGGTGTTCCGCTCATCCAAACAGATTTATGCGCAGATCATCGACGACGAGAAGGGCGAGACGCTCGCATCGGCGTCGTCGATCGAGAAAGCCAATCGCGACAGTCTCAAGACCGGAGCCAATATCGATGCGGCCAAGGTTGTCGGCAAACTCATCGCCGAACGCGCCGCCGCCAGGGGAGTGAAGGAAGTCGTGTTCGATCGCGGCGCCTACATGTATCATGGCCGCGTCAAGGCGCTGGCCGATGGCGCCCGCGAGGGTGGACTGCAGTTCTAGCCAGCTATTCATGCGGTCCGGCCCACGCAGCCGGCCCGAGATCGAAGCGAGCGGCGCCTGGCGCCGCGTAAGTGACGGAAGAAACAATGGCGCGTGAAGGTGAAGGCGGTCGCGGTCGCGATCGTGACAGGGAAGAGCGCGACAGCGAATTTGTGGATCGTCTGGTTCACATCAATCGCGTCGCGAAAGTGGTCAAGGGCGGCCGTCGCTTCGGTTTCGCCGCGCTTGTCGTCGTCGGGGACCAGAAGGGCCGCGTCGGCTTTGGTCATGGCAAGGCCCGCGAGGTTCCGGAAGCGATTCGCAAGGCGACGGAAGCCGCCAAGCGCGCGCTGATCCGCGTGCCGCTGCGCGAAGGGCGCACATTGCATCATGATGTCAATGGCCGCCATGGCGCGGGCCGCGTGGTTCTCCGCGCCGCTCCCGCCGGCACCGGAATCATCGCCGGCGGTCCAATGCGCGCCGTCTTCGAGACTCTCGGCATGCATGACGTCGTCGCCAAGAGCCAGGGATCGTCAAATCCCTACAACATGATCCGAGCAACCTTCGACGCGCTCGGCCGCGAGGACTCGCCGCGCGCTGTCGCCGCGCGCCGTTCGCTCAAGGTTTCGGCTCTGCAGTCGCGCCGTCAGGGCGTCGACGCCGAAGCCGTTGACGCGTGAGGGGAGGCTCGATCATGACGAAGGGCAAACATATCACCGTCGAGCAAACCGGCAGCGCCATTGGCCGTCCGGAACGTCAGCGCCAGACGCTTATTGGATTGGGTCTTACCCGCATCGGGCGTCGTCGCCAGCTTGAAGACACGCCCGCCGTGCGGGGCATGATCGCCAAAGTGGCGCATCTCGTCAAAATCGTCGGCGAGAAGTGAGGAGGCGGCCATGAAACTCAACGAACTTTCCGACAATCCCGGCTCCAGCAAGAACCGCATGCGCGTCGGTCGCGGCATCGGCTCTGGTAAGGGCAAAACCGGCGGCCGCGGCGTTAAAGGTCAAAAGGCGCGCACCGGCGTCGCCATCAAGGGCTTTGAGGGCGGCCAGATGCCGTTGCATCGTCGCCTGCCCAAGCGTGGGTTTTTCAATCCATTCTCGACCCAGTATAATGAGATCAATATCGGTCGCATTCAGCAGGCTGTCGAGGCGGGCAAACTCGACGACAAGTCGCCTGTGACGATTGACGCCTTAATCGCGGCCGGCCTGGTCTCGAAACCTCGCGACGGCGTCAAAATCCTTGGTCAAGGCGAGATCAAGGCGAAGCTTGCCTTCGAAGTAGCGGCGGCATCAAAAGGCGCGATCGCTGCGATCGAGGCCGCCGGGGGCTCGGTAAAACTGCTCGCCGGTAACGCCGCCACGGCCTGATAAACACTGCGGCCGCTCGAAAGAGCGGCCGCGTTGTCTTATATGGCGGTCTATGTCCGCCGGACGCGCAACAAATTGTGTGCGCCCACAATCAAGAAAACGCGCTCGCTGGATCGAGGCGCAATACGGGAGTCACCCCCATGGCATCGGCAGCCGAGCAGCTTGCGGCCAACGTCAATCTCTCCGCTTTCGGCAAGTCCGACGAACTCAGAAACCGCATCTGGTTCACTCTCGCCGCTCTGGTGGTTTATCGTCTCGGCACCTATATCCCGCTCCCCGGCATTGATCCCGAAGCATTCGCCAACAGCTTTTTTGGCCAGTCCAAGGGCATGCTGGAGCTCTTCAACATGTTCGCCGGCGGCGCCGTGCAACGTCGCGCCATTTTCGCCCTCAACATCATGCCGTATATTTCGGCGTCCATCATTATACAGCTCCTCACTTCCGTGTTTCCGACCCTCGAGTCGCTGAAGAAGGAAGGCGAGCAGGGCCGCAAGGTTCTCAATCAATATACCCGCTACCTCACAGTCGTGCTGGCGACTTTCCAGGCCTATGCGATGGCGATTGGCCTCGAAGGCCAACAGGGCGTCGTCACCGAGCCGGGCCTCCTTTTCCGCGTCACAACGGTCGTGACCCTGGTCGGCGGCACCATGTTTATCATGTGGCTGGGCGAGCAGATCACCTCGCGCGGCATCGGCAATGGTTCATCGCTGATCATTTTCGCCGGCATTGTCGCCGCATTCCCATCGGCGATCGTCTCGACCCTCGAACTCGGTCGTCAGGGAGCGATCTCGACCGGCCTGATCCTGACCGTCATCGCGATGTCCTTTTTTGTCATCGCCTTTATCGTGTTCATGGAGCGCGCGCAGCGTCGTCTGCTCATTACCTATCCCAAGCGCCAGCACGGAAACCGCGTCTACGAGGGGCAGACCTCCTTCCTGCCGCTCAAGCTCAATACGTCCGGCGTTATTCCGCCGATCTTCGCCTCGTCGCTGTTGCTGTTGCCGACGACAGTCGCCAATTTTTATCAATCGACCGGTTCGGACAGCATTTTTGCGACGATCTCCGCCTATTTCAGCCACGGTCGCCCGCTCTACATGCTGGCCTATGTCGGATTGATTGTGTTTTTCGCTTTCTTTTATACGGCGATCGTCTTCAACCCGACCGAAACCGCCGACAATCTCAAAAAACATGGCGGGTTCATCCCCGGCATCCGACCCGGCGAGCGAACTGCGTCCTTTATCGACGACGTTCTGATGAAGATCACTGTGATCGGCGCGGCCTATCTTGCGATCATCTGTCTTCTGCCCGAGGGGCTGATCGCCTACGCCAATCTGCCTTTCTATTTTGGCGGCACGTCGCTTCTGATTGTTGTCAGCGTCGTAATGGATACGGTGGCCCAGATTCATGGGCACATGCAGGCACAGCAGTATGAGGGTTTGATCCGCAAGACGAAACTCAAGGGTCGCCGAAAGTGAGACTGGTGCTTCTCGGGCCGCCCGGCGCCGGCAAGGGCACTCAGTCGGCCCGTCTCGTCGAAAAATTTGGCGTTCCGCAATTGTCGACCGGAGATATGCTGCGCGCCGCCGTCGCCGCGCAAACGCCAATCGGCCTGAAGGCCAAGGCGATCATGGACGCCGGCCAGCTAGTGTCGGATGATGTTGTCATCGGCATCATCGATCAGCGCGTTGACGCTGCAGACTGCGCGAAGGGTTTTATCCTCGACGGTTTTCCACGTACGGTGGCGCAGGCCGAAGCGTTGCGCGACATGCTGGAGCGCAAGGGCCTCAAACTCGATGCGGTCGTCGAACTGGTCGTCGACGAGAATGCGCTGGTGGATCGGATGCGCAAGCGCGTCGCCGACACGCTCGCATCTGGCGGCGAGGCGCGCGCCGACGACAATCCCGAGAGTTTCAGGACGCGTCTGGAAGCCTATCGTGTCCAGACGGCTCCTGTTTCCGATCATTACGCCAGCCGTGGCGAACTTCGCCGCATCGACGGAATGGCGCCGATCGACCAGGTCACTGCGGCTCTGAACCTTACGTTGGGCGGCTGAAAGCCAGGAACGGCCGAGTCGCACTAACCGTTTGACGGCGGTTTTGGCGTTTTGCGCTTGACTCGCCAGTGGAGGGTCTATATCGCCTGAATGATCGACGCGGATTAAAGGAAGTTCTCTACCGAGAGCTTCCATTTTTGCGTTTTAAATATACCCATTTAATCACCCGCAAGGGCCGGCCTCCACCGGACGCGGGCTTCTGGCGTCGCACCGCGTCGCCTTCACATGGAGAAAAAAATGGCCCGTATCGCT
>JBBARD010000062.1:0-2453 GCA_040399965.1 Methylocystis sp. | reverse complement strand
TTCTGGCGTCGCACCGCGTCGCCTTCACATGGAGAAAAAAATGGCCCGTATCGCTGGCGTTAATATCCCTACAAACAAGCGCGTGATCATCGCCCTGCAATATATTCACGGCATCGGCCCGAAAAAAGCCGAGGAAATCTGCGAAAAGGTTAATATTCCCGCCGAGCGCCGGGTTTCTCAGCTCACCGACGCGGAAGTGCTTCAGATTCGCGAAACCATCGACCGCGATTATCTCGTCGAGGGCGATCTGCGGCGCGAAGTGGCGATCAACATCAAGCGTTTGATGGATCTGGGCTGCTATCGCGGCCTGCGCCATCGCCGCCAGCTGCCGGTTCGCGGCCAGCGCACGCACACTAACGCCCGCACCCGTAAGGGCAAGGCGAAGCCGATCGCCGGCAAGAAGAAGTAATCCCGCAAGACTTACGCACCGGCGCGCAAGCGTCGCATCCCCAGCGCCTGGCGTTACGGGCGCGCCTGAAGGACGAGACAGACAATGGCCAAGGACACTACCCGCGTACGCCGTCGCGAACGCAAAAATATTGTTTCCGGCGTCGCGCATGTGAACTCGACGTTCAACAACACCATGATCACCATCACCGACGCCCAGGGCAATACGGTCTCATGGTCGTCGGCCGGCTCGATGGGCTTCAAGGGATCGCGCAAATCGACGCCTTACGCGGCTCAGATGGCCGCCGAAGACGCCGCCCGCAAGGCGGGGGAACATGGCGTGCGCACGCTTGAGGTCGAGGTTTCCGGTCCGGGGTCGGGCCGCGAGTCGGCTCTGCGCGCACTTCAGGCGGCGGGTTTCACTGTCACATCGATCCGCGACGTGACGCCGATCCCGCATAACGGCTGCCGTCCGCGCAAGCGCCGCCGCGTCTGATGACGCCCAATGACTTTGCGGTTGCGCCCCTGGGGCCGCCGCGACGTTTTTTATGCATATCGCATGTGCGCCGGGCTCTTTGCCGGTCGCGCGTTCCGGAGCTTCAAGGAAAGGCGTCTACGTGAGCATCCAGAAGAACTGGCAGGAACTGATCAAACCAAACAAGCTCGAGGTGACGGCAGGCGACGATTCACGTCGCATGGCGACGGCGATCGCCGAACCGCTTGAGCGTGGCTTTGGCCTGACGCTGGGCAACGCCCTGCGTCGCGTTCTGCTGTCGTCGCTGCAAGGCGCGGCGATCACCTCGATTCACATCGACGGCGTGTTGCATGAATTTTCGTCGATTCCCGGCGTTCGCGAGGATGTCACGGACATCGTTCTGAACATCAAGGATATCGCGATCAAATACCAGGGCGAGGGCGTCAAGCGCGTCACCCTGAAGAAGACCGGTCCGGGAGTTGTCAGCGCCGGCGACATCCAGACCAGCGGCGACGTCCAGATTCTCAATCCCGACCTGGTGATCTGCACGCTTGACGAGGGCGCGGAGATCCGCATTGAATTCACC
Source organism: Methylocystis sp. (assembly GCA_040399965.1). Classification (GTDB taxonomy): domain Bacteria; phylum Pseudomonadota; class Alphaproteobacteria; order Rhizobiales; family Beijerinckiaceae; genus Methylocystis. The sequence continues at coordinate 1,005 of JBBARD010000062.1, read as the reverse complement.
ATCAGCACGGGCAAGGGCTATGTGCCGGCCGATCGCAATCGCGCCGAGGACGCGCCGATTGGTCTGATCCCTGTCGACAGCCTGTATTCGCCGGTTAGAAAAGTCAGCTATCGCGTCGAGAACACCCGTGAGGGCCAGGTGCTCGATTACGACAAACTGACTCTGACCATTGAGACCAATGGCGCAATCTCGCCAGAAGATGCGCTCGCCTATTCGGCGCGCATTCTCCAGGATCAGCTCAATGTCTTCGTTAATTTCGAAGAGCCGCGCCGCGAGGAGGCGACGCCGTCAATCCCGCAACTCGCCTTCAATCCGGCGCTGCTCAAGAAGGTCGACGAATTGGAATTGTCGGTGCGTTCGGCGAATTGTCTGAAGAACGACAACATCGTCTATATCGGCGATCTGATCCAGAAGTCGGAAGCGGAAATGCTGCGCACGCCGAACTTCGGCCGCAAGTCGCTCAACGAGATCAAGGAAGTTCTTGCCCAGATGGGACTGCATCTTGGCATGGAAGTGCCGGGCTGGCCGCCTGAGAACATCGACGATCTCGCCAAGCGCTTCGAGGAGCATTATTAATCCCGCACGCCCTCACCCGAAAACGGGAGAAGGAAATAAGCAAGCGGCCGTACCTTGGCACGGCGGCCGCATAATTAACGGAGAGCCACATGTATCACGGTCACAAGAAACGCCGGTTCGGCCGCACCCATGAACACCGCAAGGCGATGTTCATGAACATGTCGCAGGCGCTGATCAAGCACGAGCAGATTGTCACGACGCTGCCCAAGGCGAAGGATCTGCGTCCCGTCGTCGAGAAGCTGGTGACGCTCGGCAAGCGCGGCGATCTGCATGCGCGCCGTCAGGCCATCGCCCAGATTCACGATGTGAAGCTCGTCGCCAAGCTCTTCGACGTGCTTGGCCCGCGCTACAAGAACCGTAATGGCGGCTATACGCGCGTGCTGAAGGCGGGCTTCCGCTACGGCGACAACGCGCCGCTCGCCGTCATTG
>JBBARD010000061.1:0-15479 GCA_040399965.1 Methylocystis sp. | reverse complement strand
TCGACAAAAGATCCTCTATGGGTAGAACTGACATACAAACACACCAATAATTTAATTTGACTATTATTCATGGTCACAACTCCAAGGAGTTGTCTGAAATTGAGCAGAAAGCGATCAATCGGCGGTGAACGACAGGGTCTGGTCAACCTCTCTGAGGTTTCCTGTTTGCCGCCAGAGCGTCATTTGCTGGCGACAGGCATCCGGCTTTATCAATCTAAATTATTGATTATATTTGCTTTTTAATGGTCGGAGTGGCGGGATTCGAACCCACGACCCCTTGTCCCCCAGACAAGTGCGCTAACCGGGCTGCGCTACACTCCGACTGAGACGCCTTATAGTGACCCCTCCGACCTCTGGCAATGACGTCAGCGAAGCGTCAGCGCCAGCAGGCGGCGACACTCCTCGATCTCCGTCAGCGCCTCCCGCAACAGCCGTTCCCGAGCGGAGTCCAGCCCCGGGGGCGGCGTTTGCCGCCTGGCCGGCGGCGGGGCGCGCCAAAGAAGCGCCGGCTCTGCCGATTCGCTTTGTTCCGCCGGGTCTTGCGCCCCCCCTGGCCCCGGCTCCAGGTCGAATCGGAGCTGCGGCATAACTGGCGGGGCCGGGGCGGTCGCCTCCAGCCGCGGCTCGATCCGGAGCGGTGAGGGCGCCAGTGTTTCTGCGGGCGACGTTGGGCGACTGTCGTCCAGCGCCGCGATCTGGGCGAGGACCGCGTCGGTTCCCTGTTCCTTGAGGATACGTTGTACGCCCTTGATCGTATAGCCTTTATCGTAAAGCAGGCGACGGATGGCGTCGACCAGCTCAATGTCGCGCGGCCGGTAAAAGCGCCGCCCGCCGGCGCGCTTGACTGGTGCGATCTCGCGGAAACGGGTTTCCCAAAACCGCAGGACATGCGCGGGCAGACCGAGTGTGTCGGCGACGTCGCCGATGGCGCGCAGCTCGCTGAAATCGATCTTTTCCGCCGTCTTCCGGACCGCCACGCGCGTTCTCCGACTCGCCTGTCGGGATCATAGCCTCCGGGCCCCCTGCGGGGCAAAAAATCATGGCGCGGCCGCCCGCCGGAGGGGATGTTGGCCGGTCGGGTGTGGACAAGCGCGTCGGCTGGCTTTTATGTGCCGGCGAACCCTGCCGATCAGAGGCGAGCGCGCGATGGAAGACTGGCTGCATTTTCCCGAACCCATCCCGGCGATCCGTCATCACGCGACGTCGGAAAACGCTGTGGCGGTGCGTAACTGGCTCTGGCTCGTCGCCGCCCTTGTCTTTTTGATGGTCATTGTCGGCGGCGCGACGCGGCTCACCGAATCCGGCCTGTCGATCGTCGAGTGGAAGCCGGTCGCCGGCGTCATCCCGCCCCTGAACGCGCAGGAGTGGACGCGGGCCTTCGAGGACTACAAGCAAATTCCCCAATTCAGGGAACTGTTCCCGGATATGGAGCTGGATGGTTTCAAATACATCTATTTTTGGGAGTGGGGTCATCGGCTGCTGGGGAGACTGATTGGCTTTGCGTTCGTTCTTCCCCTGATCTGGTTTTGGGCGACGCGCCGTCTGCCGCAAGAGATCAAACTGCCCTTGCTGGGGGTTCTGGCGCTCGGCGCATTGCAGGGTTTTGTCGGCTGGTGGATGGTGTCCTCCGGACTGATCCACCGCACAGAGGTTGCGCAGGAGCGTCTGGCGACGCATTTGCTGCTGGCGGCGCTGCTTTTTGCGTCCTGCCTGTGGATTGCAGGCGGTCTTGGACCCCAGCGACGCATGAGCGTCGTCGACGCGGGCCGTCGGTTGAGCGCAACCGCCTTCACCCTGCTCGGCGTCTTATTTCTGCAAATTTTTGTCGGCGGTCTCGTCGCCGGTTTACGCGCCGGCTACATCGACAACACCTGGCCGCTGATGGAGGGCCGTCTCTTCCCGACAGCCCAGGATCTGTGGTCGCTGTCCCCCTGGTGGGACAATCTGGTTGATAATCCGGTGACGGTGCAATTCTTTCACCGGATGCTCGCCTATATTGTTTTCGTGCTGGCTCTGCTGCACCTGGCGGATGCGTCGATGAACGCTGAAGGCAAGGCGCGCAGCGGGGCGCGCAGCGTTTTTATCCATGTGCTGGCGCAAATTGCGCTTGGCGTGGCGACGCTGCTGCTGGTCGAGCCGCCCTATGACGGCGGTCCCCATCTGCTCGTAGCGCTGGCGCATCAGGCCACGGGTCTCGCCGTTCTGGCCGCTGTCACCCTGCAGGCGCGTCGCCTCTCTCTCGCGCTGAAACAGTTTTAATCTCTCGCGCACAACGGAGCTGCCCTCTTGTCGGCGTCGCAATTTCTTGATTTGCCGGGTCCCGCCTTTCTGAACTTTCTGGGCGCCGTTGTTATCGGCGTGCTGCTCGCGAGTTTTCTGGCGATTTATGTCGCTGACCGTAGCGGACGCTCGCCGCCGGCGGCGGTTCCTTCCGAGCCGGCCGCGATGACGACGGCTTTCCTCAGCGGCGGCGTCGGACGCGTCATCCAGACGCTCGTCTATGATCTCGACGAGCGCGGTTATCTGGTTCTGGGCGATGAAGGACATATCAATCCCACCGGAAAGAAACCCGATAATGGCGAGCTTGACATCATGGAGCTGCGTCTGCTTGCCGCCGTGCGTCATGGACCGACGGCGCGGCGACTCTTCGAGGACAAGGCGTTGCGTCGCCATCTCTTCGTCGATCTGGCGCCGGTGCGCGCGCAACTGGCGGCGGACGAATTGATCCAGCCGGCTTCGGTCCGTCTGGCGAAACATTGGGCGCAGATCGTCGGGACTATCGTCATTGTCTCCGTGGCGGGCCTGAAGTTGCGAGTCGTTCTCGCGGAGGGCGCAAATCCCTCCTATCTGATTTATCTGACCGTCGCCGCGATCGGCGCCCTTTTCGCGATGGGCTATGCGCTGACGCGCAATACGGCGAGCAAGCGCGGCCTCGCGCTGGTCGAGGCCATGCGGGAAGCCTATGCTGAAAGGTTGAAGGAGACTCTGGCGCTCATTGGGTCTCCGGGACCGCAAGCGCGCGCCTTTTGCGGCGCGTCGCTGTTCCTGATCGGGCTCTATGGCTTTTCGCCGCTCAAGGGAACGACGGAGTCGAAATTCGTCGAGGCGTTTCAGGACGCGTCCGGAAACTGCGACGAATAAAGCGACGTTGGGATCGTCCTACGCGCGCCGGACCGGATCCGGAAGATCGACGGCGGCGTGACGTTCGGCGACGAGATCCACCATTCGTTCGGCGCCGCGGTCGCGCGCTTCCTGGCCCTGCGCCTTGGCGAGATCTTCCTTCGCCTCCTCGTAGCGGGCCTCGGCTTCCTCAAGCTGACCGCGCAGGTCGTTGACCGAAGCGATCATGTTGTCGCGTCGCACGCGGGCTGCGCGCGCGTAGGTCGGATAGGCGTAGTGATTGGGATCTGCAATATTGACGCGCCTTTCCTCCGTCGCGATTTCGCGATCGAGATCGTTGGCCATGCGGGAGAATTCCGCGATCATGGCGTTTAACTGGATAATGCGACGTCGCTTTTCCTCGACCTGAAAACGTTTCAGTCGAACAAGGGTATCCCGCGATTTCATGAGGCCCACTCCACTCACGCAACTTTCAAGTGCAACAATTCGTTAACTCCGCGAGACAAAAGACAGGATAATTGGCGGAAGTTGCGCTTTGGTTACCGAGGCGCCAAAAATACGGCGCAAACAAAAAAGGCGTCGCCGAAGGGCGACGCCTGCTGATGGCGCAGTCGGGGCGGTCGTCACGCCAATGAGGCGGCGCCATAACGCCGGTAAATGAATGCCGGCGCCTGCGACTGCGACTCCGTTTCCGCAAAGGCCGCGAAGCGCGCATGATCGGGCGATAACTCGCACGCCGGGTCGGTCGCGGCCGGGTCGCCCGAGACAGCCAGGGCCTGACATCGGCAGCCGCCAAAATCGATCTCTCGGCGGTCGCAGGAGCGGCAGGGCTCTTTCATCCAGCCGGTTCCGCGATAGGCGTTGAAGGCGGCGCCGTCGCGCCAGATGTCGCCGAGAGGTTTGTCGCGCACATTATCGAAAATCAGACCGGGCAAGGTCTGTGCCGCGTGGCATGGCAGGGCCTTGCCGGAAGGCGTCACGGCGACGATGGATTGGCCCCAGCCGCCGGTGCAGGTCTTCGGGCGCGTTGCGTAGTGATCGTGGATGACGAAATCGAAATTCAGCACGCCGAGGAGGCGTTGTTTCGCCGCTTCGACGATCTCGACCGTCTCCATAAAGGTTTCGCGAGTGGGGATCAGCGCGGCGCGATTAAGCTGGGCCCATGCGTAATACTGGATATGCGCGATCTCGATGCGCTGGGCGTCGACCTCGACGGCGAAATCGATGATTTGCGGCAGATGCGCGATGTTTTGTCGATGCATCGGCGCATTGATCGTCAGACCGAGCCCAAGCTCCCGCGTCCAGCGCGCCACATCGTATTTTTTGGCGACGCCGCCCTCATAGGCGGAGATACGCTCGGCGTTATCGACGACGATGTCCTGGATCGAGACCTGCACATGATCGAGACCGATGTCGGCGAGCCGCGCCAGCCGATCTTTCGTCAACAGCACCGCCGAAGTGATCAGATTGGTGTAAAGTCCGGCCTCGACCGCGTAAGCGAGGATGTCTTCAAGGTCGCGTCGCGCCGTCGGTTCGCCGCCGGAAAGATGCAGTTGCAAGGCGCCAATCGCCGCCGCTTGACGAAAAGTTTCGCCCCACTCTTCGGCGGTGAGTTCGGCGTTGGCGCGCTCCAGTTCGAGGGGATTGGAGCAATAGGGACATTGCAAGGGGCAGCGGTGGGTGAGTTCGGCAAGCAAACCGGCCGGGCCGCCGTCATAGCGCGTAATGGACCGGGCGAAGACGGAGCGCGCGGGAGGAGAAAATGGATCGGGACCCTCTCGCAACAAGCGTTTGTCGGCGAGCCCCTGCAACAGCGTCGTCACATCGCGCGCGATCACCTCGACAGGGGCGGCGTATTTCTCTGCAAGTCTGGCGCTGAGATCGCGCACGCTGATCCGGCCGTCGAGGGCGCTTAAGACAATGACGCCGATCGGATCAAGTTCGTAGGCGCGTTCGGGCGCCAGCGCCACGGTGCGACCGCGGGCGCGGTCCTCGTGCAGTCGCGCATAGCGCGTGAACGCCGGACGCGAATCCGGCCCAATCACGAAGCGCCCGGGGGAAAGGTCAGACATCTGGGTCGCCGGGCCGCCATGCGCCGGGCGGAATCAGGCCGGGCGTCACATAGGCGTGATGCAGCGCGTCGAGTTGCGCCCATAGCACGTTGCATTTGAATTGAACTGCGGCGACGCATGCCTCCTGTTCGGCGCGGGTGCGGGCGTTTTGCTTGACATAAGCGAGGGCGAATTCGCTGTCGCGCGGAGCCTGCGCCAGCCGGCGCTTGAAATAGGCCATCACGTGATCGTCGACGAAGTCATAATTCTCGAGCATGCCGGAGATCCGCTCACGATGGATCGATGGGGCGAAAAGTTCGGTGAGCGAAGAGGCGACGGCGACGACGAGCGGCTGCTCCACTACGAAGCGCACATAGGCCTCGACGGCGAATATCGTCGCCGGCAGCGCGCCGCGTCGCGAGACAACATAGTCGCGCGAGAACCCCAGCGCGTCGGTGAGCGCCAACCAGCGTTCGATGCCGCCGTTTTCGGCGTCGAGGCCATCGTGATCGTGAATACGGCGAATCCACTCGCGCCTCAACTCGCGGTCGTGAACGCGGCCGATGAAGGCGGCGTCCTTGCGCGGCACCGCCTCCTGGTAGCAGTAGCGGTTGAGCGCCCAGGCCGCGACCTGATCCCTGTTCAATTTACCGCCATGGAGAAGTTGATGAAAAACGTGCTTATCATGGTAACGCTCAGCGCCCACTGCGCGGATCGCCGCCTCGAAATCGTCGAGCGACAGCGGCGCGACATTGCGCCAGTCGATGCGCGCGATCTCGTTCATAGAATGACCTCCATGCCGTCCTCGCCGACCTCCCAGCCCGCCGCCTGGACGGTGGCGTAGGCGTTGGAGTGCTCGTCGAGAACCGGGTTTGAATTATTGATATGCACATAGATCTTACGTTTGACGTCAAGCGGCGCAAAAGCGGCGAGGGAGCCATCGGCGCCGCTCATGTTGATATGGCCCATGCGCGAGCCGGTCTTTCCCATCAGGCCCTGGCGGATCATCTCCTCCTCTTCAAACAGCGTGCCGTCGAAAAAGACGAGCGCCGCATGGCGCAAACGCGCAGCGAGCGGCGCGTCGACCCGTGCGCAGCCGGGAACGTAGAAAAAGGACATGCCGGTCGCGGTTTCGATGACTTCGAGACCCAGCGTGTCGCCCGCCGAGGTGCCGAAATTCGGCGCGTTTCTGTCTTCGAGATACAGCGCGATCTTGCCGGGCACGGGAAAAGCCCGGAGACTCAGACCCAGGTCGACTCCGGCCCCGCTGACGGGCGTCGGCGTCTCCATCGCCAGCTCAATGCGCGGAACGAGTTGCGGCTGCAGGATCGAGAAGATTGTATTGGCGGCGAGCGCGTCGATCACCCGGCGGGCCGCGTAAATGCTGAAGGGTTGCGCCTCGCGAAGGTTCAGCAGGCCGGCGACATGATCGACATCGCCGTTGGTCAGCGCCACGGCCTTGATCGGACTGGCGCGCACCGGGTCGTCACGGCGCGGCGACAGCTCAGGCGCGGCGGCGATCTGTTCGCGCAGATCGGGCGAGGCGTTGAGCAGAAGCCAGTCGTCGCCATTGGCGCTCACCGCCAGCGACGATTGGGTTCGCGGCAAGAAACCCGGCGCGCCGGCGCGTACGGCCCGGCAGTTGGCGCAGTTGCAATTCCATTGCGGGAAGCCGCCGCCGGCTCCCGACCCCAATACTCTGATCCGCATGTCCGTCCGGCCTCACGCAGGGCGAGCCGCGTCCCTGTTAGATGTTCCGCTCAACACTATGCACGGCGCGGCCAGCCCCGCGCAAGTGCGGCAAAATCTCGCTGATTAATGATTTGGCAAGGGTTTTTTAGCTTTTGAGCCCCGCGCCGCCGCGCTTTTGTCGCTTTCCCGGCGCATGGAAATCACCATAAACGGCGCCCGGCGCCAGAGGTCCGCAGCGCGCCGAGGGCGCGCGCCTTAACCGACAGGCTCTCGTGCGTCATTCCTCCCCTTTCGTCAGTTCCGCCGCCGCTCTTCTCATGGCGCCATTGCTGGCGCTGTCGCTTGACGGCTGCATGGCCGACGGTCTCGGGATGGCGGATCGTCAAATGGCCGACGGCGGGCTCTTCTCAGCGCCGCGCGGCCAGCCGATGCATGTGCCGTTGTTTGTCGCCTCGACACGACGCGGAGAAGGCGCGGCGGACGATGGCCGGGCCAAATTTTCGCTCACCACCATCGGGGTGCCGCAAGGTCACGAAACCGGCGCGATCGAAAGGCCGAGTTTCGGCGGTCCCGATCCAAAACGTCATTTTTCGGTGATCGCCAAGCGTGCGATGGATGAAACCGAGTTTTTTCAGGAAATCGCCGCGCATGTTTCGGGCCGGGTGGGAGTCGCGCGCGATATTCTGCTCTATGTTCATGGCTTCAACACCGGGCTGGATGAGGCGCGATTTCGTCTGGCGCAGATTGTCGCCGACGGCGATTTCGCCGGCGTGGCGACATTGTTCACGTGGAATTCGCGTGGCGGCCTGATGAATTACGAGTCCGACAAGGAGGCGGCGACCGTCTCGCGCGACGCGCTGGAGCAATTCCTGCTCGGCCTCTCCCGCACGCCCGGCGTTGGACGGGTTCATGTTCTCGCGCACTCGATGGGCGCCTGGCTGACGATGGAGACTTTGCGCGCCCTGGCCATTTCCGGCCATCCCGATCTTGACGGACGGCTCGGACAGGTGATGCTCGCCAATCCCGATATCGATCTGAGCGTCTTCCGACAGCAGGTGTCCCGGCTCGATCCGGGTCATGTCTCGATTTTCGTCGCCAGCAACGATCGCGCCCTGTCCATCTCCTCGCGCATCGCCGGCGACCGCCAGCGGCTCGGCGCGCTTGATCCCGCTAAGCCTGAGGATAAGGCCGAACTGGATCGTCTGGGCGTTTCGGTGCGCGACATCTCTTCCTTTTCGACGGATTTCATTGGTCATGGCGCCTTCGCCGAGGCGCCCGACGTGGTCAGGGGCATTGGCGCGCAAATCACGGCGCCGCGCGCCGGAGAGGCCGACAAGCAGGCGGTGATCGACACGCGGACGCCGGAAGACATCGCCGCCAGCAGAAAAATTGAACGGCAGGAGCTGGCGCCGCTTGCGCCGGTTATGAAATAAATTTTCAGCCGACGCTTTTGTTCGCCTCGGCTTTCGCCAGTTTGTTGTAGTGCTTCACGCTGAAGGGGATCATCGCCAGAAAGGCGAGGCTAACGACAGCGAGCAGCTCCATCGGGAAGATCGCCAGCAGCAGGATCGTCGCGCCGACGCCGAACAGCACCGGAATGACGAGGTCGCGCGGAATGCGGCCTATGCGTTTGCCGGAGAAATGGGGAATACGGCTCGCCATCAGAAGGGCGATGGCGATTACGTAAATAATATTGAAGATCGCCAGACCCCTCGTCGCCGGCAACTCCAGCACCGAGAGGTTGAGATAGAGCGGCAAAAGCACCGTCACCGCGCCGGCCGGCGCCGGCATGCCGACAAAGAAATCGGCGTGCCATGCCGGTTTGGATGGATCGTCAATCATCACATTGAAGCGGGCGAGGCGCAGCGCCGCCGCGATCACGAAGACCAGCACGGCGAACCAGCCCAGTCCCTTGATCTCGTGAAGACTCCACAGATAGAGCAGCAACGCCGGGGCGACGCCGAAATCGACGAAATCCGAAAGCGAGTCCAGTTCGGCTCCAAAGCGCGAGGTGCCCTTGAGCGCGCGCGCGATGCGGCCATCGAGCCCATCGAGCACAGCGGCGGCCATCACGGCGGTGATCGCCGTCTCGAACCGGCCTTCAATGGCGTAGCGGATTGAGGTCAGGCCCATGCACAGGGCCAGCAGCGTCACCAGATTGGGTAAAACGACGCGGATCGGAATGTTGCGGAAGCGCAGGCGCCGCATTTCCGACGCCGACAGCGCGTCCTCATACTGATTGTCGCCCGGCTCGCTCATTGCGGTTCGCCTCAACCGGTCTTGAAAGTGGCGCCGACAGCGCCGGCGTTGACGTCGGCGAGGATGGTTTCTCCGGCGATGGCGCGGGCGCCAACGGCGATCGCCGGCCGCACGTTTGCCGGCAAATAGACGTCGAGGCGAGAGCCGAAGCGAATCAGGCCAAACCGGTCGCCCACGCCAATTTCCTCGCCCTCTCGGATGAAGCAGACAATGCGGCGGGCGACGAGACCGGCGATCTGAACGACGCCGATGCGGCCGAGTCTGGAGTCGATGACGAGGCCGTTGCGTTCATTGTCTTCGCTCGCCTTGTCGAGATCAGCGCTGAGGAACAGTCCTGGTTTGTAGGCGATTTTCATCACCCGGCCGGAGACCGGCGCGCGATTCACATGCACGTCGAAAACGCTCATGAACACCGAGATCCGCTGTAACGGCTCCGCGCCCATGCCGAGTTCCGGCGGCGGCAGATGGAAGCCGATCGCCGAGACGACGCCATCCGCCGGGGACACCACGATCCCGTCGCGCAAGGGCGTGACCCGCGGCGGATCGCGGAAGAAATAGGCGCACCAGGCCGTGGCGATGAAGCCGATCCATCCGAGAGTTGGCGACAGCCAGTTGAGAACGAAGCTTGCGGCGGCGAAGGCGCCAATAAAGACGTAGCCTTCCGGATGAATCGGAACGAGCGCCTTGCGGACGGAATCGAGGATCGACATCAGCGGGGCTCCCGTTGCGACGGTGAAACAGCGCGCCTTCTCTGCCATCTTGCGACGACAAAGTCACGGGGCTGCATCGTCTCAGCTCGGCAGACGCAGGATGCGAACGGGCTCGCCTGCGGACAGCGCCGGGGCCAGCGGTTCGCGGATCAGCAGCGCCTGCGATTGCTGGAGTTCGGTCAGCAGCGACGAATCCTGCAACGGTTGCGGAGTCGCGAGCCGTCGACCATGGGCGTCGGCGGAGAGTGTGGCCCGCATATAGTCCCGACGGCCCTTGTTGGCCGGCAAGGCGACTCCGGCGAAGACCGTCTCGCTGCGGTCGGCGGCGGCGTCGGGGTCGCCCTGAAGCGCACGGATCAGCGGCCCCAGAAACACCAGCGCGCAGACATAGGCGGCGACCGGATTGCCTGGCAGTCCCAGTATGTGAGTCTGCCCCAGCGCGCCGTGGATCAGCGGCTTGCCCGGACGCATGGCGATTTTCCAGAAATCAAGCGCCATGCCCTGACGCGCCAGCGCCGGCCGCAAGAGATCGTGATCGCCAACCGAGGCGCCGCCCAGCGTCACCAGCACATCGGCCTGCGTTGTGCGGGCCAGTTGAACGCCGCGCTCAAGTTCTTCAATCGTGTCCGGGAAGAGGCCGAGATCGATCGTTTCCGCTCCGGCGTCGCGGGCGATGGCGGCGACGGCGAAGCTGTTGCAGGCGATGATCTGGGCAGGCCCAGGCTCGGTCCCGGGAAGGACCAGTTCGTCGCCAGAGGCGAGCACGGCGACGCGCGGACGCCGCGCCACCGGCAGATGGGCGTGGTTCATGGCGGCGGCGAGGGCGAGTTCGGCGGCGCCAAGACGCGTTCCTGCCCTCAATCCGGGGGCCCCGGCGCGAAAATCGAGGCCGGCGGCGCGAATGTTTTCGCCGGTCAGCACGGTTTCGACAGCGTGAACGACTCTGCCGTCGGTCGTGACGTTTTCCTGCAAGAGCACCGCATCCGAGCCTTCCGGGACAGGCGCGCCGGTGAAGATTCGCACAGTCTCTCCCGGATTAAGAACGCCGGCGTATCCATGCCCGGCGGCGCTTTCGCCCACCAACCGCAGGCCGGCGTCGGTAGGAAAATCGCTGGTGCGGACAGCATAGCCGTCCATGGCGGAAACGGCGACCGGCGGCTGGGTGCGGGTGGCGATGACATGACGCGCCAGCGTGCGACCCTGCGCAGCGTCAAGAGCGACCGTCTCCTCGCCGAGCAGGCTGGCTCGGGCCAGAACGCGCGACAGCGCCTCGTCAACGGGCAAAAGCTTTTGATCGGCCATTGAAAGGTCCCGTAATTCTCTGATCGGATCAGTCTCGTCGCCAGGCGCCAGATTTGCCGCCCTCCTTGGCGACAAGCTCGACGCCCTCAATACGCATTCCGCGATCCACGGCTTTCAGCATATCGTATATTGTCAGGCAGGCGACCGACACGGCCGTCAGCGCCTCCATCTCCACGCCGGTCTTGCCGGAGACTACCGTCTCGACGCTCACATGAACGCCCGGCAGATCGAGGTCCGGCGTGATGTCCACCTTGATGCTCGACAATGGCAGGGGGTGACACAGAGGGATCAGGTCGCTGGTTTTTTTCGCCGCCATAACGCCGGCGATCCGGGCGACGCCAAAGACATCGCCTTTTTTGGCTTCTCCGGCGATCGCCAGAGCCAGCGTTTCCGGCGCCATCGTCACTCTCCCACACGCCCGGGCCAGTCGTCGCGTCTCGACCTTGTCTGAAACATCGACCATATGCGCCTCGCCGGCGGCGTTGATGTGGGAGAGGGAGTTCATGACAGGGTTTTGCGCTTTTACGATCCGTGAGGCAAGACGGCGAAATTGCCTAGCAATGAGGCGCCGTCTTTCTTTGCTGGACCTGTTTATTTTCGCATTTATAGTTCTTTATGTTATCGAGGGGCGCGTCCTTTGGTTGCGGGCCTGCTCAATCTGAGGGTTGATCCATGAAGCTGCAACGACCGGTTGCGCTGTCAGCCAGATCACAGGGGAGAGGTAAACATGTTCCGTAGAATAACGCTTAAGCGCGCGCTGATGTGTCTGGGCGCTGTTGCGGGAATCGGTTTAGCGCCCACCGGCGCTATCGCTTCGCAGCACGGACATCACCACAAGGGCTGTTTCGTCACCACCAGCCCGCAAGGTCACGCCAGAGGCATCCGTCACTGGGTCAGCCCCTGCCCGCATCGCGAACTCAAGCACATGAATCCCTATCATGCGCCTCATCACAAGATGCGTTATAACCCGCAAACGGGCAAACATCATCGCCACGACTGATTGAGGCGTTGTCGGTTCAGTAAATACAGGGCGCTGACACGAGATTTTTCTGCGTCGTCGCCAACCAGGCGGCCCTCTCGCAGAGGGCCGCCGATGACATGAACTTCTGAGCCTTGATCATGCTCGTCCGACGCTGACATAAGCGAAACCGCGTTTGCGGATTTCAGCCGGGCGGTAAATGTTTCGCAAATCGATGATGATCGGCGACTTCAGCAACTTCTTCACCCGATCGAGATCAAGCGCCCGGAAAGCGTCCCATTCCGTGACGATCGCCAGCGCGTCGGCGCCATCGATCGCGGCATAGGCGTCGTCGTGAAAGATTACGTCCGGCATCAATGGACGCGCCTGCTCCATGCTTTCCGGGTCATAGGCGTGCAATCGGGCGCCATCCCCGACGAGAGACGCGACAATCGCCAGCGAGGGCGCGTCGCGCATGTCGTCGGTGTTGGGTTTGAAGGCGAGGCCAAGCAGCGCGATTTTCTTATCCCGCGCCGAACCGCCCAGCGCCTGAATGATCTTGCGCGCCATCGCCCGCTTGCGGGCGTCATTGACCGCGACGACGGTTTCGACGATGCGCAGCGCCGCGCCTTCATCCTGTCCGGTCTTGATCAGCGCCAGCGTATCCTTCGGGAAACACGAGCCGCCATAGCCGGGGCCGGCGTGCAGGAATTTCCTGCCAATACGATTGTCGAGGCCAATGCCGCGGGCGACCTCCTGAACGTCCGCGCCAACCTTTTCGCACAGATCTGCGATCTCGTTGATGAAGGTGATCTTGGTCGCCAGAAAGGCGTTCGCCGCATATTTGGTGAGTTCCGACGTGCGCCGACCTACAAACAGCAGTGGCGGGGCGTTCAGTGATAGCGGCCGGTAAATCTCCTCCATGACTTCTCGGGCGCGCGGCTCTTCGACGCCGATGACGACGCGATCGGGACGCTTGAAATCGTCGATGGCGGCGCCTTCGCGCAGAAACTCCGGATTGGAGACGACGGTGAAATCGGCTTTCGGATTCGCCTCGCGAATGATCCTCTCGACCTCGTCGCCGGTGCCGACCGGCACGGTCGATTTATTGACGACGACCGTGAAGCCGTCGAGCGCGCCGGCGATGGTCCTGGCGGCGGCGTAGACATAGGAGAGATCGGCGTGGCCGTCGCCACGGCGCGACGGGGTGCCGACGGCGATGAACACGGCGTCCGCGCCTTTGACGGCCGGCGCCAGATCGGTGGTGAAAGAGAGACGGCCCTTGTCGACGTTGTTGGTGACAAGCTCGTCGAGACCCGGCTCAAAGATCGGGATTTCGCCGCGCTTCAGGCGGTCGATCTTCGAGGCGTCGGAATCGACGCAAATGACCTTGTGACCGAAATCAGCAAAGCAGGCGCCCGAGACCAGGCCAACATAGCCCGAGCCGATCATTGTGATTTTCATGTGACGACTTTTCTCACCGGGGGAAGGCAGGACACAGGCGCCAGCCCCCCGGCTGGAGCAGCTGCGCCGTCGGCCAATATGGCCTACTCGACAGTTTTACGAGAGCTTCTAGAGGCCGTCCTGCTAGCAGGCAAGTAGATGCGCGCGCGGCGCGGCTTGAGATAAAATCGAGCAAAAAACGTCATGATATTGTAAAAAAGCTGGCTATGGTTTACAATCATCAGATGATGGAGTTGAAATGCAACACTGAAAATACGCGCACAGGACTGTTCAAGAAGATTACAGACCTGCCGCTGGATCAAGGCAAAACTCGCGGCTTTTCCAGCCAGCTGCGACAAGATTACGGTTGGTCCCGACATTACACGCAGCGCGCCATTGAGGAGTACCGTAGGTTTTTGTGGATTGCTGCGACGAGCGGTCAGGAGGTGACTCCTTCGAAAGTCGTCGATCAAATCTGGCATCTGCATATCCTCCACACGCGGTCCTATTACGACGATCTCTGCCGTGACATGCTCGGTTACGTTCTGCACCACAATCCGGGCGACGGCTCGGCGGCGGATGAACGATTTCCCGACAACTATCGTGCGACGCTGGCTCTCTATGAAGCCGCCTTCGGCCCGCCGCCGGCCGACATCTGGCCCCGACCACATGTCCCCGCGCGCCGCGCGCCTTCGTCCAACCGCCTTGCGGTTGTCACTGCAGCGCTTGTCCCTGCAACTATCTTCTCGACGCCCGTCGACGCGGCTACGGCGGCAACCGGAAAGAGCCTCGCTGTGACAATGATCGCGCTCGCGGTGATCGTATTTGGCTTCATGCTCAGCCTCATGATTTACAAGAGCCTGCGCGCTGCGCCGCGAAACAGCCGTAAGTCCTCCGGCGACGGCGGATTCGGCATAAGCGGACTACTGAGCGGCGATACGGGCTGTGATGACGGCGGTGCATCCGATTGCGCTGCGAGTTGCGGCAGCTGCTGCGGCAGTTAAAAGCGGGTTCCGAAGGGCAGCCCGATCTGTATGAAAAAACGCTTGCGCTAACCTCCGACGCCAAACGCGGCGATCGCCGCCATGTTGACGATATCGGCGTCGGTTGCGCCGAGTTGAACGATCTGAACGGGTTTGTCCAGCCCAACGATCAGGGGCCCCAACACGGTTGCGCCTCCCATCTCCTGGAGCATTTTCGTCGAGATCGCCGCCGAATGGAGCGCCGGCATGACCAATACATTGGCGACGTCGGTCAGTCTGGAGAAAGGATAGGCGGCCATACGCTCGCGGTTCAGCGCAATATCGGCGCCCATCTCGCCTTCATATTCAAAATCGACGCGGCGATTATCGAGGATCTTCACCGCCTCCTGCACTCGCGCCGTGCGTTCGCCCGGCGGATAGCCGAAGGTCGAGAAAGCCAGCAGGGCGACGCGCGGGTTCAGCCCCAGTCGTCTGGCCACGCCCGCCGCCTCCACCGCGATGTCGGCGAGCTCCTCCGCCTCCGGCAATTCGGTGATCGCCGTATCGGCGACCAGCACGACATTGCCTTTGGCCAGAACCAGCGAGGCGCCGATCAGCCGATGTCCCGGTCGGGGATCGATCACGCGGCGCACCTCTGACAGGGCCAGCGAAAAATTGCGGGTGACGCCGGTGACCATGGCGTCGGCGTCGCCGTGGGCGACCATGGCGGCGGCGAAATGATTGCGGTCGTGGTTGATCAGGCGCAGACAGTCGCGCAGCAGGAAGCCCTTGCGTTGCAGGCGACGGAAGAGGAATTGCGCATAGTCCGCGTTCTTGTGGGAGAGTTTGGCGTTATGAATTTGAACGCCTTTGGGCAAGTCAACGCCGGCAGCGGCGGCGGTCGCCCGCACGCGATCTTCGCGGCCGACGAGCATCGCCGTTCCGAGCCCTTCATTGACGAAGCTCACGGCGGCGCGCAAAA
>JBBARD010000060.1:8185-15597 GCA_040399965.1 Methylocystis sp. | reverse complement strand
GCGATGGCGAAATTGTTCATCAGCGAGCGGAAGGCGGCGCCTTCCTTGTGCATGTCGATGAAGATTTCGCCGATGCGCCCGTCGGCGTATTCGCCGGTGCGCAGATAGACCTTGTGGCCGCCGACCGCCGCCTTCTGCGTATAGCCCTTGCGGCGATCCGGCAGCTTCTCGCGCTCGCGCACCACCTGATGCACAACCCGCTCGACGATGCGTTCGGCGAGGGCGGCGGCGCGCGCCGGCATATTGGCGGCGACGACTTCCTCCACCGCTTCCGCTGCGTCCTCGTCGTCGCCGGCGATGAGCTGGGCGGAAAGCGGCTGCGACAGTTTGGAGCCGTCGCGATAGAGCGCGTTGGCCTTCAGACCGAGACGCCACGAGAGCAGATAGGATTGCTCGCAATCCTCCACGGTGGCGTCATTGGGCATGTTGATGGTCTTGGAGATCGCGCCTGTGATGAAGGGCTGCGCCGCCGCCATCATGCGGATGTGCGACTCCACCGAGAGGTAGCGCTTGCCGATGCGGCCGCAGGGATTGGCGCAATCGAATACGGCGTAATGCTCCTTCTTCAGGAAGGGCGCGCCCTCCAGAGTCATGGCGCCGCAGGCGTGAGTGTTGGCCGCCTCGATCTCCGATTTCAGGAAGCCGAGATGCGTCAGCAGATCGAAGGCGCGATCCTCAAGCTGCTCCGGCGTCACTTTCAGCGACTGCGTGAGAAAATCGGCGCCGAGCGTCCATTTGTTGAAGACGAATTTGATGTCGAAGGCGGAGGGCAGGGCGGCCTCGACCGCCGCGAGTTTTTCGTCCGTAAAGCCTTTGGCGCGGAGCGTCGCGGCGTTGACGCCCGGCGCCTGCGCCAGCGAGGCGTGACCAACGGCGTAGGCCTCGATCTCGGCGATCTCGCTCTCGCGATAGCCCAGCGCGCGCAGACCTTCCGGCACGGCGCGGTTGACGATTTTCAGATAGCCGCCGCCAGCGAGTTTCTTGAATTTCACCAGCGCGAAATCGGGCTCGATGCCGGTAGTGTCGCAATCCATGACAAGACCAATGGTGCCGGTCGGCGCCACCACCGTGACCTGCGCATTGCGATAGCCGTGCTGTTCGCCGAGCGCCAGCGCCCGGTCCCAGGCGCGCGCGGCGCGCTGCATCAGTTGCGGATCGGGGCAGGCGGCGTAATCCAGCGGCACCGGATTGATGGCGAGGCCTTCGTATCCAGCGCGCTCGCCATGCGCGGCGCGACGATGATTGCGGACGACGCGCAGCATCGCCTCACGATTGTCGAGGAATCGCGCAAAGGGTCCGCGCTCCCTCGCCATTTCGGCGGAGGTCGCGTAGCAGACGCCGGTCATGATCGCCGAAAGCGCGCCGGCGATGGCGCGGCCGGCCTCGCTGTCATAGGGAATGCCGGACGACATCAAAAGCCCGCCGACATTGGCGTAGCCGAGGCCGAGCGTGCGGTAATCATAGGAGAGCTGGGCGATTTCCCTGGACGGGAACTGCGCCATCAGCACCGAGATTTCGAGCACGACGGTCCACAGACGCACGGCGTGTTCATAGGCGTCGATATTGATGCGTTTGGTCTGCGGATCGCGGAACTGCAACAGGTTCAGCGACGCCAGATTACAGGCCGTATCGTCGAGGAACATATATTCCGAACAGGGATTGGAGGCGCGGATCGGGCCGCCGGCCGGGCAGGTGTGCCAGTCGTTGATTGTCGTATGAAACTGGATGCCGGGATCGGCGGAGGCCCAGGCGGCGTAGCCGATCTTGTCCCACAGCGCGCGCGCCTTGAGCGTTTTGGCCGGCTTGCCGTCGAGACGCCGCGTCAGCGTCCAGTCGCCGTCTTTTTCCACGGCGTGCAGGAATTCGTCGGTGACGCGCACCGAGTTGTTCGAGTTCTGTCCGGCGACGGTGAGATAGGCCTCGCTGTCCCAGTCCGTGTCGTAGGTGTCGAAGCTGACGTCGGTGAAGCCCTGACGCGCATATTGCACGATGCGCTTGATCAGATTGTCCGGCACGTCTTCGCGACGCGCCGCCCTGATCTCGCGTTTCAGCGCCGGGTTCTTTTCCGGATTGAAGCAATCGTCGCCGGGTCCCTCGCAATTCACGCAGGCGCGCATGATCGCCTTGAGATGCTTCTTGACGATCTTCGAGCCGGTGACGAGCGCGGCGACCTTTTCCTCCTCCTTCACCTTCCAGTCGATGAAAGCCTCGATGTCGGGATGGTCGATGTCGACGACGACCATTTTCGCCGCGCGACGCGTGGTGCCGCCGGATTTGATGGCGCCGGCGGCGCGATCGCCGATCCTGAGGAAGGACATCAGACCCGAAGAGGAGCCGCCGCCCGAGAGCTTTTCCTTCTCGCCGCGCAGCTTCGAGAAGTTGGTGCCGGTGCCGGAGCCGTATTTGAACAGACGCGCCTCGCGCACCCAAAGATCCATAATGCCGCCGTCGTTGACGAGATCGTCCTCAATCGACTGGATGAAGCAGGCGTGTGGTTGCGGATGCTCATAGGAGGATTTCGACTTCACCAGCTTGCCATTGGCGTAATCGACATAAAAATGCCCCTGGCCGGGGCCATCGACGCCATAGGCCCAGTGCAGCCCGGTGTTAAACCATTGCGGCGAATTGGGCGCCGCCATCTGGGCGGCGAGCATGTAACGCAGTTCGTCGCTGAACGCCTGGGCGTCCTCTTCGGCGTCGAAATAGCCGCCCTTCCATCCCCAGTAGGTCCAGGCGCCGGCAAGGCGGTCGAACACCTGTTTGGCGGAAATTTCGGACGTATAACGCTGATCTTTCGGCAGTGCGGCAAGGGCTTCCGTATCGGCGGCGGAGCGCCACAGGAAAGAAGGGACGCTGTTTTCCTCGACCCGCTTCAGCCGGGCCGGCACGCCAGCCTTACGGAAATATTTCTGGGCGAGAACGTCGCAGGCGACCTGGCTCCATTGCGCCGGCGCCTCAATGTTTTCCAGCGAGAACACCACCGAACCGTCGGGATTGCGGATTTCGCTCTTGGTGGTCCGGAACTCGATGGAGGCGTAGGGAGATTCGCCCGCCGTCGTGTATCGCCGCTCGATTTTCATTTTCAATTATCCCTTCGGGGCGCAAGCCCGCGTTGCGCTCGACCGCTCACCGGCCGCAGCGCTGTCGATGTGAAACTCAGAACTCGAAAACCGCACCGTCGGATCATGCGGCGGAAACACCGCATCCGAGAGCACGCCAGAAACGAGAGATACGCGTAAGCGCGGCTGACGCCCCATCGGAACAAATCTGGTAAGACCGAACGTAAAAAACGCCGTTCGTCCCCAGTTTCGCCGCCCAGTCATCGCGTAACTCCTGCAAGATGCGCGAATCCGCCGATGGCGTCAAGATATTGTGTTGAGAATAAATAAATCGACAATATGTGGAGAATTTCGGGGATAAAGGCGGCTAAAAGTCCAAGTCCATGTTTATAAAGGTCGTCTGATTCCCGGTTTTCGGCAAGCCAGATTTTTTAGCCGAAATTTTCAGCCGCAGCACAAAATTTGTGCGGCGCAGCGTCGTCATAAAAGCTTCGCCGCAAAATGGTCAGAGGAGCGCGTTTCCGGGGAGAGAAATTCGCCAATGTGGAAAGCTCGCGCGACCGGATGTTCGGAAGATCCGCAGGCCCCTGTCACGCCGGGCTCGCGCCGCTCAACGCCCATTCTCCCGATGGAGTCCCTCGGCAGGCTCGGGACGCTTGAAATCCGTCTGACGGTCGACAAACGCGAGATGCGCAAGGCCCAGCGCCTGCGTTACAAGGTCTTTTTCGAGGAGGGCGGGGCAATTCCGGACGCCCGCACAGCCTTCACGCGCCGCGACGCCGATCGCTTCGACAAATACTGCGACCATCTGATCGTTATCGATCATGGCGCAATGACAAAAAAAGGAAAGTTGCGGCCCAGGATCGTTGGAACCTATCGTCTGCTCCGCGACGAGATGGCGGACAGGGCAGGCGGCTATTACGCCGCTGGCGAATACGACATCGCGCCGCTGCTCGATCGCCATCGGGGTCAGCGGATTCTCGAACTGGGGCGATCCTGCGTGCTTGCCTCGCATCGCGGACAACGGACCCTCGAACTGCTCTGGCGCGGGCTGCTGGCCTATATCCGGGCTCATCGAATCGACGTGATGTTCGGCTGCGCAAGTTTCCCCGGCGTCCGTCCCGCGGATCATGCCGAGGCGTTGAGCTATCTCGCCCATTTCGCAAGCGCCGGGAATATGTGGAGCGTCCGCGCCCGGCCAGAGCTTTATGTCCCGATGGCGATGCTGCCACGCGAGTCGATGGACGAGAAAAAGTCGCGCGCGGCTCTGGCGCCGCTCGTCAAGGGCTACCTGAGGCTCGGGGCGCGCTTTGGCGACGGCGCCGTTGTGGACAACAAGTTCAATACAACCGATGTCTTCGTCGTTATGCCGGTGGCGAGAATCGAGAGCCGCTATCTGGAGTTTTTAGGCCGCGAGACCCGTCAGGCGGCCTGAAACCGGATCGTCGTCGTCAGTCCGCATGCAGAGAACGAACCTGTTTTTCCGCCAGCATCGCCGTCGTTTTTCGATCGACTCCGGTCGGAACGATCGCCGCGCCAAATCGGATTTGGCAGATTGCGCCATTCTGGCGCAGAAGTTTGCGAATGTGATCGACGAGCGTCATGTCGCCGTACCAGCCGAGATCGACGGGACGACCAGCGATGTCGGTGTAGCGCAAGGCGACAGGGGCCACGACGGCGGTTTCGCCGGTTTTCTGCAATGCCTCAAACGGACCCGGCCGAAAGGGCAGAATCTCGGCGCCATCGGTCGAGGTGCCTTCCGGAAAAACGACGACATCCCGCCCGGCGTCCAGCGCGCCAGCCAGCGCCGCGCTCGCTCTTGCGATGTCGCGGCGCGCGTCGCGCACAACAAATATGGTGCCCTGCACCCGCGCCAGAAGCCCGAGCAAGGGCCAGGTCTCGACCTCGCTTTTCGATAAAAAAACAAACGGATAAATACTCGCAAGCGCGATGATGTCTGTCCATGAAACATGGTTGGCGACGACAAGTCGCGGCGCCTGATCGGGCAGAGCGCCGCGCGCCGTGACCCTCAGACCGATGGCGCGACAGGCCGCCCGGCAGAAACCTGTCTGGATATGGTGCTGAAGCCGCCAGCCACGCCGGCGGGCCAACGTCTGTATCGGCGCCAGCGCGACCACGCCAAAAATCACCACGAAAAGTAGATGAAGGGCGCGGAGATAGGGCATGAGGCGCTGATAGCATGGGGCCATGACGCCCGCGCAATCCTTTTCGGTTCGTCCTGGCGTCTCCTGCGCCGGGGCTGAAGAGAACCGCTTCCCGCTCTGGCGCAAAGGCGTTGGCGTTAACGCGCTCGGATGAAGGAAGTCGTCTTGACGGCGCGCCTGACAGTCCCTTTATGTGCGTTTCCCGCCGAAGATGGCGGGCCGCTCAGGTTTCAGGAGACTTTCCCATGTCCTTTGTGATTGCGCGTCGCGCCCTCGTCGCTGCGGCCCTGTCGCTTGTTTCCGCCGGATGGCTTTCCGTCCCGGCTTTCGCGCATGGCCCCTCGCGTCAGAAAGTGGTCGAAAAGATCGAGATCGACGCGCCGGCCGACAAGGTCTGGGCCATTGTTGGCAATTTCCAGGATTTGAGCTGGCTCCCGCCCGTCGCCAAGACAGAAGGCTCGGGCGGCAACGCCGTCGACGCCAAGCGCAAGATCACCCTGAAGAGCGGCGGCGTCATCGACGAATCCGTCACAAAATATGAGCCGGATCATAAAACCATCGGCTACAAGATCGACGCCGTCGATCCGAAAGTCCTGCCGGTGAATAATTACGCCGCGACGCTGAGCGTCAAGGAAGAGGGCGGCAAAAGCGTTGTGGAGTGGAAGGGCGCGTTCTATCGCGGCTTCATGAACAACGATCCGCCGCCGGAACTCTCCGACGAGGCTGCGCTGAAGGCCGTCACGGATATTTACAAAGCGGGCCTCGCCGGTTTGAAGGCGAAGGCAGAGGGCAAGTAGCTTCAGGCTCTTCCTGAACACGAGACAGCCGCGCAGCGCCGGGGTCGGCAATGGTCAACCTTTTTAGCCGCGCGGCTTTTTTCCTCCTGTTGACCATTTGCGCTGCGCCGGCGCAGGTCCAGCCGTCCGTTCCGGGACCAAATTCATGGGCCGCGCATGGCGCCGCCCCCCTCAAATCCGTCGAGACGATCGAGATCGCCGCCGCGCCAGACCGCGTCTGGGCGGTCGCGAGCGACTTCGCCGGTTACGATTGGCTTCCGGAGGTGACGCGGGTCGAGTCCTCGGGCGGCCATACGCCCGAAATCGACCGACGCCGGCTGATCATGACCGATGGCGGAATTGTCGAGGAAACGCTCATCCGCTGGGACGCCGACAAGAAGACGCTGGCCTTCCATCGCGACCGAGACGACGTCAAACGTTTGCCCGCCATCAATTACATGAGCCATGTCACCGTGAAGCCGACGGCGGATGGACGCTCGCTGGTCGAGTGGAAGGGACGTTTTTACCGCGGTCATCCGTTTAACGATCCCCCGGCGGGTCTCGACGACGAGACCGCGCTGAAAGCCGTCGCCGCCCTCCATCGCGCGAATCTCTCGGCGCTCAAGGCGAGGGTCGAAAGCGGAACGACGATTCGATGACTCGCCGGCGCCTGTCCGTTATCCTCTTTGCCCCGCTGATGCTGGCGTCGCCGCTCGCTCTTGCCGGGCAAGCCTTCGTTACAACGCAGGGCGCGGACGCGCTCGATATTGTCGATCTCTCGACGTTTACCGTCGCTGCGACGCTGCCGATCGGAGGAAAACCCGCCGGGGTCGCCGTCAGCCGCGACGGCGCGCGGGCTTTCATCGCCAGCCCGGAAGGCAAGTTTCTCACCGTCGTCGACGCGCGCGCCCGACGAATTGAGCGACGCATCCCGGTCGCAGGCGGTCCCCTCGGCGTCGCCGCGTCGCCCGACGGCGGTCGCGTTTATGTCGCCGATCTTTATGGCGGACGTCTTTTCGAGATCGATCCCGCGTCCGGGGAGACGCTGCGCCGCGTCGGGGTCGGCGCCGCGCCGTCGGGCGTTACGACGACGCCCGACGGCTTGACAATTCTTGTGGCGGATCGCGACGACGACGCCATCTCCGTCGTCGATAGCGCGCGTTTCGAGCGTTTGGCGACTATTCCGGTCGGACGTCACCCTTTCGGGATCGTCGTCGACGCCGCCGGCGTTCGGGCCTATTCGGCGAATGTCGAGTCCAACAACGTCAGCGTGATCGACATTGCCGCGCGGCGCGTCGTCGCGACGCTGAGGACCGGCAGCCGCCCCTATGCTGTGGCGCTCGCCGCAGGTCGTATTTTTGTCGCCAACCAGCACGCCGACAGCGTCAGCGTCTTCGACGAGAAGAACCTCG
>JBBARD010000060.1:0-8085 GCA_040399965.1 Methylocystis sp. | reverse complement strand
TTTGTCGCCAACCAGCACGCCGACAGCGTCAGCGTCTTCGACGAGAAGAACCTCGGAACTTTGGGAGAAATCCCGGTCGGAGAATATCCCGAGGGGATCTCGGCGACTCCAGATGGCGAAAAGGTGCTGGTCGCCTGTTGGTTCTCCAATGAACTCTGGGCGATCGATCCGCAGCGCTTGCGGACGTTGGGGAAAACCGCGACCGGAGACGGGCCGCGCGCTTTTGGACTTTTCGTTGCGCCCGGCGATCTTCCGGCTCCGAGCGGCGCGCGCGTTCCGGACTAGACACCGTCGCGCGCGGACGCCATAAGGGGTCGATATTAACGATTGAGCGTTGCGCTCAGGGGCCCGGCAGAATGTCCTACATTGTCCGCTTCTTCACCTGGTGGAACAAGGCGACTCTCAACACGGGGCTGTGGACGCTCCTCTATGGCGAGCGCGTCGGGACAGACGAATTCGGCAATGTCTATTATCGCACGCGCGGCGGCAAGATTGATCCGGCGCTGGGCTTCGAGCGCCGCTGGGTCATTTTCAACGGATATTGTGAGGGCTCGGCGACGCCGACCGGCTGGTATGGCTGGCTTCACCACACCGTGGACACGCCGCCGACGCAGGAAACCTATGCCGCCAAGGAATGGGAGCTTCCCTATCAGCAGAATTTGACCGGCACGCCACAGGCATGGCGGCCACCGGGATCACAACTCTCGACGGGCGAGCGTCCGCCGGCGGGCGGCGATTACGAAGCCTGGCGGCCAGAGGGTTGATCGAGCTTCGAACTCTTGTGTTGTCGGGGCTCACGAAAAATTCCAGGCGCGGTGCGGCGATGAAGAAAAAACCCGGTTTCGGGCCAGCCCTTGTAATGGCGCTCGCTGCCTCGACAGGCGTCTGTAACGCCGATCCGATCCGGAATCCGACCGCCATTTTCGCCGGCCTGGACAAAACAACAGGCCGGATCATCAACTTCGAGGTCGTCATCGGCGAATCGGTTCAATTCGGCACGCTTCAGGTGACGCCGCGAGTCTGCAACACCCGGCCGCAAACCGAGACTCCACAGACAACCAGCTTTGTCGAGGTCGACGAACTGATCGTCAAACCGAGCCGGGACTTCAAGGCCGAGCGCGCCGCCGCTGCGACGGCGAAAGAATCGAAGCGGATTTTCTCAGGATGGATGTTTGCGGCGAGTCCCGGCCTGCATGGGGTTGAACATCCTGTCTATGACGTCTGGCTGGTGGATTGTAAGGGCGGCAAAGAGACGGCGGCCCCGGTCGCTGCGACACAACCGGCGCCAGCCGCGCCGGCAGACGCGAAAAAGCCCTCCCGCAAGGTGACGCCCGTCGCGCCGACGCCGGTTGAAAATGCCCCGATAGGACCGTCAGACTCGGTTGCGCCCGAGGCGACGACACCCCTGGACGCCGGCGCGCCGCTGGACGCCGCGCCGCAGACCGAGGGGGCCGAGCCCGATACTGCGCCGCCGCCTGAGGAGCGCAAAAAGAAAAAGAAAAAGCCCAGGCCGCGCCCGGCTGCGTCATCCGAAAGCGCGCCAGCGGCGGCGCAGCCGCAGCAACCCTCGGGCGGCGGCGGTCTTTTTCCATTCTGAGGACCGAAGCGATCCCCAACCGGCCAGGTTGAGTCAAACTTTATCGGCCCGAGGCCCCAGGATATGCTGTCTTCCCACAACGCGCTGGGGTTGCGCCGCGTATCAATATCCATGCGCGCGTAGATGATGTCGATCAGAGGGAAGTTGGGGGTTGGCCGTTAGACGCTATGGTTTCCGCCAAGCGACGGCGATCAGCGTCAATCAGGCAAGTTGTATACGTAAATGGCGACAGGGATCAGAACAAACTCAATCGCCATGTAAAATATAAGCAGGGCGGAGGGCTTTCCGTCTATCGCCAGACTAAGAAGCCGTCCCGAAACCAGTCCGCCCGAAAAAAAGACGGTTGTCAGGACCGCAGCTCCCCGCAAACGATCGTCGAATGCGGAGACGCACCAGAAGACGCCAAATGCCAGATACAGACCCATGATCGCCCTGAGGATATGGGCCAGATCGACGTCGAGCCGGTCAACTCCGAGGAAGGTTTTGGCGAACCAGTCGGGAGATATTCCATAAAGAAGCGCAATGATCGAGACGGCGACGAAGGCGAAGATCAAGAAGTATTTCTTTGCCTTCATCGCAGACTCCGGAGCGCTGTCAAAAAACTGAGGGCAAACCCCGCAGGGCGAACCCTGCGGGGGTAATGGCTCAATGCCCCTGGGATTTGGTGACCGACTCCATCACCCGATCGAGATTAAAGCTGCCCGGCTTCTGACGCGGCGGAAACTCCTTGAAGCTCTGCAGCCACTGACCGACGTAGCCCGCAGCAGGCGCTACGGCGAACATCCTGTCCAGATACCAGCGCTGATAGCCCATGGCGTTTTCCTCCTCGGCCCGCTCGAAAGGATCCATACGGAGGTTTGTCAGAAGCGGCGCGCGCAAGGGTTCGAAGGGCTGCTGCCACACTTTCAGGCCCTTGGCGTTTTGCGCGAGGAAGGTGACCTTCCAGTTGCCGTAGCGCAGCGCTGCGACCGAACCGTCATCTGTCCAGTAAATGAATTCCTGACGCGGCCATGCCGCTTCGCCCTTGAACGCCGGCAACAAATTATAACCGTCGAGATGGACCTTGTAGTTGCGGCCGTTGATGCGTTTGCCCTTGGCCACCTCGTTACGAATATCAGGATTACCGGCAGCCGCGAGCAGGGTGGTCGCGAGATCCTCATGGGCTCCGATGTCGTTGACGACCACGCCCGGTTTGATCACGCCGGGCCAGCGCATCACGAAGGGAACGCGGTAGCCGCCTTCCCAGTTCGTGTTTTTCTCGCCGCGAAACATGGTTGTGCCGCCGTCAGGCCATGTGA
Source organism: Methylocystis sp. (assembly GCA_040399965.1). Lineage (GTDB taxonomy): Bacteria > Pseudomonadota > Alphaproteobacteria > Rhizobiales > Beijerinckiaceae > Methylocystis. The sequence goes on along the minus strand of JBBARD010000060.1, from coordinate 5,190 downwards.
AGGTTTCCGCGCCGTTATCCGTTGTGTAAATCACAATGGTGTTATCCTCGACGCCCAGCTCTTTCAGCTTTGCAAGGAGCTGGCCGACAAGCGCGTCATGCTCGACCATGCCATCGGCATAGACGCCAAGACCTGTCTTGCCCTCGGACGACGCCTTGAGATGCGTGAAAATGTGCATCCGCGTTGAATTATACCAAATGAAGAACGGCTTATCCTGCTTGACGGCTTTGTCCATGAAAGCAAGCGTCGCATTGGTCGTCTCTTCGTCGATCGTCTCCATGCGTTTTCTGTTCAGCGGCCCGGTGTCCTCCATCCGGCCGTCGGCGTAACTGTGGATCACGCCACGCGGACCAAATTTTTTCTTGAATTCCTCGCTTTTTGGATAATCCGGGTTTTCCGGCTCCTCCTCTGCGTTCAAATGATAAAGATTGCCGAAGAATTCATCGAAGCCATGGTTCGTGGGGATCATGTCGTCACGATCGCCAAGATGATTTTTTCCGAATTGGCCAGTGACGTAGCCCAGAGGCTTGAGCATGCCGGCGATGGTCGGGTCTTCCTTCTTCATGCCCTCGGCGGCGCCGGGCAGGCCCACCTTGGTCAGGCCGGTGCGAATGGGCGACTGCCCGGTGATGAAGGCGGCGCGCCCGGCGGTGCAACTTTGCTGACCGTACCAGTCCGTGAATAACGCGCCCTGTTCGGCGATGCCGTCGATATTTGGGGTTCTGTACCCCATCATGCCGCGATTATAGACGCTGAGATTAAACTGGCCGATATCGTCGCCCCAGATGACGAGTATATTGGGCTTTCTGGACGACTCGGCCCTGACGGTTCCTGCAATCGTCAGAAACCCTAAAACAAGCGTGAGTAAAAGAACGACAAGCCGGGGACGTGCGAACACTGTTAACTCCTGTGTTTCGGAAATGAATCCGATAGCTTATTCATATATTTAATTGAGTTTTGCCACTAGCCACAATACGCAAATTCTCGCAAGCGTCCGCAACAGGCTTCCCATGATGGAGCAATGAGATCGCCACACCCGGAAAAACCTTGCGCCTGAGGGGCTTCAACTGAAAGACAACTCATTGATGATCCGGCGCATCTAGCCGCGCTGCAACTCTTCGCGAAGCGCGCGGAGAATTTCGTCGACATAAAAAGGCTTTTCGACAATGGCGCGATCGCGATAGGCTTCGGGCAGGCCGGCGCGGCCATGGCCAGTTGTAAATATGAAGGGCAAGCCGCGCGCCGCAACGGCGTCGGCGACAGGATCGATGGTGTCATGTCCGATGTTCACGTCGAGCAGGGCGACATCGAACAGGCTCTCGCGGGCCAGCCGCTCCGCCTCGCGCAGATTGCTGGCGATCCCGGCGGGGCGCATGCCAAAATCGAGCAAAGTGTCCTCAAGCGCCATGGCGATAAAGGGATCGTCCTCAACGATCAGGACCCGCCGCCCGCTCAGGATGTCATTCTCATCGCCCGCATCTTGAGACGCGTTCGGGAGGGAATCGTCCGGAGTTGGCGACATCGACATTGGACGATGGTGGGGTGGAATGACCCATATGTCCAGCATTTCAGGGCGTTTTGAAGCAATAACGCGCGGTTTATTTCAGATTGCGCAGACTCAGGGCCGCCCAGATGACGAGGCCAAGCCAAGCCAGGATCGTCAGACCGCCCCCGATGGGCGCAGCATAGGCAAAGAGCTTGCCGCCAAGATAAAAGCGCGCGACGAGATCCGTGGCGAAAAGGGCGACGCCGGCCTGCAGCGCCAGAACAGCCGCCCTCAGGCCGCCCGGATTTGGGGCCTCCTGGGCCAGAAGGGCCGCGAGAGCCAGCCCGGCGGCGGCGTGAAGCATGAGGAACTGGCTGGCTGTCGAGATCAGGGGGCTGGCCTCGACATGCGCCGCAGCTCCGGCCAGGGAGACGCCGGCGGCGCCCTGCAAGGCCGCAATGAGGGCGGCGATCAACGAATAACGCATGTCTGCAGTTTCTCCACGAATTGGAAGATTGACGTTGGGCGCCTCTCGCGCTCAGCGGATTTCCATCCTAAATACCCCGGAAAGTAGATTCTGCGGAGTTTGACATCCATGACTTCAGCCGGCGCTCTTGTTTGCCTTGCGATTTTGCTCTCTTGCGGTCTTGGGGTGTATCTCAGGAAACGACAAATCGGCAATGTCTTGCGTCATCGCGAAGTCGTTCCGCCGGATTTTGCCGGCGAGGTCACGATCGAGGACCACCGCCGGGCCGCAGATTACACCATCGCCCGCACGCGCTTCGGAATCGTTGAGACGATTTTCGACGGGCTGCTGTCAGTAGCCTGGCTCGCACTATGGCTGGGTCCGTTATACGGCCTGGTTGCAGGCTTCATTGATCCGGGCCTGACCCGCAGCGTAGTTTTTGTCTGCGTTTTCGCCCTTATCGGACATTTTCTCGAACTTCCGTTTTCCTATTACAACGCCTTCCGTCTGGAAGAGAAATTCGGTTTCAACCGCCAGACGCCGAAAACCTTTTTTCTCGACGAGGCCAAAAGTCTGGCGCTGACGGCGGCGATCGCCGTGCCGGCGCTTTACGCCATGTTCGGCCTGTTGCGCGCGCTGCCCGATAGCTGGTGGCTTGTCGTCTGGGTCGGCTTTATGGCTTTGACGCTGGCGATGACCATTATTTATCCGACCGTGATCGCGCCGATGTTCAACACCTTCACGCCGATGGCGGAAGGAGACGCCAAAAGCCGGATGGAGGCCTTGCTTCAGAAATGCGGATTCGAGTCCAGGGGCCTCTATGTGATGGACGCCTCGACTCGGTCGGCTCATGGCAACGCCTATTTTTCGGGTTTTGGCAAAGCCAAGCGCATCGTCTTTTTCGATACGCTTCTCGAAAAACATTCTCTGGATGAAATCGAGTCCATCCTCGCCCATGAACTGGGCCATTTCAAATATGGCCATGTCAAACAGATGATCCTGCAATCGGCTATTGTCGCATTTATTGGTTTCGCGGTTTTGTACTGGGCCTTTTCGACCGGCGATTTCTCCGCATGGTTCGGGTTGCCCAACGATCCCGGTCTCGTGCTTGTCGCGGTGATGCTGGCGCAGGAGCCCGTGGCGCATCTGCTTAAACCGCTTCTGTCCTCCCGTTCGCGCAAGGCGGAGTTCGAGGCGGATGATTTCGCGCGACAAATCGTTGGCAAGGAGCCGATGATTTCCGCCCTGACGCGACTGACCCGCGACAATCTCGCGAGTCTGACGCCCGATCCGCTCTATGCGCAATTCTATTTCTCGCATCCGCCCGTGCCGGTTCGGGTCGCGCAATTGCGTAACGCAGGCTGAATTCTGAAACGCGAGCTTTCATGAAGTTTTGAACAGGGAATAATCATGACAAATCCGACCGTCGCCGAATATGTCGTCAAAAGATTATCCGACCTCGGGGTCGACAAGGTCTTTGGGGTGCCGGGGGATTACTCCTTTCCTATTGACGACGCTATAGAGGTCTGTCCGACGCTGGATTGGATCGGTTGCGCCAATGAACTGAACGCCGCCTACGCCGCCGACGGATACGCCCGCAGAAAAGGCGCTGCGATCCTCACAACGACCTATGGCGTAGGCGAATTGAGCGCACTGAATGGCGTCATGGGGGCGAAGGCGCACCGGCTGCCGATTTTTCATCTTGTTGGCGCGCCGAGCCGCCGCATCGCCCACCAGCGTTTGATCACCCACCACACGCTTGGCGACGGCGTTTACGGCAATTTCGAGAGTCTCTCCGCCGCCGCCTGTTGCGTGAGCGCCCTGTTGACGCCCGATAACGCCGTGCATGAAATCGAACGCGTCATTCGCGAGGCGCTGCGCCAAAGCGCCCCGGCCTATATTGTGATTCCGATGGACCACGCGCGGATGAGCATCGTCGGCGCGCCCGTGACCGGCGCGCCTCTCGCCTCCATCAAACGTCAGTCCAGCGCCGCCATCGAACTGGACGGCGCCCTCAAGGCAGTGATCGCGCGGCTCAAGGCGGCCAAAAATCCGGTTGTCCTGCCGAGCGCCATGCTGGCGCGCTACGGCTTGCGGGACAAACTCAAAACCTTTCTCGACAAAACCAGAATGCCCTATGCGACGACGCCGATGGACAAGGGCGTCGTCAGCGAGGGCCATCCGAATTACCTTGGCATGTATAACGGCGACCGCTCATCGCCGCTTGCCGTGCGCGATATTGTTCAAAACGCCGATCTCATCCTCGATCTGGGCGGAATCGTTCTGGAGGATTTGAACACCGGTCTTTGGAGCCACGTCATCCCGATGGAACGCATGATCAGTATTCACAACTCCATGGTGCAACTCGGCGCGACAGTCTTCTCCCATGTCGCGATTGAGGACCTGATCGATGGTCTGATCGAACAATCTCCGGTCTTTTCGGGCAAGATCGATGCGCCGCAGCATGAGCCGCCGACGATTTCCGGCGCGGCGGATGACGAGCTCGGATCGGCTCATTTCTACCCGCGACTGCAACGCTTCCTGCGCAGCGGCGATGTGCTGGTGATCGAAACCGGGACCTGCATGTTTCATCTCGGTGCGGCAAAACTACCTGATGGCGTCGGGTGCGAGACCCAGACGCTCTGGGGCTCCATCGGTTGGGCGACGCCGGCGGCGATGGGCGTCGCCCTGGCGAATACGGCCGGACGCACCGTCATCGTGACAGGCGACGGCTCGCACCAGATGACCTTCAACGAACTCGCGGTGATGGGCCGGTATAATCTCAAACCGGTGATTTTTGTTCTCAACAACGGGATTTATGGGGTCGAAGACGTCCTCAGCGAACGCGGCCACGAATACGACAATCTGGCGACGCTTGAGTATCATTTGCTGCCGAAGGCCATGGGCTGCAAGGACTGGCTGTCGCGCCGCGTCGCCACGGTGGGCGAACTTGAAACCGCACTCGCCGACATCGCCGCAAGCGACGCCGCCGCCTATATCGAGGTGATGATACCGGAAGCCGAGAGCCAGCCGCTGCCGAGAGAGATCATCGATCAGATTTACAAGTTCCGGACGCCGTATGCGGAGTGAGGGGTATGCTCATTCTTATGCTGACGCACAAGCGTGAGCAGCATCCGAAAGTTTAAGTTCGTGAAGGAGTGATTAAACGAATCTGTTTGTTTTTTGGTAGCGGAGGAGGGATTCGAACCCCCGACACAAGGATTATGATTCCTCTGCT
>JBBARD010000059.1:0-15797 GCA_040399965.1 Methylocystis sp. | reverse complement strand
AGGAAATAGCCAAAGCCCAGCCACCAGCCGGCGCCGGCCGCCGAGCGCAAGGCCGCGACCCCGGCGCCCGCTGAACCGTCGATCAGCCAGACGGCGACGCACAGCGGAACCGCCATCGCCGGCGCAATCTCGAAGGGTCCCAGCGCCAGCGCGCCGGTTGCGCCGGCGGAAAAGGCGATGACGCGCCGGGCGCCGCCCTCTGCGAGTATGACCCGATGGGAAAGAACCCGCAGCGTGGCTAGCAGACCGGTCGCTTCGTTCTTGAATGACACCGGCCTTCCGCGCTCCGAATCAGTTGGAGGGCACTCTAGCGGGAAACATCGGCGGCAAAATACGCGGGCCTATGCCGTCCGCCGGGCGCGGACACGCAGTTTTCCGACGCGTCGCGGATCGGCGTCGAGAATTTCAAACTCATAGGCCTCGACCGGCGTCGGGATGATCTCGCCGCGCATAGGCACACGCCCGGCGAGCCAGGCGACCAGTCCGCCAAGGGTGGTGACTTCCGCCGGCGTATCCTCGAGCCGGAAATCGACGCCCAGCCGTTCCGTCACTTCATCAAGATCGGCGCGCGCGTCGATCAGATAGTCACCATTGTCGTGCGCTTCGATGTCTGGAGCCTCGCCGACGTCGTGTTCGTCCTCGATGTCGCCGACGATCATCTCCATGATGTCCTCGATGGTGACCAGACCGTCGGTGCCGCCATATTCGTCGATCACCAGCGCCAGATGGGTCCGCGTCGCCTGCATCCGGATCAGCAGATCCAGCGCAGGCATGGAGCGCGGCACAAACAAAACCGGCTTGAGCAAATTCATTCCGCCGATAGCCGCATCGAAATCGACGGGAGTCGGTTCCGTTTTCTGTCCCGCCGGCTTGGTGGCGTCGCTTTCGACGGCGCCAATGCCGCCTGCGAGCAAATTGATGAAGTCGCGAATGTGCAACATACCGCGCGGATCGTCGAGCGTGTCTGCGTAAACCGGTAGACGCGAGTGACCCGCCTCCCGAAACAGATCAAGGGCCTCGCGAAGCGTGGCGTCATTGCAGAGAGCGACAATGTCGGCGCGCGGAATCATCGCGTCCGCGACGCGCAGATCGTGCAGACCCAGCACATTCTTCAATAATGCGCGCTCATGAGGCGTCACGTCGCCAGCGGACTCCTCCAGCGCATCCTCGATGTCCTCGCGCACCGAGGCCGGCGCAAAGCCCAGCATGACTCTTAGCCTGTCGAAGATACTCGCCCGGGCCCCTTCGCCAATGCGTTTGGGGTCTTCGGGATTTTCAGATCGTGTTGACATGTGCCTTGTTGGGTTGGTTTGCCGCGTGATCGTCGGACTGGGCATAGGGGTCGCTCAAGCCCAGCGATAAAGCGATCCGGCGCTCGAGACTCTCCATCTCCTCCGCCTCGTCCGCAGACTCATGATCATAACCGATAAGATGCAGAAATCCATGCATGATCATGTGCGCGACGTGCGCTTGCAGGATTTTGCCCTGTTCCTGTGCTTCCCGCGCCACTGTTTCGTAGGCGATGACGATATCGCCCAGGAGCGGCCTCGCGTCTACCGCGCCCGGCGTCGGAAAGGAAAGCACATTGGTGGCGGCGTTCTTGCCTCGCCACTGCGCGTTGAGATCGAGAATTTCGGCGTCGGCGCAGAAAGTTATGCTGATTTCGCAGTGCTTCGCCAGCCGTGCGCCGCTTTCGACGACGCACGCCGCAATGCAGCGCCGCGTGAGAGGATCGAGACCCTCGAGGCTGCCCCAGTCCTCCGACGTGACAAGAATATCGATTTCGGGGCTCATGGCTGTTGCGGCGTTTCCTGCGCCCCGCGTCCACGGCTTTTGGCTCGCGCCGCCCGATCGTAGGCGCCGACAATCTGTCGCACAAGCTCGTGGCGCACCACGTCGGCCTCGGAGAATTTCACGCGTCCGACCGTATCGAGATCGGAAAGAAGCGTGACCGCCTCGGACAGCCCCGAAGTTTGTCCCGGCGGCAAGTCGGTTTGCGACGGATCGCCGGTGACGATCATGCGCGAGCCTTCGCCCAGCCGGGTCAGAAACATTTTCATCTGCATCGAGGTGGCGTTTTGCGCCTCGTCGAGAAGAATGCAGGCGCGCGTTAGCGTGCGACCGCGCATAAAGGCCAGAGGCGCGACTTCGATCATGCCGGTCTGCATGCCGCGCTCGACCATGCGCGAGTCCATGAAATCATGCAGCGCGTCGTAGATCGGGCGCAGGTAGGGATCGACTTTCTCGCGCATATCGCCCGGCAGAAATCCCAATCTTTCGCCGGCCTCGACCGCCGGACGCGAGAGAATGAGACGCTCAACGGCGCCCTGCTCCAATAGCTGCACGGCGTGACCGACGGCGAGCCATGTTTTGCCGGTGCCGGCCGGGCCTTCCCCGAATACCAGCTCGTAGCGTTTCATTGCTCGAAGATATTGATCCTGCGCGGCGTTGCGCGCCCGCACCAGTCCGCGCTTGCGCGTGATGATCTGCTCGAAAGCGCCGCGCGCCGGTTCGGCGTTCGGGAACAGGTTGCGTTGACGCGCGGTTTCCTCAATGGCGCCGTCGACCTCGCCCGGGCCGATATGTTGTCCTTGCGCTGTGCGCGCATAGAGCGCTTCGAGCACGCGTCGGGCGTGTTCGCAGGCTTCAGATTTGCCTTTCAGCGTCACATGATTGCCATTGGCGAAGGAGGCGACTTTGAGCCGTCGTTCGATTTTGGCGAGGTTCTGATCGTAGAGACCGAAAACAAGCGAGGCGTGTTTATTGTTTTCGAAGGCCAGAGAGATTTCCGCGTCCAGCTCATCGGCGTCTGTCCGTCGAACGGCGACGCCGGCTTCCTCGACTGTTGTCACGCCGCCGCCTCCTCTGTCGCCGGACATAATCTCGCCGCCAGCGAATTTGAGCCGGCCGAGAGGATCTCGACCCGGGCGACTTCGCCAATCATTTGGGCCGGACCCTCGACATGAACTGCCTGCAAATAAGGGCTTTTACCGGCAATTTGTCCCTCATGCCGTCCGGGCTTTTCGAACAGCACCTCGATCCTGCGACCGACTGTTGCCGCATTGAACGTCTGTCGTTGCTCTTCGAGCAGGGCTTGCAATGCGGCGAGACGGTCGCGTTTGACTGCTTCATCGATCTGATCTTCGCGCTCGGCGCCGGGAGTGCCCGGCCGCATCGAATATTTGAAGGAGAAGCTGGAGGCGAAACCCACCGTGCGGGCCAGCGCCATCGTCTCTTCGAAATCCGCGTCGCTCTCGCCGGGAAAGCCGACAATAAAATCCGACGAAAGCGCCACATCCGGCCGTGCAGCGCGCAAACGCCCGACGATGTCAAGATAGTCTGCGGACGTGTGTTTGCGGTTCATCGCTTTCAACACCCGATCCGAGCCGGCCTGCACCGGCAGATGCACATAGGGCATGAGTTTCGCCAGAGCGGCGTGGGCATCAATCAAGTCCTGCGACATGTCAACCGGATGACTGGTCGTGTAGCGCAGACGCGACAGACCATTGACTTCCGAGAGGCGTTCGAGCAGTTCCGCCAGCCCCGATACTCGGCCGCCGGGGCCCGCGCCGCGGTAGGCGTTGACGTTTTGCCCGATCAACGTGATCTCGCGCACGCCGGCGTCGATCAGTCGTCGCGTTTCGTCGACGACGTCGCCGACCGGTCTCGAGATTTCCGCGCCGCGCGTATAGGGCACAACGCAGAACGAACAGAATTTGTCGCAGCCTTCCTGCACGGTGACGAAGGCGGAGACGCCGCGCTGACGAATTTGAGAGCGGCTCGGCTGCGGCAGCGCGTCGAATTTGTCCTCGACGGCGAAATCAGTGTCCGTCAGACGCGCGCCGTCCTGCGCCTGTTTCAGCAAACCCGGCAGACGATGATAGCTTTGCGGGCCGACCACCAGATCAACGACGCGGGCGCGTTTGAGGACTTCCTCGCCCTCCGCCTGCGCGACGCAACCGGCGACGACGATTTTCATCTCCCGTCCTTCAGCCGTTCGCGCGCGTTTTGCAATGGCGAGCTTGCCCAGTTCGGAATAGATTTTTTCGGCGGCTTTCTCGCGAATATGACAAGTGTTGAGAATCACGAGATCCGCATCGTCTTCGCTGGCGGTCTCGCTGTAGCCTTCGGCGCCCAGCAAGTCGGACATGCGTGTCGAGTCGTAAACGTTCATCTGGCAGCCATAGGACTTCACCAGAACCTTGCCGCCTGCGGCGTTGGTCGATGGAAGAGCCCGGTCATTGGAGATCTCGGGCGTTTTTGTGTCAGGGATAGTAATCTCGTGCTCTCCTGGCGGTCGGGCGGATCCGCGACTTGAAATTTCAGTCAGTGTTATAGCGCATTTTTGTGAAAATGCCCGCTGGCGTGAAGTCTTTTGCAGGGATGGACTAGATTTCGAGCCTGAGATTAACCGCCGCGCGGCGGCTTCCGTCGGCGCGCAGATAGTAATTCTCCCGTCGTCCGATTTCCCTGAATCCCGCGCGTTCATAGAGCTTCAGCGCAGCCGCATTGTCGTCAGCGACCTCCAGAAAGACCAGTCTGGCGCCCTTACGCTCAAGATTTTCGAGGTGTTTTTCGAGGATCATGCGACCGACGCCGCCGCCACGACGGACGGGGTCGACGGCGAAAGTCAGGATTTCCGAGTCGGGCGGCGTCAGACGGGCCATGATGAAACCGCCCAACAGCTTGCCGCCATTGGCGAGCGCGCCGTCGGCGATTACGTCCCGGTCTGTGAGATAGCTCTCGAAATCCACTTTCGACCAGCCAAAGGCGAAGGACTCGCCGTGCAGCCGCTCGCACTCCTCTGCCCATTCGGCGCCGATGGGTTGCACAGTGAAGGACGGTTTGGCGAAAAGTCCGGAAATCAGGCTCATCGTCACGGCGCGGCTCCGGCGGCGACTGGACCAGGCAAGGTGACGTCAGGCTCTTTCAGGTAGAGCGGTCGAGCTGGCGCGGTCGCTGGGTTGGCGGCGAGGCCCAGTCGGGCGACGCAGGCGATGTCTGGATAGGATTGATGGCTGACGATCCGGGTCGGGACGCCGCGCGTCCGCGCTTCGCGGGCAATCAGTTCGGCTCCCGATCCCGTCAGAATCAGCGGGCCGGGGCCCATGGCGCGCAGTGCTTCGAGCGCATTGTCCCGGCGCGGGGCGACAAGCGGACGACCGTCCGCTCCGAAGGCGGCGAAGAAAACCTTGCCGTAACGGGCGTCGATCGCCGCCGCGAGCGCGCCCTCATAACCGCCAAAGAGCAAGGGCGTGGCGAGCGCCGCAAGCGTCGAGACCCCGACGACGTCGCATTTGCAGGCGAGTCCGATCGCCTGCCCGGCGGCCAGCCCGATCCTGATGCCGGTGAAGGAGCCCGGACCGACTGTGACGGCGACCCTGTCGAGCGAGGAGAAGCCGCCCTCGACTGGGGCCATCACCCGTTCAATGAGCGGCAGCAAAGCCTCGCCGTGGCCGCGCTCCATCTCGATGGTTTCGGAAGCGATCGGCTCTTTCGCCGCGTCGTCGAGCACGCAGGCCGAAACGGCGGGCAAGGAGGTGTCGATCGCCAGAATTCTCATGATTCGTCGATTATGCCGGTTTCGACCGGTCGATCAACAAACGCCGCATGAGCGACGGCAGAGCGCTTTGTTTGCGTCAGATCCGCTCCACCGACTTCACCTCCGGCAGGAAGTGGCGCAGCAGATTTTCGATGCCGTTGCGCAGCGTCGCCGTCGAGGACGGACAACCTGAACATGCCCCCTTCATGCCGAGATAGACGACGCCCTCGCGAAAGCCCCGAAAGACGATATCGCCGCCATCGCCGGCGACGGCCGGCCTCACCCGTGTTTCGATCAACTCCTTGATCGTCGCCACCGTTTCGGCGTCGGCGGGCTCGAAAAATTCACCCTCGGAAGAGTCTGTCATCGGCGCATCGCCGGCGAGCAGGGGAGCGCCGGCGGTGAAATGCTCCATGATCGTGCCAAGAATGGCGGGCTTGAGATGCGCCCAATCGGCGCCGTCTCTGGTGACGGAAACGAAATCCGCGCCGTACATCACGCCGGCGACCCCCGGAATCGCCAGCAACGCCCTGGCCAGCGGCGCCTGCTCCGCCTCGGCGGCGGTGCGAAACTCCATCGCTCCCTGACCCAGCACGGTCTGGCCGGGGAGGAATTTCAGAGTTTCGGGATTGGGCGTCGCTTCGGTCTGAATAAACATGCCTTTTCTCCTTCGCGCCCGGTTCAAGGCCGGCGCTGCCATGGGCCTAGCACAAATTGCTGTCTGCGGGGATATAGGACCCTATACAGCGCGCCGGAAGCCGAAGCTGAGAGTTAAAACCAAGAGTTAAAACCAAGAGTTGAAACCCAGAGTTGAAGCATTGTCCCCGTGACCCAATTACGGCACTCTACGTCATATGCAGGATATGGCATTGCACGACCCCGCGAAGATCGAGAGCGCGCTGCGCGCCGCCAACGATTTTTATTACCGCGCCTTCGCCGCCCGCGATCTCCCCGCCATGGAGTCGTTGTGGGCCGATGAGGGCGTCGCCTGCGTTCATCCGGGCTGGCCGGCGCTTGTCGGACGCAAGGCGGTTCTTGGCTCCTATCGTGATATTTTTCGTAATCCGTCGCAGGAGGCGGTGACGGCCCGCGACATGAAAATCGTGATCGGAGAGGGCGACGGCCGGGTCTATTGCGTCGAGGAGGTGGGCGGCGGCCTTTTGCTGGCGACGAACTGGTTTCGCCTGATCGATGACGATTGGCGTCTGCTGCATCATCAGGCGAGTCCGCTGGCGGCTCCATCGCCGCCAGCCGGGCCCAAATCGGCCTTTCACTGATCGCGCGGGTCGCCGTCGACGTTCTCGCCGGACGGATTCCTGCGCCGCTCGGGTTTTTTCGGATCGCGTCGGGGACCCTCGACCAGCCGCACCACCACGCCCCAGAGGGTGCGCACATCCTGCTCGGTCAGGCCCATCCGGTGAAACATATTGCGAAGATTGCGGGCCATTACCGGTTTTTTCGTTTCGGGTCGAAAAAAACCGCGCTTCTCGAGTTCGCTTTCAAGAAAATCGAAAAAGGCCATCGACATTTCGCGCGTCGCCGGCGGCGATCTTTCCTCCAGAGCATAGGGAATGACGTCGCCATGCGCGGCGCGGAACCATTCGTAGCCGGTGAGCAGCACCGCCTGCGCCAGATTCAGCGAAGCGTAGGCGGGGTTGACCGGAAAAGTCAGGATCGCGTCAGCCAGCGCAACATCGTCATTGTCGAGGCCGGTGCGTTCGGGTCCAAACAGGACGCCATGTTTTTCGCCGGCGGCGTGTCGCGCAGCGGTGACAGACAGCGCCTGCGCCGGGGTCTGCACCGGCTTCATCTGGCCGCGTCCGCGCGCCGTTGACGCGTAGACGAAGGACAAATCCTCAATCGCCGCGCGCACGCTGTCGTAGAGTTTCGCGCTTTCGAGAAGATGCACAGCGCCTGCGGCGGCGGCGTAGGCGCCCTTTCGATAGGCGCCAGTGCGCGGCCACCCCTCGCGCGGCGCCACAAGTCGAAGGTCGGAAAGGCCGAAATTCGCCATGGCGCGCGCGCACATGCCGATGTTCACGGCAAGTTGCGGCCGGACGAGAATGATCGCCGGGCCGCCCGAATAGGCTGTCTTGGTATGGTCCGTTCCCGCGCCGACCAAAAGCTTGGCTCCCTGTCGAACCGCAAACCTCCGCGGCGGCGCAACTTAGTCGCAAAGCCGGTCGGCGGGGAAGGGGCCGCTGGCGCGAGTTTTGCCCCCGCCCGCTGCGGCGCTATAAGACCTGCGCAGCGAAGGATCGGAAACAATGCAGAAGATCAAGGTGACCAATCCGGTCGTCGACCTCGACGGCGACGAAATGACCCGAATCATCTGGGCTTTCATCAAGGACAAGTTGATCCGGCCCTATCTCGACGTTGAGCTGCTATATTATGACCTTTCCGTGCAAAATCGTGACGCCACCGGCGATCAGGTCACGATCGACGCGGCCAACGCCATCAAAAAACACGGGGTCGGGGTCAAATGCGCAACCATAACGCCTGACGAGGCGCGAGTTGCCGAGTTTGGCCTTAGGGAAATGTGGAAATCCCCGAATGGCACGATCCGCAACATCCTGGGGGGCGTGATCTTCCGCGAGCCGATTATCTGCAAAAACGTGCCCAGACTTGTGCCCGGCTGGACCCAGCCCATTGTCGTCGGTCGACACGCCTATGGCGATCAATACCGCGCCACGGATTTCAGGACGCCGGGCAAGGGGCGGTTGACGATCAAATTCGAAGGCGAGGATGGCGCCGTCATTGAGAAGGAGGTCTTCGCCTTCCCCGGCGCCGGCGTCGCCATGGCGATGTATAATCTTGACGAGTCAATCCGTGAATTCGCGCGGGCCACTTTCAATTACGGCGTCAATCGCAAATTCCCGGTCTACCTTTCAACGAAAAACACCATTCTCAAAGCCTACGACGGCCGGTTCAAGGATTTGTTTCAGGAGATCTATGACGCCGAATTCAAGTCGCAATACGCTGCGCTTGGTCTGCACTACGAGCATCGCCTGATCGACGACATGGTCGCCTCGGCCCTGAAATGGTCGGGGGGCTACATCTGGGCGTGTAAAAACTACGATGGCGACGTGCAATCCGACATCGTGGCGCAGGGGTTTGGCTCGCTCGGGCTGATGACCAGCGTGCTCATGACCCCAGACGGCAAGACCGTCGAGGCGGAAGCCGCGCACGGCACGGTGACCCGGCATTATCGCGAACACCAGAAGGGTCACGAAACTTCGACCAACTCCATCGCCTCGATCTTCGCCTGGACTCGCGGTCTGGCGCACCGCGCCAAGCTCGACGACAACGCCGAACTGGCGCGATTTTCGAAAACGCTGGAGGAGGTGTGCGTCGCCACCGTCGAGTCCGGCTTTATGACCAAAGACCTGGCGCTGCTGGTCGGTCACAACCAGCGCTGGTTGTCGACCACCGGCTTCCTCGACAAGATCGACGAGAATCTCTGCAGAGCCATGGGCTGATGTGGCGCTCCAGGCCGTGTCCCGGATCGGTATTTTTCCCGGAATTGTTTATGACCGCGGTCGAGCTTATATATCCGCCCGATATTCCTGTGTGGGATTCGCGGCAATGATTACCGAGATTGAGGACGCCTACAAGCCGTCGGACGACGAGCCCTTCATGAATGATCGGCAGCGCGAATATTTTCGTCGGAAGCTAATCTCATGGAAAGAGGATATTCTGCTGGAGAGCCGGGAGACCCTTGCTGCCCTTCAGAATGAGAATGAAAACCACCCGGATTTGGCTGACCGCGCCTCTTCAGAGACCGATCGCGCCATCGAATTGAGGGCTCGGGACCGGCAACGCAAATTGATCGCCAAAATCGACTCCGCTCTCCAGAGGCTGGACGATGGAAGCTATGGCTATTGCGAGGAAACTGGCGAGCCGATCTCACTCAAGCGGCTGGATGCGCGTCCGATCGCAACATTATCCATAGAAGCGCAGGAGCGTCATGAACGACGCGAGAAGGTTTATCGCGACGATTGACTTTCCGACGATTGACTTTCCGACGACTAACTTGCCGACGACTAACTTGCCGAAAATTAGCTTGCAATTGACCTGGCGACGATGAGCCGCCCTAAGGCGAGAATTCGGGGGCAGGCGCAGGCTGAGAGGCGCCGGGCGCTGGAGGGCCCCGGCGCAGGTAGTGTCATTCCTTTTCCGTCCGGCCAAGCAGGCGAGCCATTTCCTCTTCGAGAGACTCCAGCGCGTCTTCGGGCTGTCCCCTCGGCGCCGGGGGCGCGGGCGCCGGCTCAGGCCGTTGCGGCGGAATGTTGGGGCGCAGCTGAGGCGCAGGCGCCGTCGGCCTGAGCGACTCGCCGGGGGAGGTCGGCGCCTCGGGCGACGGCGGGGCGGCCGGACGCATTGGCGGCGGCGGCGCGGCGGGACGCACCAGCGGCGGCGCCGGACGCGGCGGCGCGGCGGGAGTCTCTGGAGCGGCAGGGGCGTCACCCGCCTCCGCTCTCGGTTTGATGATTTGCTGGGTGCGCGCGAGGAAAGGCGGCGCAGCCGGTCGTGGAGGAGCCGCCGGTCGCAGAGGCGGGGGAGCGGCGGCGAGCGTTGGTCTCTGGGCCGGGGCCGGGGGCGGCGCGGCCGGGAGTGGCGCAGCTGAAACTGGCGGCGGCGACGCCACGGGAGCCGGCGGGGGCGGGGAAGGTGGTTCAGCAGCCGGAGGCGGGGGCGCAGGCCGCAGTTGCGGCGGGGCCGGTTTGGGCATGGGCTGTTTTGGGGCGACCATGTCCGGCGGCAGATTAATGCCAGTCGGGGACGTCGGCTTGATCGGGATTGGCGCGGGCTCTGGATCAGCAACGGGTCCGGCGGGCCAGTTCGCCGGGGTAACCGGACGCGAAGATTCCGGGCGGTTGGTCTCCACGCGGCCTGCAAGGCCCTCGACACGATTGATCGCGCCTTCGACCAGAACGTCGTTGGGGCCGCCAATCAGCAGCAGATGTTCGGTATTGTCGCGCCGGACGATGACAAGCTGGCGCTCCTTGTCGAGATCGAAAACATCGACAATGTCCAGACGCCGGGGGCGATTGCGCGGGCCTGGCGCGCGAATGCGGCGGCCGAAAACCAGTCTTACGATATAGACAAGCAGGAGGGCGGCGAACAGGAACGCCACGATGGCTCCCAGCACGGGGAGCAGCTGCGAAAATTTATCCGACATGAATTGGGGTTCTCTCGTTATCTACGCAAATGACTTTGCCAGCTTATCAGCTTTCCTGGCAAGCGGCGCCAGAGGGTTAATAGAAGATTAACGGTTTCCAATCGAGATTGAATGGGAAATCGCGCGGTCGCCGTTGCCAGAACGACCGCGCGCGGCCATTCTTCCCTTGTGATTCCAACGCCCGTGCCGGGGAGCAAGCGTGTTTGATTTTTTCATTTAAAAACAATGATTCATTATTTCTCGCGGCGTATGATCCGGGGCTTGCGCCGCTGATGTCGATCATTGGTCTTCGGGGCATGGCGTGGGCGAGACCTTGCGCGAGGCAGGAAACGAGGGGGCAAAAATGACCGATCGGCTGGCCCCGTCAGCATTTGATCGCCCCGAGCGGCCTGGCGGTGCCATGCTGGTTCTGGCCTTGTCCCTGGCCATCATTTGTGTCGCTGCGGTGTTTCTGTTGGCGCCAGCGGCTTTTGCGCCAAGGATCGCTATGGCGGCGTTGGCGTTGTTCAGCATCGCCGGCGTCTTTTTCCTTTTTGCCTATGCGACTGGTCTTGTCAGGTTTTCCAGTCAGGACAGAGCCGAGGACATCACCCGTCTGATCGCCGACGTTTCCGGTGAGGGGCTCCTGATCACCAATGGCGACTCGGACATCCGCTATGTCAACGCCGCCTATTTGACGCTGGCGAATGTTCGGGACGCGCGCGCCGCGCCCGGCGTCGAGAAATTATTCTCAGGTCCCCCCGAAGTGTCCGAGGCGATTTATCGGCTGGCGCAGGCGGCGCGCGCCGGCGCGGCGCATATCGAGGATTTAAGGCTGTCGCCTCCGCTCTCAGGCTCCGGAGCAATGGGGTGGTATCGCATCAGGGTCAGACCGCTCCCGCAAATTGGACCGCGCGCCTGTCTCTGGGCGGTGGCCGACGTCACGGCCGATCGTCAACGTCAGGAGAATATTTTCCAGGAGCTCCAACACGCAATCGATTTTCTCGATCATGCGCCCGCCGGTTTTTTCTCCGCCGCTCCCGACGGCGATATTTCCTACATGAACAATACGCTTGCCGGCTGGCTCGGTTACGATCTGACGCAGGTCGGCTCCGGCGGCGCTACGCTCGACGCAATCGTCGCTAATGACGGCGCGGTGTTGATCGCCGCCGTCAGCGGCCTCCCCGGCGAGGTGCGAACCGAGCAGATCGATCTCGATTTAAGGCGTCGAGACGGATGCTCGCTGCCCGTTCGACTCCTCCATCAGGTTGCGTTTGGGCAGGACGGAGCCCCGGGGCCGTCGCGCACGCTGGTTCTCAATCGCGCCGCCGGCGGCGAGAGCGAGGAAAATCTGCGGGCGGCGGAAGTGCGCTTTGCGCGCTTTTTCAACGCCACGCCGATGGCGATCGCAATCCTCGACGCCCAGGCGCGCCTGATCGACTCCAACGCCGCCTTCGCGCGTCTGTTGCCGGAGGCGTTGAAAGGCGGGCAAGGAACAGGGGCGACGCCCTGGTCCGTTCTGCGGGGCCTCGGCGAGCGAGACTCCATCGCCCTGCGCGGCGGCTTGAGTGAGGCCATCGACGGTAAAACCGACGTGCAACCTGTTGATGTCGCCTTCGAGGTCAACGGCGCGCCGCATTCCGCCCGGATCTTCACCTCGCCCGGCGACGACGCCGGCAACAAGGGCGCCATGCTCTATGCGCTCGACACCACCGAACAGCGCAAGTTGCAGGAAGAGTTCGCTCAATCGCAGAAATTGAACGCCATCGGTCAGTTAGCGGGCGGCATCGCGCACGACTTTAACAACATGCTGACGGCGATCATCGGCTATTCGGATTTGCTGCTCGCCAGCCATCGTCCGACCGATCCGGCTTTCAAGGATATTCGACAGATTAAGGACACGGCGCTCAAGGCCGCGAATTTGACCAGGCAATTGCTCGCCTTCTCGCGCCGTCAGACGCTGCGGCCGCAGGTGCTTCACCTCGGCGACGCCCTCTCGGAATTCCAGATGTTGTTGCGCAAGGTCGTCGACGAGAAAACCGAGATCGACGTGCGCCATGGCCGCGACCTTTGGTTCGTCAAAGCCGACCTGACCCAGTTCGAACAGGTCATCATGAATCTCGTCGTCAATGCGCGCGACGCCATGTCCGGGACCGGCGGCAAGGTGCAGATCCGCACCCGCAATGTCTCTGCGGACGAATGCGCATCTTTCGGCGATCAGGCTCTGCCTGCCGCCGATTATGTTCTGGTGGAAGTCGAAGACAATGGCGCCGGCATCGCGCCTGAGGTGAGGGAAAAAATCTTTGAGCCCTTCTTCACGACCAAGGAGGTCGGCAAGGGCACCGGCCTTGGCCTCTCGACGGTGTTTGGAATCGTCAAGCAATCTGGAGGTTACATTCTCGTCGACAGCGAGATGGGACGCGGCACGATTTTCCGCATCTTTCTGCCTCGCCATATCCAGGAGAAAGAGGAGCCGCCGCAAAAGCCGGAAGCCGCCAAGATCGGCGGGGACTATACCGGTCAGGGCGTGGTTTTGCTGGTGGAGGACGAGGACGCGGTGCGCTCCATCGGCGCGCGTTCGCTCCGATCGCGCGGCTTCACCGTTCTTGAAGCGACGACCGGACAGGAGGCGCTGGAGATTGTCGATGACAACGACGGCAAGATCGATCTGATCGTGTCAGACGTTGTGATGCCCGAAATGGATGGTCCGACCATGTTCGCGGAATTGCGCAAACGTGGCGTCAAGGCCAAGGTGATCTTTGTTTCAGGCTACGCGGAAGAGGCCTTCGCCAAGAATCTGCCGGAGGGAGATTTTGGTTTTCTGCCCAAGCCTTTTTCGATCAAGCAACTGATCGAGACTGTAAAAAGCCACATGGTCTGAGGCCGTCTGGACGCCCGTGCGCGCGCGCGCCGCTTGTTTTTCCAATTACATTGTCGGATCGATCACGCGAACGCGGCGGGTAACGCCATCCGAGCCGGTGACGTCCTTGTAAACTGCGGCGTCGCCCGATCCATTGTCGAAACGGACCGCAGGCGTCTGTGCGGATGGCGTCTGGATGGCTCCCACCGATCGTTGCGATCGTTTCGTCGCGCGGATTTCGCCCGGCCTGAGCGGACGCGACATTTCCTCGGCCTGTTCAACGGTGACAAGATGGTCCTTCGAATAGCGCTCGGCGAGGATCGCCTCGGCGTCAGCCAGAGCTTCTGTCCAGCTCCTGTCGCGCGGTTTGCAGCCGCAGGCAGGATCGTAGCTGGACTGGAATTTGTAGGCGTTTGGATGCTCGGCGTACCGCGCCCCGTCGATCGACATGGCGTCATCGAGGCTGCGCCATTGCGATCTGGTGTAGAGTTTGACGCTTGTATTGGGGCAGAGCGCCTTGCACAAACGATCGAGATCGTCGAGGTTCGAGGCGTTGGCGTAGAATCCGGCCGGGAAGAAGCCGCCGTCGCAATCGCGCACGCAGATCGCCGTTGAACCGCCAAGCCGCCCTTCGCTCTCTTCCTCGACCAGCAAGGGTTCGGCGGAGACGCTGGGGTCTCTCGGAGTTTGTTCGCGCAATTCCGGAGGCTCTTCGGAGGCGTCGAGACCGAAGAGCTCCTCGAAGAAGTTTTTGGGCTCCGGCGCGGAACCTGCCCTGCGCGAGGGCGTACGGCATTCCGCGTCATAGCGCGCTGAAAGCGCCTGACGCGCGCTGTCGTCGCTGGCGGCGCGTTCATTGGCTTCGATATTGCCGCGCAAGGCGTTGATCCGCGCATTGAGCGGACCGCATTGCGGCGGCGGCGGATCGCCGAAAAACAGAAAAGTCTCGCGATCACAGCCCAGGGCGCGACCTTTGGCGGTGAGTTTGGCGTATTCCCCGCGCAGCTTCTCGGCGGCGGCGCGATAGCGGCGCGCTGTGGCGTCGGCGCCGGCTCGGGCGATCTGGGCGCGTAATTCGGCGCAGCGGGCGCTTTCCTGCGCCTGCGCCGAGGGCGCCACGCCATGGCCCGCGAGCAGCATCGCCAGCCCCAGCGCTCGTCCGCGACGACCGGCGACGCGACCGGCGATGCGACCTGCAGCGCAGCGAAACTCCGACCGTAACATGAACGTCACCCTGCGCCGCCTCCCGTGGCCATTTGGGGCTGCCTCTGGCCTCCCGCCGCCGCCCGCCGGCGCGAATCGAGATCAGTTCAACCGCCTATCATGTCGGCAACATGGCGCGACCTTTCTCGTCGGTTTTGGGCGGTCTTTGCGCGCTGCGCCAATTTTTTCCCGCCGCCGGGGCGTTTTTGCTTTCCTTGCGGCCCGGATTCGCCCATATCGGCGATAGTCTCGTGGAGGATCGATCAATGAAGCGCGTGGGTTTTGTCGCCAACCTTTCCCTTGTCGTCGCTCTGGCCGCTGCTCTCGCCGGAAGCGACGCTCGCGCCTCAGACGAGGGTCCCGATCTGTTGTTTCGCAAGTCGACGGATTTCAAGCTGCTGACCCCGAACGACAAGCTCAGCACCTATGGCATGGACGATCCGCTCGTCGCTGGCGTCGCCTGCTATTACACCGTCCACGAGAAAGGCGGCGTCGCCGGCATGTTCGGCGTCGCGGAGCAGACCTCCGACGTGTCGCTCTCCTGCAACCAGCACGGCCCGATCTCCTTTAAGGAAAAGTTCTCACAGGGCGAAACGGTCATCAGCGAGCGTCGGTCGCTGCTCTTCAAGCAAATGCATATCGTTCGTGGTTGCGACAAAAAGCGAAACGCCCTTGTCTACATGATCTACTCGGATCGCCTCGTCGACGGCTCGCCGGAAAACTCGACATCCGCTGTCGTCATCGAGCCGTGGGGCGGCCAGAACGACGTCGTCAAATGCGCGGATTTTACAAAGGACTGAGAGCGGGATCGCGACGCGCCCGTTCATTGAACTCAATCGGCCGTCCGCCGTTTTTCAGGACAATATGTCGCCGCCTCTGAAAATCTACAACACGCTGACCCGGACGAAGGAGGTTTTCAACCCCATCGATCCGGGGAATGTCCGCATGTATGTCTGCGGACCGACGGTCTATGACTATGCGCATATCGGCAACGCCCGGCCGCTGATCGTCTTCGACGTGCTCTACCGGCT
>JBBARD010000058.1:12343-16277 GCA_040399965.1 Methylocystis sp. | reverse complement strand
CACGAGTGCTTTCGTCACCACGATGATCTGCCGGGACGACGCAACGCACAGGCCTTTTAGCGGGCAAATTTTTCGCTTCCGGTAAGCAATCCGCTCTTCGAGGACTTTGCGGAGGCGCGGCGCGAGAAATGGCTGGTGCGCAACATAGATAACGGCAAACTGTGCACGCATCAGACCCGGGAGGGTGAGCGGCCGGGGCTTCCGAACATTCCGTTGACCCAGAGGCTTCTGGAAGAGATTTCCATTGGCGGGGCTGATTTTGCCGAAGCCGCAGACCTTCGACGATCCTGAAGTGTCCGTGCAGCTGAGAGTTGCAATCGTTTCAAGGGCTGAACGGGTCGTTGACGTATTGATCGACAATGACCTCGTCGACATGATTTCCGGTCGACTCGGAATTTTCAAGAGAATGGGTCCGAAATACTTCGGCGCCGTCATTCTCTCTACAAAATCCACCCGGGCGGTATTCTTCGGTCCCGCTCTCGATGTGCGTGCGTCTTTCTATCCGGCGAAATTAAAGAGCGCCCACCGCTGAACCAGTTTCCATTTCAGCGAAAAGACCTCAAACAAGCTCCAGCTGACCGCGCGACCCGCCGGGAATGGGATCAATCGGCAAAATTACCGTGATGCGGATTGGTTGGATGCCACTTCGGCGATCTGGGATGTTTCGGGTCGTTGATATGATGATGGTCATGATGAAACAAATAATGTTTTTTTGTGTGGGCGTGCGCAGGTTTGCGAGGGGCATTTTTCCCGGAACGGTGTGAATGCGCCATCGCCGGCGTTACCGCGAGGATGCAACTTAAGACGGCTGACGCAATTTTAAATTTGATGTCCATGACAGGCTCTCCGGTAGACGGCGGACGATCAGGATTAATTGTTCTCTTATCCCGTACACTACGCCCGAACGCCCGGTTTTATCAAGACGAGGATTGGTAGAATAATAATTTCTCGAAGGTAGGTTATTCAGAAAAAATTTGGCGGAGACCAATATTTGCGCCAGGCGAAAAGATGGCGCACTGCGAAGTGGTCGCCAGATGATGATATGTTCAAAAAAGACAGAATCAAGTTCTTACAGGACATGCGTCACAGATGGCTTGTTCGAGGACGATAGGTCATCTTCGACTTCTCTTTCCTGAAAAAGCAGGAGATATGATCTGTAAACTCCCCGGCGGCGCGACCGCCTCTCAGAACTCCGCCGTCTCGCCATATTCCGGCGTCCGGCTCCGCCAGCCGAGTTCGTCCTGAATCCGTAGCCGAAGCGTGTCGGCCGCAGAGGGTTCGCCATGAACAACGAAGGTCATGCGCGGCGGTCTGCTAAAATGATGCAGCCAGCGCATGATCTCGTCGGCGTCGGCATGCGCTGAAAGCATATCGAGATTAGCAATCTGTGCGTGCACCTGAACATATTCGCCAAATATCTTGATTGTTTTGGCGCCGGCGACAAGACGGGCGCCGCGCGTGCCCGCAGCCTGGTAGCCGGAAAACAGAATCAGATTGCGCCCTTCCGGCGCGTAGTTGCGTAAATGATGGAGCACGCGGCCGCCTGTCGCCATACCGCTCGCCGAGATAATGATTTTGGGGCCCGTTTCTGCAACGAGCTCCCTGGAGCGCTCCGATGTGACGACATATTCGGCAACTCCGCAGGCCCGGCGCCAGTCCGCCTCGCCAAGACGATGATCCTCTGGAAAATGATCCAGCATCGCGCTGGCGTCGATCGCCATCGGACTGTCGAGATAGATCGGGACATCCGCCAGTCTTCCACAGCTTTTCAATCGCTCAAGATGATAGAGCAGGCTTTGCGCGCGTCCGACGGCAAAAGCGGGGATCAACACGACGCCCCCACGTCGCAACGCGCCTTCGATCAATTCTGCGAGCGCAGGTTCGACGGCGCGGCGGTCGTGCAGGCGATCGCCATAGGTCGACTCGATCAGCAGATAATCGGCGTCGCTCACTGGCGTCGGGTCGACCATCGTCGGATCGCCATATCTTCCCAGATCCCCGGAAAAGACGATTTTGCGACCGCCCCAGAGGAGTTCGACAATCGCCGCGCCAAGAATGTGACCGGCGCGATGCAGCCGCAGTATTGGCCCCTCTCTCAATTCATGCTTGCAGTCGAAGGCCAGCGACTGAAACAGTCGCAAAGATCGCCGCGCATCGTTTGAGTCATACAGGGGCAAAGCAGGCATGTGTTTGGAAAAACCGCGACGATTGGCGTAGTCGGCGTCCTGCTCCTGCAAACGCGCGCTGTCTGGCAGAAGTATTTTGCATAATTCGTGCGTCGCTTTCGAGCAGTAGACCGGCCCTCTGAAGCCGTCGCGCGCAAAGGCGGGCAGGTAGCCGGAATGATCGATGTGAGCGTGAGTAAGAACAACGGCGGCGACACTTTTCGGCTTGACTGGAAAGGGCGCCCAGTTGCGCAAGCGCAGGTTCTTGAGGCCCTGAAACAGGCCGCAATCGACAAGCATGCGTTGGCCCTTGCGTTCAAGAAGGAAACGTGAGCCGGTGACGCTTCCGACGCCGCCAAGAAAAGTCAGCTTCATAGCTGGAGAGACTAGGCTTAAATAACGGCGACGCAAGTCGGTGGTTTTAAGTCGCGGGAATGAATGTCGTCGGCTTTCTAGCTTTCCAGCATTTCACGTCGGATTTCCAGCTCCAGCCATTCCTCTTCGGCGGCGGCGAGTTCCGTTTCGACGCCGGCGAGTATCTCGCCCGCTTTCGCGAATTTCGCCGGATCGCGCGCGTAGAGTTCGGGATCGTCGAGCAGGACCTGCAGTTTTGCGCGTTTGTCGCGTAATTCATCCATTTTTTTCGGCAAGGTGGCGAGCGCGTGCTGTTCCTTGAAAGCGAGCTTTGTTTTTGGCGCTGGTTTGTCGCTTGCGATTTTATCTCTCGATTGCTTTTCCCTGGCGGCTTCCCGGGACGGCGCATCAGCGCTGCGTGCGTCGACGCCGCGTCCGCGCTGGGCGAGCATGTCGCTATACCCTCCGGCGTATTCGAGCCAGCGACCGTCGCCTTCGCTCATCAAGATGCTGGTCGCCACGCGATCGAGAAAATCGCGATCATGGCTGACCACGATAAGCGTGCCGGGATAATCGGCGAGCATCTCCTCGAGCAGGTCCAGCGTTTCGAGATCGAGGTCGTTGGTGGGCTCGTCGAGAACGAGCAGGTTTGAGGGCTTCGCCAGCGCGCGGGCCAGCATCAGACGCCCGCGTTCCCCACCAGAGAGTTTGCCGATGGGGGTGCGCGCCTGTTCAGGCTTAAATAAAAAGTCTTTCATATAGCCGACGACATGGCGTCTTTCGCCATTGATCTCCACCATGTCCGAGCCGCCGCCGGTGAGCGCGTCCTGAAGCGTGGCCTCGGGATTGAGGCTGGCGCGGCTTTGGTCGAGAGTCGCCATTTCGAGGTTGGCGCCGAGTTTCAGCTTGCCCCTGTCGGGCGCCAGTGTCCCGGTGAGCAGATTAACCAGCGTCGTCTTGCCCGCGCCATTCGCGCCGACGACGCCAACGCGATCCCCGCGCAAGACACGGGTCGTAAAGTTATCGACAATGGCGCGCTCGCCCCACTTCTTGCCTAGCTTGATCGCTTCGATCACCAGTCTGCCAGAAATCTGAGCCTCGCTCGCTTCTAGCTTGACATCGCCGGTCGGCATCACGCGTTGCCGGCGTTCGGCGCGCAGGGACTGCAAACCGGCGAGACGTTTGACGTTGCGTTTGCGCCTTCCGGAGACTCCGTGACGCAGCCAGTGCTCTTCAGCGACGATCTTGCGATCAAGTTTGTGCTGTTGTTTCTCCTCTTCCTCCAGTTCACGGTCTCGCCATGCTTCGAATTCGTTGAAGCCGCGTGCGAGATGACGCGCCCGGCCCCGATCAATCCAGACGGTCTCGCGGGTCAGGCCCTGCAGGAAGCGCCGGTCATGACTGATCAGCACCAT
>JBBARD010000058.1:11187-12243 GCA_040399965.1 Methylocystis sp. | reverse complement strand
TGCGGCAAATATCGCAGCGACGCGCCGGGTTGCATAAATCGCTGGCCACTGTCCGCGTCGATCTCGCCGGCGGCGATCTTCAGCAAGGTCGATTTGCCCGAGCCGTTGCGGCCGACAAGACAAATGCGCGCTCCGGGCGCGACGGAAAGATCGGCGCCGTCGAGCAACGGTTTGCCGCCGAGCGTCAGCATCACGCCCTGTAGACTGAGGAGAGGCGGCGCCATTGGCTATTATCCGGAGATTATGTGTGTCGGAAGAGCGGCAAGATACGGTAAAACCGCGAGACGGCGGTCAGCAATCAGTGATTGTGATCCGCTCCATGGTGGTCGTGCGACGGTTTTTCGCGTTTTTCAGCATCGGACGGAACGACGAACAACTCGCCGTAGCGCACGCCGCGTTCGGCGATCAGATGTCGTCCGAAATGTTCGACTTCGTGACGTGGCCCGCGCAACAGCGAGACCTCAAGACACGAATGCGCATCGAGATGCACATGCAGAGATGAGATCGATAATTCGTCATGCGCATGATGATCGTGGAGAATGCGCTTGGCCAGTTCGCGCGTTTCGTGATCGTAGACGTAGACTGCGGCCCCGACACAGCGACGATTGGGGTCGTCGGCCTCCGGCTTCTTCAGCAGCCCGGCGCGCACAAGATCTCGCACCGCCTCCGAGCGGCTCTGATGGCCAGATTGCCGCATATAGGCGTCGAGATCGTCCATCAACTCATCGTCGAATGTCATCGTCACGCGTTGCATCGGGCTCCTCCCGGGGGGATTATCCTCGGAAACACGCCCTGCCGCAACCGAAGCAAAAAAAGCCGGTCGTTTATCGACGACCGGCCAGAAAAGGCGATTGACCTTCGGTTCAGTGATGCGCGCCGTCATGCGCATGAGAGTGGCAGAACTGACTTTGGTGACAGTGATAATGTTGATGGTCGTTCGGGCGCGCCGGCGCATCGCCTGACGGATGAGCGCTGGCGGAAAGAGTCGTGGCGACAAGCGCCAGTTTAGCCCATGCGAAAATCCTGAAACGAAATCCCGACATCATTCATCCCCTG
>JBBARD010000058.1:0-11087 GCA_040399965.1 Methylocystis sp. | reverse complement strand
CTCGCGCGATCGAGAATGCTCCAGCCTAAGGAGGGAATAGGACAAAATCATGTCGATTGCTTACCGCAAATCGCTTCATCCCGGCAGAACGCCGATCCTCTGCAGGAACCAGAAGACGCCGGCCAGGGCGATCAGCGCTGAGAGTGCATAGACAAGCTTCTCGCTGCGTTTGCCGCCGGTCATTTTGTCGACGGCGAAGAGGAGGGGCATCAGCGGCAGCACGATGGCCACCTGGCCAAGTTCGACGCCGATGTTGAACGCCGCCAGCGCCGGAATCACGCCGCCCTGTGGCACGCCCATTTCGGTCAGAGCGCTGGCAAAGCCAAAACCATGGATAAATCCGAACAGGAAGGTATTGCGCCAGCGGTTATCGACATCCCGCGAAAAATAATTTTCGACGGCGACGAAGATGATGGAGGCGGCGATCAACGTCTCGACCAGTGTTGAGGGCAGGGTAAAGATTTTCAGCGCCGCCAGAGACAGCGTGATCGAATGCGAGATCGTGAAGGCCGTGACGATCTTAACCACCGACCACAGGCGCGTCGCCCACAGGATGAGCGCGAACAGGAAGCAGAGGTGATCGTAGCCGGTGACAATATGCTCCACGCCGGCCTGAAGGAATTTCCACATCAATTGACCGGTCGTCTCCAGCGGCCTGGCGAGATCAAGCGGCGGGTCGGTCGGGTAAAGCATGGTTTCGCCGACATTGTCGCCGCCAACCACGGTCACGAGGTGCTTGCCCTTGGGGCCCTGCTGCGCCAACAGCCTGGTCGCATCGTAGAGCGTCTTGCCGGATACGCTGGAGCAATCGAAGCGCAACACAACAAGCGCGCTGTCCTGATTGGTGGGATCTTCGCCGGATTTTTCTACCGCTGTGACGCAGGCGCGGCCGGAGTCGTCGCGCATTGCTACGCGTCGGGCGACGAATTTGCCGATTTCCGTCTCCAGCACGCCGGGGATCGACAGGTTCGCGTCAGCGCGTTCGCTCATCGTGTCCCGAATCATGCGTTCGAGGTCGGTGGCGAGAAAGCCGATATCGACGACAAAGACGCGATTGGCTTGCGGCGCGATCTTTCCGGTCGAGATGTCAGGCGTGTGGGCCTCGGCGGGAAGCGGCAAGAATAGGCCGACGAGGATCGAAAAAACAATATAATTCAATATTTTAATCATCGACTCAGCTTCCCTGATCGCTCCGTGACGCGTCTTGTTTTACGATTTCATAGCAACGAACCCGAAGACATCAAAACGGCTAATATCCGGTCATTTCCAGATAACCTTCGCCGCGGGTCGATCCCGAGACGGCGATGGGTCCCTCCCAGTAGGGAAAGTCCGTTCCCATCCAGCTTTTTGGATTGAGCGCCGCCGCCACGACATCCAGGTTGCGGCTCTTCACCTTCACCCGCCAGCGTGTTGGCAAGGCGCGCCCCTCCAGTGAAGTGTGGTCGAGCGGGTCGACGACGATGTCTTCGCCGGCGAGCTGCGTAACGCCGCCGTCGGGGGCGATCCAGTTGCCGGAGCGATAGTCTTGCGCCCCCCGCAGTCGAAACAGCATCAGGCGATCGCCCGACGCCAGATGCAGTGAAAACCAGTCCCAGCCTTTCTGATCCGGCGCCATGGTCTGGCTGCTCCATTCTCGGTCCATCCAGCCGCGTCCCGTGACATGAATCTTTTTGCCATCAATTGTGACAGCGCCGTCCACGGAGAAAAAAGGTTGGCTGTAGTAATGTGACGCCTGGCCCTCTCCGGCCTTGCGGCTATAGCCTTTGTCGCCTTGCAGGACGAAAGGTCCGTAGCGCGTCAGATCAAGCGTATAGCTAAAACGCGCCCCCCGCGCATGGAGACGACTGTTGGTGAACTGGGCGTCGCGCGCTTCGAAAAACCAGTCGTCGATGAAAGCGCGAAACGGCGGGTTGTCGACTCCGGCCAGATCGACTCCGCCACGCGCCATGGTTTGCGCGAACACATGTTCGGTGGCGCTGGTGACGGCGGCGTGACCCATCCAGGCTGTGCGATTGTCCCATCCGGAGCCATCGCGGGCTTCGAGGCTGTAGCGAAACAGGGTCCATTGCGCGCCGTAGGATTTGCCGTCGTCGCCTGTGAGATTGGCGGTAAGATACCACCACTCGGTGCGAAAGCCCGGATGGGCGGCGTGGTCTTGCGGGAAAAGGATGGGCGCGCCAGGTTTCGGCGTTGCATAACCCGGCGCCGCCTCGCCCAGCCAGCCATAATCTGCGGCGTTGGCGACGACGGGCGACAAGATCAGCAATAACGCAAAGAGCCTAACGTTCATTGGCGAAGACCTTCAACAACTCCGCCGGCGCCGTGCGCGCCAACCGCCGTACAGGAGCCAACCCGGCGACTAGCGCCGCCACCTGCGCCGTAGCGAAAACCGTAAGCCAGTGCCGCGGAAAAATATGCATCGGCAACCGCCAGCCAAAGGCGACGACATTGACGATATCGACCAGAGCCCAGGTCATGAACAGACCCAGCGGAATGGCGATGAGCGCCGCCCCGGCGGCGAAGACCAGGATGCGCAGCAATTCCAATGTCGCAAGTCGAGCGCGGGTGACGCCGATCGCCCATACCGGCGCCACATGCGCAAGCCTCAAATTGCTCAGCGTCAGCAGGCTGGCGAAAAGCGCAATGGCGGATACAACCAGGGTTAGCGTATTGAGCGCGCTGGTGACGGTGAAGGTGCGTTCGAAGATTTCGGTAGAGATTTTTTTGACCTCCGCCTGATCGACGATCCGCGCGATCCGCGCGCCAAATGTTTCCTGAAGTCGCGTCATCACCCGCGTTGTCGCTTCGTGCGCGACGCGCAGGCTATAGTGAACCCCGGAGGCGTCCGCGAAATGTTGCGCAAGTCGCGTATGATCGAGGCGGATTTGACCTTTTGGATTGCCGTAATCGGGAAAGATACCTGCGACGCGCAGGCGCCATGAGTCGCCGGTCGTCGGAAGATCGAAACTGTCCCCGGGCGAGAGTTTCAATCGTCGCGCCAGTTGTTCGCTGACCAGCGCCGCATCCTCCTCGTGCAACATGCGCCAGACACCGGGTTTCGCGGCGTTAAGCGGAAAGTGGTCGCTATAGGTCGTGTGCGGCGTCATGCCCATTACTTCGACTGGCCAATCGCCGATGCGGGTTTTGCTCCGCCACACCGGCAGGATTGCGACGATCTCCTTATCTGTGCGAGCCCAGTTCTCGATCTCGCGCGCGTCATGAGGCGTCGCCGCCTCATAATAAATCTCCGCGACGAGCCGCTGGTCGAGCCAGCCGATGAAGGTGCGACGGAATCCCTCGACCATGCCGCCAACGCCAATATTGGTCGCCAGGGCCAGCAGCAGCGCCATCAAGGCCAGCGAGAGCCCGGCGATTTCCTGTCGCCCATCAGCGAAGAACCAGCGGGACAACGGGGTCTCCGACAGCGCTTCGCCAATGCGCAGCAGCGCCTCCAACGCCAAAGGCAACAATAACGCAACGCCGAGCAGCGTCGCGGCAATAACCGTGAAACCGCCTTCGAGCGTATCGGCGAAACGGCTGGCGAGCGCTGCAATCATCAACGACAACAATGCGAAGATCGCTTGTCTAAAGAGATATCGGCGATGCGCCTCGCGCCATGCGACAGGCCGTGCGACGCTCAGAACCGGCAGATTGAAGGTTTTGAGCAGACCGCTGGCGCCGGCGAATAAGGCTCCGCCGCCCGCCATGGCGAGGGCGGAAATAATCCAGCGCGCATCAAGCGTGAGAGCGCCGGATATTTGCGCGCCGTAGAGACCTTCGAGACTGGCGGAGACATCCGGCAATAGCGCTACGGCAATAAGATAGCCGCCGATCACGCCAGCGCCGCCGGCCAGCAAGGTGAAGACCGAGAGTTCGATAAGCATCGCCGTGACCAGGGCGCGGGCGGATACGCCCAATGCCCGTAACGTGCGCAGAACCGGCAGCCTCTCTTCGAAGGCCAGACCGAATGAGGCGTGAACAATGAAGAAGCCAACGAGAAAGGCAAGCAAGCCGAAGGCTGTGAGATTGAGATGAAAACTGTCGGTCAGGCGCGCGAGATCGCTGTCTTCTTCCGGCTCGACGATCCGCAGCGCCCTGTCAGTCGCGGCTCTGAGGGTCGCCTCGTCGATTCGCGCCTCCGGCGCAACGATCATGCGGGACAATCTTGCCGGCCGGTTGAGCGCTTTTTGGGCGACTCCGATGTCGACGACGATGGCGCCCGGCGGCGCCTCCGACAGCACGACAAGCGGCGGCAATTTGAACCCGGCGTCGGTGACTGGTCGTTCGCCGGCGACGACGCCCAGGTCTCGTATCGTCTCGGGCGCGGCATAGCTGAGACCGTCGCCGGTCAGCATGCCTGTGGCGCTACGATTGCCGGCGAGGGGCGCAAGCCCGGCGTCATGAGGCAGAGTCAGCGGCTCGATCCCGATCAGTCTCGCCGTTTTCTTACCGATCCGCGCCGAACCTTCGAGAATTGGAGAGACCTGCATTCCGGCGCGTCTAAGAGCGACGAAGAGGTCCTGAGCAAAAAGCCCCCCCTGCGCAGCGACAAGATTTTGCGCTTTGCCGCCTGTAAAGGCGTTCGCCGCGCTGTCATAGCTGCGGCGCGCCTGCGTGTTGAGCGCCTGCACCCCGCTCCAGAGCGCTGTGGCTATGGCGAGTCCTAGAATTAGGGTCGCCAGATTGGCGGGATGTTTGCGCCAATGGCTGGCGAGCGCAGCAAGGGTCCAGAAAATTTGTCTCATACTGAAGTAAGCGCCCCTGCTGAAAGCGTCGCCTGTCGCTGGAGGCGCGCCGCAAGCCGGGCGCTATGCGTCACCATCAGGAAGCCGCATCCGGTTTCGGCGACCAGTTCGAGAGTGAGCGCCAGCGCTGCGTCGCCGGTGGGTTCGTCGAGATTGCCGGTCGGTTCGTCGGCGAGCAAAAGTTTCGGCCTCGCGGCGAGAGCCCTGCCGATCGCGACGCGTTGCTGTTGGCCCCCTGAGAGTTGCTCGGGATAACGGCCGGTCAAGCTGGCAAGCCCGAGACGCTCCGTCAGTCGCGCCATCCAGTCTGGATCGTAACGGTTGGCCAGCCGTGACTGAAAGGCGAGATTTTCCCCGACCGTCAGACTGGCGATCAGATTGAATTGCTGAAACACGACACCGATGGTCTCGCGCCGGACAGTTGCTTTGCCGCTTTCCGGCAAACGAACGATATTCGCGCCGTCGAGCAGGATTTCGCCTGCGTCGGCGTCGTCCAGCGCCCCGACCAGATGCAACAGGGTGCTCTTGCCGCTGCCGGACTCCCCCATCATCGCCAGGGTCTCGCCGGCTTTGAGCGTGAGATCGACGCCCCGCAAAACCGGCAGGGGGCCTTGCGGCGTTGCGTAGGATTTACTCAGCCCCGTGACGCGCAACAGCGGCAGGTTTTGGGTGACAGGACTGGTCAATCGGCGAACTTTCAGTCAGACGGCGGATCGTGTCTCGTCAGATAGGGCGCTTGATACCGATGTCGTGCCGCTCGGCGCGACATCCCGTCGATTGCGCCTCGACGCGAAAAAATGAATAAACAGCTTCGTGAAGCCCCAAGCCACATATTCGCCGGGACAGATCGCTCCTGAGCCATTTGGTCTCGCGGCCTGTCTTTTCGTTGTTTGCATCGCCATCTACGCCTACCCTTGGCTCTCGGGACAAGTCACTATCCCCTGGGACGCCAAGGCCCATTTCTACCCGCAATTCGTTTTTCTTGCCCATTCGCTGCACTCCGGACAATCGCCGTTCTGGACCCCGCATGTCTTCGCCGGGATGCCGCAAATCGCCGATCCGCAGTCCCTGATCTTTTCGCCGTTTTTTCTGATTGCGGCGGCGCTAACTCCCGAGCCCACCTTCCTGCTCAGCGATGCGATTAGTTTCGCCATGCTCGCGATGGGCGGTCTGGGGTTGATCGCCTTTTTCCACGATCGCGGCTGGAGCGCCGCCGGCGCGCTGATCGCTGCGCTGGCTTTCGCCATGGGGGGTTCGGCGGCCTGGCGCCTCCAGCACACCGGCCAGATAATGAGCCTGTCGTGGTTGCCGGTGAGCCTCTGGTTGCTGGCGCGGGCGCTGGATCGTCGTTCGATCCTCTATGGCGCGGCGGCGGGCGCGGTTGCGGCAATGCTGGTGTTGGGGCGCGATCAGGTCGCCTTCCTTGGCGTGATTTTGCTGGCGACCTACGCGATCTATCGGATCCTGACTGACGACTTGCCCTGGATCAACGCGCTCAATCCATTGCTCGCCGGCGGCCTTGTCGGCAGCCTGCTTATCGTCTTGCCGCTCAGCTTCACCCTGGCGCTCGCGCAAAATTCCAACCGTCCGGCGATTGATCTTGTCGGCGCCCACAAGGGCTCCCTTCCTCCCGGCTCCTTTCTCACGCTGATCAGCGCCAATCTTTTCGGAACCGACGGTCCGCTGAAGGATTTCTGGGGACCGCCGTCGGCGGCGTTCGGCACAACCGATATCTTCCTCGCCCGCAATATGACCGACATATACGCTGGCGAAATGACCCTCGTAGCGGCCCTCGTCGCGCTGGGCGCGGGGGTCTACGCCGGTCGCGAAATACGTTTCTTCATCGGATTTGCGGTGTTCCTTGTGCTCTACGCACTGGGCCGGTACACGCCAGCCTTCGCATTTTTCTTTCTTATCCCGGGGGTCGATCTGTGGCGCCGCCCGGCCGACGCGACCTTCCTGCTAGGCTTCGTCTTCGCCATTCTTGGCGGCTACGGTTTCAGCTTGATCGAACGTGGCGCTGTCAAGGTAAGCGCGTTTCTTCTATTTGGCGCGCTGTTGGGGTTATTCTGTCTTGCTCTCGGCGTCGCCGCTCTGAACGGACATGTGGCGCAAGCGCTGACGCCAGTGGCCATCAGTCTTGGTTTTATGGCGCTCGCTGTCGCCGTGATCTGGGGAACAGCCGCAGGAATGCTTAACGGTAAGGGACTGCTTGGCGTCGTGGCTCTTGTGTTGGCTGCCGATCTCATCGTCAACAATGGCCCAAATGAATCAACGGCTCTGCCCCCCGAACAGTTCGAGGTTTCGCGGCCCGATTCAAAAGATCCGGTGATCGCTTTCCTTCGCGACAGGCTGAAACAAAACGCCGCGCCCAACAGGCGCGATCGCGTCGAACTGGCGGCGATTGATTTTCACTGGCCCAACGTCACGCTTGTGCATGGGCTTGATCACGATCTAGGTTATAATCCGTTGCGCCTCAAAGCGCTCGAAGACGCCACTGGCGCCGGAGATCATCTGGCGTTGCCCGAACAGCGGGAGTTTTCCAAACTATACCCCTCCTATCGCTCGCCGCTCTCCGACATGCTCGGACTGCGCTATGTTGCGACGGGCGTTCCGATCGAACAGATCGACAAGGCTTACAAAGTTGGCGATTTCGAAGAATTGACGAGGATCGGAGACGTTCGGATCTACGAAAACAAAAACGCTTTTCCACGGGTCCAGGTTGTCACCTGCGCAATGCATGTCGATTTTACCCGGATGACCGAAACCGGCGAATGGCCCGAGGCGGATTTACGCGAAACCGTTCTGCTTGAAGAGCCGCCGCTCTGTCACACTCACAAGAATTTGCCGCCGGAGGCCATGCAGTCGCGTATTTTGTCCTACGCAAACGACGATATTCGCATTGAGACGGTCGCTCCGACGGGTGGGGGCTGGCTCGTTCTTTACGATGTCTGGCATCCTTGGTGGTTCGCCTTTGTGGATGGCGCTGAGACTCCGCTGCTGCGCGCCAATGCAATGTTTCGCGCCATTGCGATCCCCGAGGGGCGACACGAGGCGCGATTCCGGTTTCAACCGTTGCGCGGACTTTTTGCGCGTGCTTTGACGCCCGCGAAGTGACAGTCTTACGCGTTGCCCAGAGCGAGAATTTTGCGGGCGTTTTCGGCGCCGACCACTGGCAGGCCATCGGGTTTCAGCACGCCGATCTGCACCAGCACACTGGCCTGATCCCAGTAGATATGTTCGTAATCGACCTTGCCTTCCCTGACGCCAACGATCACAACAAAGGCGGCGACCACAGCTTTGCCGGTCGGCGCGACGCCGGGTAACATCCAGGGAATTTCATGCGTATGGGTGAAGGCGATGATCAGCTCGTCGACGATCCGTTCAGCATTGACCGTGCGTGAGACGCTGGTCATTTTGACATCTGGAGGAAAAAATTTACCGACAAGAAAATCGCGATAAAAAGCATGGACTTCCTCACGTCCCACCCCGCCATGGGGTGTGGGCAGATTGATCAGATGCGGATGATCGGTCATCGTCGCCATGGTGAGGTCTAGGTCGCCATTCAGTTCGGCGGCGACGTGCTTCTCGAAAAGGGCGACCATTTCTTGTGCGTCATGTTCCGACATCTGCGCCATCTCCAGTGATTGTCATTGCGGTCATTTCGGGGCCCTATTGCTCAACGGTTCGAAATTCGCCTCCCAGGAAAAGCGCCAGTCGGGTTTGCGTTGCGCCTACAAGTGAAGATTCGTTCCAACCGCCAAAATAAAGCTGGCGAAGAGGAATGAAGAATATGCCGCCGGGCTGTCACTCGCAATTTGCGAAAGCGTCATGCAAACCGTATTTCGCCTCCGAAGGAAGACCGCCGAGGCTGACGACAGAAGCGACAGCCAAACGACGAGGGTTAGAGCGCCCATGGGCTTTGCGACAGGTGGATTTGCAGCGCCCGTCGATGTCGTCATGTCAGCGTCCGCAACATTTGGATCAGGCGATCCGGGCATAAACAGCATCAATCGTCGCACCGCGATTACAGCCTTTGTGCACCGATAGGGACAGGCCAAGAGCCCGAGCCTCAGGCTCAACGCGCGCGACGATGCGTTTCGCCGTCGCCGCGCTGTCGACAAAGGCGAAGCCCGTCGGTCCCCAAGAAGTCTGTCCGATCCCGGTCGCCCCCGCACTGCGCAATCGCGCCATCAGTCTTTCGACATTGGCGCTGGTGTAACGATATCCGCCTTGCTCTGGCGCAAAATAATCGCCGACGATTTCCTGTATCCTCGTTACGGCCTCGCCAAACGCCGGGAGGTTTCGTTCGGCCAGCGCCGGCAGCGCCTGCATCAAAACGCGACGGCAGAGTTCTCCGCTGGCCGCCGCTTCAAGGGGCGGCAGAGTCGCGAAAGCCTCCTTTTCGCCGGCGCCGTGCAGACCGCTGGCGGCCGGGTCGCTCACGAGCAACACCCGCCAGTCCTCGGGGAACTCGGCGCGGGCGATCACTGGAGGAGTCAGCGTGTCTGGGCCGCGGCCGCCGTCGACTACCAGACCCCCTTGCGCAAACAACCCGGCGCCGAGTCCGGACCGGGCGCCGCGCGATAGCATTGCCGCATCGGCGGCGGGGTCGTCGGGCAGATCTTCGAGCCGCCGCACCGCGTTAGCCACCGCCAGCGCGAGCTGGGTGCCGGAACCGAAGCCGGAATGCGCGGGAATAGCCTCGTGGAGGATCAGCCTGTGGCGAGCGGTCGGCGCCAGCACGGCTTGCGTCGTCTCCAGAAGCCGTTGGGCCCGGGCGCTTTCCGGCCCCTCGACCTGATTGGCTTCGGCCCGCGTCAGCGTCAGTCGGGTGACAGGCGCGTCGAGGGCAAGGCCGAGTCCGCCAAATTTGCGTCCCAGCCCGCCGTTCATGTCGAGAAAACCGAGATGAAGCCGCGCCGACGCCGAGACGCTCACCTTCGCCGACATAATGCTCCCTTCCGAACAAGACTTTGCGCCGGTTTAGGCTATATCTGCCGCAGGGGGAAGCGGGAGCGCGTCGCCGGTCGAGCGAACGCAAGACAGGAGCCCACTGATGTCAAAAGATAAAAGCGTTTATTCGGAAGATCAGATTTTGGCGCGACTGGCGCAGGAATTGCCCCATTGGCGTTATGAAAACGGCTGGCTGCGGCGCAAATACAAGACTCACAGCTGGAAAAGCACATTGATGGTGATCAACACCGTCGGCCATCTGGCGGAGGCGGCATGGCATCATCCTGATCTCGCCGCCTCATACGCCTGGGTCGAGGTCAAACTCATGACCCATGACGCCAGGGGGATCACCGATAAGGATTTTGAACTGGCCAGAAAAATCGAGGACGTCGTCGCCTGGCGTCCCGGCAAAGCGGGCGGCGCGCTTGAGGGCGCACCCGAAACCGATCAGCGCTTTGCCTACATCAAATATGAAGACTGAGAGCCGTTATGACTGAGCGGTCTGAGGCCTTCGATCGCGTCGCTATCGCGGCGGCGCGGGACCGTTTCTTCGCGCCGGTCAACCAGCGGCCGGTGCTCATGGGAATTGTCAACGTGACGCCGGACTCCTTTTCCGACGGGGGGTTGTTCGCGTCGAAAGAATCGGCTCTGGCGCAGGCGCGCAAACTCGTCGCGGAAGGCGCGGATATCGTCGATGTGGGCGCCGAGTCGACCCGTCCGGGACACACGCCGGTATCGCCTGAAGAGGAATGGGCGCGACTCGAACCTTTGCTGGCGACTCTGGTGGCTAAGGCGGGCGCGCCTGTTTCGATCGACACCTACAAGGCTTCGACAGCGCGTCGCGCCCTCGCTGTCGGCGTGGCCGTGGTCAATGATGTGTGGGGACTCCAACGCGATCCGGATATGGTCCGCGCCGTCGCCGAGTCGGACGCCGGCGTCGTCATCATGCACAATCGCGATAACGTCGATCCCGACATCGACATACTCGCCGACATGCTGCGTTTTTTCGAGCGTTCGCTTGACATCGCCCGCCGCGCTGAAGTCTCCATGGCGCATATCGCGCTCGATCCGGGCGTGGGTTTCGGTAAAAGCCGCGAGCAGAATTACGCCGCCCTGCGCGCTATCCCGCAATTGCTGAGTTTGGGATTTCCCTTGCTTATCGGCGTTTCGCGCAAATCGATCTTCAAAGACCTGTCCTGCGGCGTCGTCGAGGGTCGGCTGTTGGGCACATTGGCCGCGAATCTTGCGTGCGCCGGAAAAGGGGCTCAGATTTTTCGCGTTCACGACGTCGCTGACCACCGCGGCGCTTTCGCTGTGCAGGCGGCGCTGAGCGGCGCCGGGCGACCGCACGGCGTCGATGCGAACATGGGATCGAACATGGGATCG
>JBBARD010000057.1:0-16474 GCA_040399965.1 Methylocystis sp. | reverse complement strand
GCACTGCCCTGAACAAGCGCGAGATGGCCGCCCAACAAAGCCGGATATTGCCCCGGATCGTAGGCCGCGATCCTCTCCACAGCTCGTTCGTCTCCCTCGGCGTTGAGCAAGGAAGCCTCCAGCAAAGACGCTTCTTCCCCGAAGATAAAGCCAGCGTCGAAAATCTCGCGCAGATGTTCTGGCGCCCCGCCGCCGAGCAGGTAAACGATAGCGGCGCGAAGGTTTCGCGACTGCGCCCACGCCTCTGGCTCCAGTGTGGGAATTAACGCCTCGATCGCGTCGAATTTCGCCGCTGTCTGAGTCCCTGCATTCTCCCTGCCGATAGCCATACGATTTTGCGCTGCGTTCAATTCTCGAACGCTATCAGCGAGATCCTGTGCACAAGCCAGATGCGCGAGACTCAGGAATAGAAGTATCCACGCATAGATGATTTTCATTTCTCTGGCCGCAAAAATATTTCGATGCGACGATTTAGGGGCGAGAGCGGCTCCTTTGAATTCTTGAGATGACGATCCGCGTAGCCGACCACTTTCTCGACGCGCGACGGAGGCAAGCCGCCCCGCACCAGCGTGTAATTGACTATGGTCGCGCGATCGGAAGATAATCTCCAGTTATCGTAGTTCCTGCCTGCATAGGAACGCGCATCGGTATACCCTCGGATTTCGATTTCGCCGGTGCGAGAAGCCAGGATCTTGCCGATTTGTCCCAATATCCGGATTAATTGCGGCTTGGGCTCGATTGAGCCAACGCCAAACATGTTGAAATTCGCGTCGTCCGTCAGACTGATTAAAACGCCTCCATCAACGTCTTTGACCTCGACTGTCGGCTGCTCGTGCGGATTACGTGACTCCTGCCGGACGATTTTTTCGATCTCGTGTCGCATCGTCAGCGCAGCAGACTCATGATCCGTCTGCGTATAATCCTCCGTCTGCGCAGCCGATGTCGCGTCGCTCAATTTTTGTCTGACGCTCCCGGCGCGCTGGTCGGCTCTTTCAAATGGGTCCGAAAAACGATCGGGATCATTCGATGAGCGACTTGGGCGTTTCGACTCGCTATTGACGATCTGATTGAGCGCCCGCAAAGGGTCCGTATGAAGATCCTCTTCCGTGACGTCCATGGGAGATTTTTTCGTGTTGTCTTTTGTCTCCTGTTTTGCGTGGCTCGCCGGAGGTTGCGTCAACCCAGGATCGCTGAGCCCTTTGACTGCCGGCGTCGAGTCCGTCAATTGCACTGGATTGAAATACTGAACGATAACGGCCTTTGTTTCCTTCGATGTCGAATTGATCAGCCACATAACCAGAAAAAACGCCATCATTGCCGTCATAAAATCGGCGAAGGCCAGTTTCCAGACGCCGCCATGATGATCATCCTCGCCACCGGAAACTTTCTTTCTGATGATGATCGGCTCTTCCTTATCCTTTTCGTTCATCAGATGTCCCTTTGGCTTGGCGTCAGTTGCGCCACCCACGCCTCCAGCGCCGTCGAGATTGTGGTTGAGCCGAAATTGACCACAACGTCCAGTTGGTCTGTCTCGCGTGCAATGATTGAAATATCCCGATCGGCGAGCGCGCCTGATAATTTATCAATCAGATCGGCAGGGGCCGAAATCTCTATAACGGGGGCGACTGCGCCAGACAGTCCTTTTTTGAGACTGTCCGTCACCTCAGCAAGGGAGCGGACAAAAACCTCATGTGAAACGAAAGGTCTGAGTATTCCAGCGATATCATCTCTACATTTTTCGATGGTCATGGCCATCGTTTGCTCGAAACGCAGAGCGAGACAGTCTGCAATTTCGGTAGTCCAGTTTTCGCGCTCTAGTTCAAGCCGTTGCGCTGCGGCCCTGCGCTCATCTTCAACCGCTGACGCGATTTTCGTTTCGATCGCCACTGTTTTGTCCAGCGGCGTCGCGCTGTCAGGCTGAATTTGCGCGTCATATCCAGTGACGTGTTCCATCTCGGGCCGGGTCGTTGACAGGTCCTCGCAATCCGAAGGAGGTTCAGCTATCGGCGTAGCGATCGACACGAGGGAGTCATGCGAATCGTTGGCGGGCCGGGGCGCGTCGAAGGACGTCAGATAGGCGCTCGCCTTGCGAATCGTTACTGCTGACCTCATGTCCGCAACCATTGTTTCATGACCGCGGCCGCTCTAACATCGTCGATCCTGATCAATTGTTCGAGTTTACGCAAAGCGGAGTCCCTTTGAGGCTCTGTAATCTCCCCTGCTGCAATGACAAAGGGACCGGCTGCCTCGGCCCCTTGAGCTGCGAGCATGTTGGCCGAACCGCCTGCCAGGTCGCCATCGGCGGCAATCAGCGGCGGCGGCTCCAGACGCTCGACAGCGGGTTCGGCCAACAAGGCGCGGCGCGCCGGCATGAGTCCGAAGACCACGACCAGAGCCGCGATTCCGACCGCCGTCAAGGCGTTCAGGATCGCGCCGAAATGACTCTGCAACATGGAGACAAAACCCGGTCCCTCAGCCGGTCCGATATCGTTATCGTTGAACAAGAAGTCGACCGCTGTCACCTTGAGCATATCCCCCCGCTCTTTTTTCAGGCCGGCGGCCGACGTGACCAAAGCTTCGATTTCTCTCACCTGTCGATCAACATCCTCAGCCTTTGGCGGTGGTTTGCCGGGTTCCGCGAAGGCGTTGCGATTCACCAGCACGGCCACGGAAAGATTATCGATGTTATATCCGCCGCTGACCGTGGAAATCGTCTTCGACGACAACTCGAAATTGGTCAGCTCCTCGCTCTTGCGGTTTTGATCGCTCGATTGCCTTCCATCATTGGAACTCTGCCCTGCCTGCGGTATGTTGCGTTCGACTGTTGTATTCGCGCCTGAGCCATTGTTCTGCGACTGGGAATTTTCCTTGACCGTGCGCACGGAGCGCTCAACCTTCGACTCTGGATCGAAAATCGTTTCGTTCATCTGTTTGCGATCCGTATTCACCCTCGCGCGCACGCTCACCTGAAAATTTGCCAGGCGCAAATAGGGCGTGAGGGTACGTCGAATATTATCCTGAATGTCATGCGCGATATTTTTTTCGAGGGTCAGCGTTTTCACCGGCGCCGTATCCGCCGGCTCCCCGTCTGAGGCGGAGAGTATGGAGCCATCCGTATTCAGCACAGTGACCTGATCGACCGTCATCCCCGGCAAGGACGACGCGACAAGATGACGAATGGCTTGCGCAGCAGGCGTATCGTCAGGACCTTCTGTGCGAATGATCACCGAGGCGGAGGGCTGCTGTTTAGCCCGACGGAAGGAGCCCTCGTCGGGCATAACGATATGCACGCGCGCGGCCTTCACACCGCGGATCAACTGGATCGTGCGGGCCAGTTCTCCCTCCAGCGCGCGCACACGCGTTACCTCCTGCATGAAGGAGGTCAGGCCCAAGGCCCCGACCTTGTCGAAGAGTTCGTAACCGGCATTGGCGCTCTGTGGCAGTCCGCGCTCCGCAAGCATCATGCGCGCCTGCGCCGTCTGGCCAAAAGGAACGGAGACGGCGTTCCCCTCCGGGTTCACGTCGAAAGGGATGCCCGTAGCCCGCAACGCGGCGCCAATTCGACTGATGTCTTCGCGGTCGAGACCGGCGTAGAGAGTCTCAAAATTTGGTCTGGAAAGATAATAGGCTGCAACGGAGACAATGCTCATAACCAACACGATAATCAGCGCGAGCGCCAGCAGTTTGCGCGAACCCAGCGCTCTGAGATTTTCTGAAAACTGGTTGAGGCGATCCATGTCGCGCGCGCGGCCCTTGTCAGCTTATGCCGACCCAAACTGGGCGCGCCGCCTTGTGCGAAAATGACGTCCCGCCGGACATCGTGAGAAGAAATCCTATTTTTAACAAAGGTTAATATAGTCTTAACCTTCTCGGGTCCCAGCCCGGGCCGCAGGTTGTCCCGCGACCCGGTTCTCATGGCCTTACTGGAAGAGCTTGAGGATCATTTGCGCGTTCTGATTGGCGATAGAAAGCGCCTGAACGCCAAGCTGCTGCTGGGTTTGAAGAGCCTGTAAACGGGTCGACGCCTCGTTCATATCCGCGTCGACCAGCGATGATACGCCGGTCGTCAAAGCCTCGGCCATCGTTTTGATGAACTCGTTCTGCGAGGTGATGCGCGACTGTGTCGCGCCGATTTCAGCCGCGTAGGTGGTGAGATCGGCGATGGCCTTGTCAGCGTTTGAGAGGGTGTCGGCTATCGTCCCGGCGGCAAGATCGCCAGTAACAAGGCCGGTGAAGTCTGTCGCTGCGCCAGCGCCGGTCGCCTGCGCCGCCTCGAGAATGCCTGCTCCCCCGGCGTTGGTCAGGTCGGTGATGTTGAGATCTATGGTGCCTACGGTGGAAGCGGCGGCGCCGCCGCCATTATTATAGGAGGCGATGAAGCTCACCGAGCCGGTCTGCGACCCATCCAGCACGTTCATGCCCGTGAAGGTGGCCGCGGAGACGACGCTTTTGAGCTGATTGCCAAGCTGCTGCAGGCCGGTCAAAACCTTTGACGTGTCAGCGCCTGGCTGCTGCGCCTGAACAAGGGCGCTTTTGATGTCGTTCATCACGGAGATTGCGCTCTTCACCGCGGCGCTTGCGACATTGAGTATTGAAGAACTTTCCGCCAGCGCGTCGCTGATCGTCGACAGCGCCGCCTTGTCAGACTTCATTGCTTCTGCGATCGACCAGGTCGAGGCGTTATCCTCTGCGCCGCCGATCTTGTAGCCGGTCGACACCTGTTTTTGCGCGACGCTCAGCGCATTTTGCGTTGAGCGCAGCGATTGCAGGGCCGTGATTGCGGATGGATTATTGAGAATGCTGGCCATGATTGTCTATCCCTTGGGTGATGGATGTTTAAGGGACATACCGGGGTTGCGCCGGTCGACGGAGTTGGCCTCATGCCTCGGGCGCCTGGCGCCCGCTCCGAAGGACTAATCGCCCCGACTGCGCAGAACTTGTTGCAATGAACATCAGGACGATGTCCCATCATACTTGATCTTGACCATAACACAAGCCCAAAGAGGCTTTGTGGTTAACAACTGATTAACGATAGTGTTGACATTGACGGCGATCAAACGTCGCGTCCTGGCTGCGCAGCCAAAGGCCATCGACGCGAAAAAATATTTGGAATATTGATTAAACATGACGCGAAGATCGACCATCATCTGTCCGCATTGCGATTTCCGGGCGTCAGAAACAATGCCCGTCGACGCCTGCGTATTTATCTATGACTGCAAAAACTGCGGCGCTCATTTGCGTCCCCTGACAGGAGACTGTTGCGTGTTCTGCTCATGGGGCGATCAGCCCTGCCCGCCAAGACAGACGGAACAATCCGAGGGTTGTTGCGCGCCGCCGTGAAAATAGATGCGGCGACTGATCTGTTCGGGGAGAAAATATACGCTCGCTGGGCGACGAAGAATTTGTTAGGCTTAAGTAGATGCGGCCATTCGATTCGGAGATGCCCTATGGTCGCGCCGTTGAACAATCGCATTGAACTCGTCTTGATGAAAAATGAGTCCGCTCAGACGCGCCTATGGGTGCAAACCCCCGCAGGTTTCGCGCGACGCTATGAATTCGATAAAGGCACATCGATCAAAATCATCAGCGGCTCAGTCGTATTTCTTCTTCTGATGATGTATTTTGCGCCGGCTTTGACGATCATCGTCTTTCTTGTCTTGCTGATCGTCCTTGTTCCGCTCTTCATGGTCGAAATGGCCGGATACTCCCGGACAGGCTGAACCGGCGGTTTTCTTCTTTCCCGGCTGGCAAAAAAGAGTTGCGTCGCAAGTTGACGCCAGAAGGTTTCCTGGCGGGAACCCTCTGCAGGCGCGGCTCGGTTATAATTATTCGATCATGGTAAAAAGATACGATTTATAAACCTTACTTTGTTTTTATGGAGTGGTTGGTAACGCGTGACGTGAGTAACCGCCGTGATGAAGAAATGCCTCGGCTTGATCGCCTTCCTGTTCATGACCACAACGACTTCCTCGAAGGCCGAAGACCTCGATCTTTTCGACCTTTCGACACCCTCCCAGAAAATCGTCATTAACGCCAGACATCGCCAATTGATGCTCGTCTATCAGGATGGCCGGGTCATCCGCTATCCGATCGCCGTGCCCAAGGCCGGCAAGGAATGGTCAGGCACGACCTACATTGCCGGCAAATTCGAATATCCCGACTGGTCGCCGCCGGCGGAAGTCGCCGCCGACCATCCGGAACTTCCCAGCTTCATCCCTGGCGGATCGCCGCGCAATCCGATGGGCGCGCGCGCCCTGACGCTCGATCATTACCAGGTGGCGATACACGGAACCACCAGTAAGATGCGCCAGTCAATCGGCACTGCGGCCTCCTATGGCTGCATCCGCATGCGCAACGAGGATGTGATTGATTTGTTCAATCGCGTGCAGGTCGGAACGCTGGTGCAGATGGTGTATTGAACCCGCGAGCCGCCATCCACCATCCGGCGACGTTGCTTTTTTCAGCTCTCTCCGCTCAGGCGTATAGCCCGCCGCTGCTGTGACATACAGCGGCGGCGCATTCCATTTTTCGTCATTGGCGATGTTTGCCGCC
The DNA here is from genome assembly GCA_040399965.1 of Methylocystis sp. Lineage (GTDB taxonomy): Bacteria > Pseudomonadota > Alphaproteobacteria > Rhizobiales > Beijerinckiaceae > Methylocystis. The sequence goes on along the minus strand of JBBARD010000057.1, from coordinate 9,922 downwards.
CGGCTTGTGCGCGGTTGCTTTCGCTGTAGCTGTGGTCGTGTCTTTTTGCGCCGCCGGATCTGCGGCCATGACCGCCACCAGATAGCCTGACTCGTCTCCCTCCGGCAGGGCGCAATCCACATCGACGCCGGAGACTTCCTCCTGCGCCGAGGTGGTCGGGTCCTTTTTGGCGGCGGAGAGACATTTACGCGCCTCGGCGATAATCAGGGCGGGATCCTTTTTCACAAGAACATCGCCTGAAGCGCCAATGACCGTGAACCAGTCGTCCGTCGGCGAGGTGTCCTTTGAGATGAAGGTCATCGACATTTTGGACGGCGTCGAGCAATCAAGCGAGATTGTCGATTTCGTCGCCGGATGGACAAGCAGTATTTCGTGACCGGAATGTGAGATTTTTTGAACGACGGCGGCCGTTTTTCCCTTGATGAGATCGAGCAATTTGGCGCATTCCGGGTCCTCAATTTCCTTGACGATGGCCGTCGTCGCCGCGCTTTTGATCCGGTCGCCAACGCCCACAGACGGACTTTGATTCAACGATAGCCTGTCGCCGGCAAAAATAAAAAAGGCCGCAGCCGCAGCTATCAAGGCAATCGCAATTACGACTGTTCTCATTCTCTGCCCCAAGCATGAATTCAGCGTCTGATTTATCAACCGCTGACGATGATCGGTCAACTTTCAGGGCTAACATCGCTATGCAGCACGCTCGGCGTTACTCAAGCCGTAGATCAGATGGGTTCATTCGCCCGATCCTGGCGACTTTCGCGCCGTTGCTTCGCCAGCTTCCTTTTCATTTTTAATTCATTTATAATCAATCGACAAAGAGAGTTACGATGCAAAATAGTTCCGAAGGCTTCAGGCGAAGCCTTGGCGTGCGCCAAATGCGTCTACTGGCGCTGGGTTCGACAATTGGCGTGGGCCTCTTTCTTGGCTCCGCCTCCGCGATCAAACTCGCCGGCCCGTCGATTTTATTGGCTTATCTGATCACCGGCGCAATGACCTTCTTCATTCTCCGGGCGCTCGGCGAGATGGCGGTCCACCATCCCGTCACCGGCTCCTTCGCCACCTACGCTACCCATTACGTCAGCCCTTTTCTTGGCTATCTGGTAGGCTGGGGCTACTGGTTTTACTGGACAATTATCGCCATCGCCGAAGTCACGGCGGTCGGGATTTACATGCAATACTGGTTTCCCGGTTCAAGCCAGTGGATATGGGCGTTCTCCGCCATCGCGATCATGGGAACGATCAATCTGTTCACCGCACGCGTGTTCGGGGAATTCGAATTCTGGTTTGCGCTGATCAAGGTCGCGGCCATTCTCGTCATGATCGCTCTCGGACTGTTTGTCATCTTGTTCGGTTTCCCGGGCGAGTGGAAACCCATCGGACTGTCGAATCTCACGCAGATCGGCGGCTTCTTTCCAACTGGCGTTGCAGGTTGCCTGCTCTCGATGCAAATGGTCGTCTACGCCTATGTCGGCGTTGAAATGATCGGAATAGCCGCCGGTGAGGCGGAAAATCCGCAGAGCACCATTCCTATGGCGATTAATTCCTTTATCTGGCGGATCATTATTTTTTATGTCGGCGCCCTTTTCGTCATTCTGGCGATTTTTCCCTGGAACCGCATTGGCGTCGATGGGAGCCCTTTCGTGCAGGTCTTCCAGCGCATGGGTCTCGACAAGGCAGCCGGCGTCGTCAATTTCGTGGTCGTGACTGCGGCGCTCTCCTCCTGTAATGGCGGAATTTTCAGCAGCGGGCGGATCCTGCATACGCTCGCACAGTCGCATCAGGCTCCAGTGTGGTTTAATTCCATCGCGCCCAACGGCATACCCATGCGGGCGATGCTTACGACCATCGCCTTTCTGTTCGCCGGCGCCGGTCTGAATTATTTCACGCCATCCGAAGCCTTCGAATATCTGACCTCGGCGGTGACCTTCATCGGCATCCTGATCTGGCTCATCATTCTCTATACTCACCTGTGTTTCCGTCGACGCCTCAAGGAGAGTGGCGAAGCGCTGCCGCTCTTCCCGGCGCCTTTCTGGCCTCTATCGAGCCTGCTGGCCGCCGCCTTTCTGATTGGCGTGATCGTCGTTCTGCTTGGCGCCCCCAACACGCGCCTCCCGGCGCTGATCGGCCTCCTGTTGCTGGGCGTGATCGCCATGGCCTACAGGCTGACGCCAGGGCAGCGGGCGCCGGAGCGGGCGCGCCCGTCAGCGCTCTGAGAGAGAAAGCGTTAATCTTTACGATAGAGCCAAAATGGCGCGTTTCTGGAGCATTTGCTTTTGCCGGCCTCGGGTCTATGAGGGGCGCCGTGGGGTATGGCGAACTGGTGTTTAATTCAATGAAGGGAGGATCGGATGAATGACTTGCTGGTGATCGCGTTTTCGACCGAGGAGAAAGCCGAGGCGGTGCGCAAGAAGCTGTTTTCGATGCAGAAGGAATATTTGATCGAGTTGGGGGACGCAGTCGTCGCCGTAAAGGCCGAAGACGGATCGATCAAGCTCAATCAGCTTTTTAACGCCACCGCGATCGGTGGCGTCTCGGGCGCCTTCTGGGGGGCGTTGATCGGCATGATCTTCATGATGCCGCTCGCCGGCGCCGCGCTCGGCGCCGCCTCCGGGGCCGTCTCCGGCGCGCTGACAGATTTCGGCATCGACGACAAATTTATGAAAGACATCGCCGAAGCGGTTCCGCCGGGCGGCGCGGCCCTTTTTCTGCTGGTGCGAAAAATGACGACAGACAAGGTGCTTGAGGGCCTCAAGGGCGTCGGCGGAACGGTGCTTCGCACCTCTTTCGATAAATCAAAGGACGACGCCATTCGCGCGGCGCTCTCCTCTCAGCCCTCGGCCTGAACGGCGGGGCGGCGGCATTCAATGGCGACGGCGCCGGACTTTCGGCGCCGTCGCTTCTCGACTCTTGAGTAGACCCACTACTCGCCGGCCTTGACCTTCCGGCGTTCGGAATGTGTCGTTGCGTACAGGCTGACGAAAATGAACATTATGCCCAGAAGGGCAATAATGATAAACAGCGATGTGCGCTGGATGATGGCGACGGCGGGCACAAACATCGCCAGAATCAGACCGACAACACAGATTTGCCAGGCCTCGGCGTGAACGCCCGCGACAAAGGTGGCCAACGCCAGCAAGACCATCAAATTGAGGCCCGTGGCGTTGACGTCGACGAGACTGCGCATGGTCGGGGAATAGATGAGCCACATCGCGGCCAGAAACGCCGCCCAGTGCAAGATTTGCGTCCAGATCAGCTTGAACCGTTCTTCTTTTGTCGGGGCGTTGCGCCAGCCAACGTAAATGCACAGGCCGCAGTAAATGGGAGTTAGCAGCTCCCAATAGAAGCCAGAAGGCTCCCCAGTGAAGGTGACGAGGCCGATCCCAAACACCGCCATCGACAGCATAACGATGTAAGGCAAATCGATTTTAACTACATCAAGGAACACAATGCCGGGCGGCTGGGTCTTGATCTCGTCGATCCCCTCTTCCAGTGCGGCGAGCCAGGAGTGTTCAGTTCCCGCGCCACCCTTTCCACGGGCCAATTCCGGCGACTTTTCGTCGGGAAGGTTCGACATGAGCGGATGTCCTCGGCTGGAGCCCGTCAACGGGCGTTTTCTGGAATTGGCGTGGCGCGACGCGCCGGAAAAGGACCATAAAGCTCCTGTTCACGCTCGGCAACCGCGCGCAGGCGCCTCCTCAAGGTGGTCTGCCAGCCATGACAAGCCTCCGACATCAGCCCCAAGCTTGTCGGAAGGGCGGAGTCGCCTAGGTAATAGGATAGATTCTAACAGGTTGCCCTGATGAAAAAGACCTTGTTGATTTGCGCGGTCATCGCCTCCTGTGGTTTTGGCGCATGGTCGATGTTCGTCGCCAGCCGTTATCAGGCCCTGTGCGAGATCTCTTATTTTTCGGCCAGCGCCGCTGAAATTAAACATTGCGACGAGCGATTGTCGGAGCTTGGCGGCCGCTGAAGCGCTTTTCGCCGAAGCGGGATGTGGTTTGTCGAAAGAAAGCGCATTAAAATAAAAGTCCGGAGCTACGGTCTCATTCAATCAAACTGGTTAATGCTCTGGTGTCCTCACAACTCCCGTAATTCAGGGCCGGGTCGTCGTGCGAGAACGCGCCAGGTGCCGGCAAGTCCCAGACCTATGGTTACGAGAAGCGTGGCGACGGCGATCGCCGCAACCGTCGCCGCAGGGAAGACGAAATCAATTTTCATCAAAGATTTCGTGACGAAATAGGCTGCGCCGGCGCCGGCCGCGATCGCGATGATCGTAGCCACAAGGCCGACCAGCGCGAACTCAAGACCGTAGGTCCACAAAAGCCAGCTGCGGGTCGCGCCCAGCGTTTTGAGCACCACAGCATCATGCAGGCGGGTTCGCTGACTGCTGGCCAATGCGCTCGCCAGCGCAAGAATCGCCGTGAAAATAGCGATAACGGCGGCGGCGCGCGCCGCAAGAGCGAGTTGACCGGCAATTTTGTCGATGGCCGCGATCGCTTCACGCACCCGAATCGAGACGACCTGCGGAAACCGTTTCGCCGTCTCACGAACAATTCGCTGATCTACCGCGTCACGCCCCGGCGGCGCCCCATAAGCGATGGTGAATAATTCGGTGTAGGGTGCGGCGCGAAAAACATTGGGCGAGAACACCATGATGAAATTGATGCCATAGCTGCGCCAGTCGAGCTTGCGCAAATTCGCCACTGTCGCGACGATCTCTCGCCCCATGACGTTCACTGTGATCTCGTCGCCAAGCCTTACGCCAATGCCCTCAGCGACTTTGCTCTCCAGCGATACGCGGGGCGGTCCGGCGTAATCTTCGGGCCACCACGCGCCGGCGGCGAGTTGCGAATTGACGGGCACGGTCGCCGAGAAAGTGACGCCACGGTCACCGTCGAGCGCCCACTTTGCGTCATCGGCGACGGCGATTTTATCCACGGGAACGCCCTTCACAGCAACGATCCGCCCGCGCATCATCGGCACATGCGCAATCTGTCCCGCCGGGACAAGCCCCTCAAGAAAAGACCGAAAGGCCTCCTTTTCCTCTTTCGGGACGTCAATAAAAAAGAAATTGGGAATTTCGCCGGCGTCGGCGCGCTCCAGTTCGCGGTGAATAGCCCCTTCGACCAGAGACAGCGCGATCAAAAGTGTCTGCACGACGCCAATGGAAACGATCAGCGCCGGCGTCAGACTTTTGGGCCGCCAGATATTGGCCAGCGCCAGCCGTAGACGCGGATCGCGGGGATGCGGAAGCGCCCGGGCGAGACGCATCACCAGAAAAGCGGCCCCGCGCAGCGCCGCGACAGCGCCAATCGCCGCGCCGATATAGACAGCGCCGACTTTCGCGTCCGCCGCCGAAACCATCGCCAGCGCGAGAAGCGACAGTCCGGCGCCGGCGGCTGCGAGTCGATATCGCCAGAGCCGGTCGGGACGCGGGTCGTCGCGTAACAGGGCCGCGACAGGAACTTCATGCACACGGCCAAGCGGCGCGAGTGAAAACATCAGCGTCACAAGCAGTCCATAAAGCGTTCCCAGCGCCGCGCCTGCCACATCGGGCGTGGCCGCGACCGGTAGTTGCGCAACCTGCCGCAGGGCGTCAGCCGCAATCCCGGGGATCAACGCGCCCAGCGCCAGGCCGAGACATATGGCGACGATCGCCGCCGCCATCACCTGCATCAAGGCGATGGCGAAAACCCGCCGACCGGAGCCGCCGAGCGCCTTGAGCACAGCGAACTGCTCGCGCTTGCGGTCGACAAACCCCTGAACGGCGTTGGCGACTCCGGCGCCGCCAGCGACCAGCGCAGTCAAGGCGACAAGCGTCAGCAATTGCGCGAAGCGATCAAGATTATGGGAAAAGGCCGGCGAGACCGCATCGCGACTGCGCGTCTCCCAACCCGCCTGCGGAAAGGCGGCGTCGGCCGCCGCCATAAAGTCTCTCAGCGCCGCGTCGCTCGCTTCCGGAACCAACGTCACCCGAGTGACATGGCGCACCACAGCGCCTGGCGTCACGAGTCCGGTCCGCGCCAACGCCGCGCGGGAGATCATCACGCGCGGACCGAAGCCAACGCCGCCGGCGAGTTTGTCGGGCTCGTTGATCAGGTTTGCGCGCAGACGGAAGCGCGCATCGCCGATCTCGACGACGTCGCCCGACCTGACGTCGAGACGCGCCAGCAGCGCCGGATCGACCAAGGCGCCGGCGACGCCGTCGCGCGTCTCCAGCGCCGTCGCCAACGGCAGGGCCGGATCGCTCTCAAGCGACCCGAAAACGGGGTAGCTTTCCGGATCGACGGCCTTGATCTCGACCATCGCCGCCTGGCCGTCGTCGCGTCTGGCCATGGCGCGCATCAGGTCGATCTCGGACAGGCGGCCGCGCGATCCGAGAAAGGCGCGCTGTTCTGCGCTCAACTCGCGCGCCACGACGCTGAAGGAGGCGTCGCCGCCCAAAATCGTGCGTCCCTCCCGCGACAGCCCTTGCGCCAGCGAGCGCGACAGGCCGGACACGCCTGAGATGGCGGCGACCCCAATTGCGACACAGGCGATGAACACGCCGAAACCACGCGGATCGCCGAGCAGATCGCGCAGGGCGAAACGCAGGCCGAACGGCAGCCGGGCGAATCGGGGCGTCGTCATCTGGCGTCGTCCGATTCGATGCGTCCAGAGCGCAGCGACACGCGACGGGCGCAGCGCGCGGCCAGTAGAGGATCGTGGGTGACGAGCACAAGCGTCGCGCCGCGCCGCTTTTGCTGGGCAAAGATCAGATCGGCGATGGCGGCGCCCGTCTCGGAGTCGAGATTGCCGGTTGGTTCGTCGGCCGCCAGAATGAGAGGATCGGGCGCGAGCGCCCGCGCCAGAGCCACGCGCTGTTGTTCGCCGCCGGAGAGCTGACCCGGATAATGGGCAAGCCGGTCGCCGAGCCCCACCGCCTCAAGTTCGGTCCGGGCTCGCGCAAAGGGATCAGAGCGGCCAGCAAGTTCGAGCGGCACGGCGACGTTCTCCAGCGCCGTCATTGTCGGGATCAACTGGAAAGATTGAAACACCACGCCTATGTTGGACCCTCGAAAGCGCGCCAGCGCGTCCTCGGAAAGGGCGTTGAGATCATGTCCGCCCACCCGCACGGTTCCGGCGTCCGGCCGCTCCAGCCCGGCGAGGGTCATCAGCAGCGTCGATTTGCCGGATCCCGACGGCCCCACGAGACCTACCGTCTCGCCCCTGGCCACCGACAGGGTAACGCCCTTGAGGACATGCACCCGCGCCGCGCCCGCGCCGAGGGTGAGATGAAGATCGGCCAGTTCGATAACCTGTTCCACAAAGGATTTTCCTTATGACCTCGCCCCGCGCGACAGCGCCTTATCGCCTGTTCCGGCCGTCCCTCCAAACATTGTTCGCGACATTGTTCTCGACCCTGTTCTGCGGTGCGAGCGCCGCAGACGCCGCCCCCGCGCAGATTCTTGTCTTCGGCGACAGTCTCTCCGCCGGCTTCGGCCTTGGCGTACAAGACGCCTTGCCGGCCCGGCTTGAAAACCGCCTGCGCGCCGACGGCTTCGACGTGCGCGTCGTCAACGCCGGGGTCTCCGGCGACACCACGGCCAACGGCCTGGCGCGGCTGGACTACACGCTCGAATCGGGCCCCTTCGACGTCGTCATCATTGAACTGGGCGCCAACGACATGTTGCGCGGAGTCGATCCGAAGATCGCCCGCGACAATCTCGACCGGATGATCGCGACCTTTCAGTCAAAAAGCGTGACCGTCATGCTCGCGACAATGGCCTCAGGCGATAATTGGGGGCAAGCTTACAAGGCGGCATTCGATTCGATCTACCCTGAACTGGCGGCAAAACATGACGCGGCGTTGATCCCTTTCATGATGGCCCCGGTCTGGGGCAATCCTAAACTGCTGATCGGCGACGGTCTGCATCCCAATCCGGCGGGCGTTGCGAAAATGGTGGAGATCGCCGCCCCGCCGGTCGAGAATCTTCTGGGCGCGCGAGGCCTTGGCAAAAGCCCCGCTGGCCCGGCGCAGAACCGCTAGAGCGTTCTTCAGTCTGATCGACTCAGACAGTCGTTTTGCTCTTTAATTTCGCCGCGCTTTCTTTCGCCGAACGGAATCCACTTCGGCGGCAAGCGCATCCAGACGCGGAAGACGACAGGAGAAGCTGATGCCCAGACTGTTTACGGCGCTGGAGGTTCCGGCCGCCGTCGCCGAGAGCCTGGAGCGGCTGCGCGGCGGCGTGCCCAACGCCCGCTGGATCGATGTCGAGAATTATCACATTACCCTGCGCTTCATCGGCGACGTTGACGACGCCTTCGCGCGCGACGCCGCCAACGCCCTCGCCTTGATCGAGCGTCCCGAAATTGCGCTGACGCTCGATGAACTGGCAGCATTTGGCGGCGACAAGCCGCGCGCCATCGTCGCGCGCGCACGTCCCGATTCCACCCTGATGGAGATGCAAGCCGAGCAGGAGCGTTTGCTGCGCAGGCTGGGCGCGCCGCCAGAGCCGCGCAAATTCACGCCGCATGTGACGCTGGCGCGGCTTCGGGGCGCCAGCCCCTCGGCCGTCGCCGCCTATCTGGGCGCACGCGGCTATTTCCCGCCGCTCCGCTTCATGGCCACGCGCTTCGTGCTTTATTCATCGCGGGATTCGATCGGCGGTGGACCCTATATCCTTGAGGCGGAGTATCCTCTGCACGAGCCGCGCGCGGCGCTGGCCGCCGGCGCGTAAATCCCCCTTACCTCTCGCCCTTGCCTCGTGCGCCTCAACTCAAAGGAAAGGGATTCCTACTCCCGACGGAGAGAGGTTGGTTCCCGCAGGCGAACCGGATGGGGGGCGCGTCGGTGAAGATCAAATGATTGCAGATCGCTCTATTTCTTCGCCCCTCTCGCAGCCCTTTTCGCCAGCGTGCGCAGACGCAGGGCGTTGAGTTTGATGAAGCCTTCGGCGTCACGCTGGTCGTAGGCGCCGCCCTCCTCAAAGCTCACCAGCTCCTGATCGTAAAGCGACCACGGGCTCTCGCGGCCTACCAGAATCGCGGCGCCCTTGTAGAGCTTCAAGCGCACCTGGCCCTCGACATGCTCCTGACTTTTGTCGATCGCCGCCTGAAGCATCTCGCGCTCCGGCGAAAACCAGAAGCCATTGTAGATCAGTTCGGCGTAACGCGGCATCAACTCGTCCTTGAGATGCGCGGCGCCGCGATCGAGCGTCAGGCTCTCGATCCCGCGATGGGCGACGAGCAGGATGGTGCCGCCCGGCGTTTCGTACATGCCGCGCGACTTCATGCCAACGAAGCGATTTTCGACGAGATCGAGCCGGCCAACGCCATGCAGCCGGCCAAGTTCGTTGAGTTTGGCGAGCAGCGCCGCTGGCGAGAGTTTGACGCCGTCGATGGCGACTGGATCGCCCTTCTCGAAGTCGATTGTGAGATATTGCGGCGCATCCGGACCATCTGCCGGGTCCCCTGTGCGCGAATACACGTAATCCGGCGTCTCCTGTGACGGATCCTCAAGCACCTTGCCTTCGGAAGACGTGTGCAGGAGGTTGGCGTCGGTCGAGAAGGGCGCCTCGCCGCGCTTGTCCTTCGCGATCGGAATCTGATGCGCCTCGGCGAATTTGATCAGATCGGTGCGCGATACGAAATCCCATTCGCGCCAGGGCGCGATGACGGTGATGTCGGGCTCCAGCGCATAATAGCCAAGTTCGAAGCGCACCTGATCGTTGCCCTTGCCAGTCGCGCCGTGGCAGACGGCGTCGGCCCCCATCTTGCGGGCGATCTCGATCTGCTTTTTGGCGATCAAGGGCCGCGCAATCGAGGTGCCGAGCAGATAGAGCCCCTCGTATTGGGCGTTGGCGCGAAACATCGGGAAGACGTAATCGCGCACGAATTCCTCGCGCAGATCCTCGATGAAGATGTTTTCCGGCTTCACGCC
>JBBARD010000056.1:0-16498 GCA_040399965.1 Methylocystis sp. | reverse complement strand
GGCGCGTGGTGGGGGAAGTAGGACTCGAACCTACGAAGGCTTAGCCAGCGGATTTACAGTCCGCCCCCTTTGCCGCTCGGGACATTCCCCCATCCGTCGCGCGGGACCGGCGATAAGCCGGCGCGCGCCGCAGCTCCAGATCGAAGCCGACGGTAGCGGCATATGCGGCGGTCGCGGCGCGGCTGTCAATATCAAAACCCCCGACCCGGCGGAGCTATTTTATAACGTCGGCGGGGCTCAGGGGCCGCCAAAATCCCTGACGGTAAAGCCCGCGGAAAATCCATCCCTCCGGTTTGCGCGCCGAACGCGCAAAATAGAGGAATACGCTGTCTTCGGCGTCACGATATTCATAGATCTTGCAGTCCTGCGGCGGCGTTTCGCATCTGCCGTCCTCAATGGCGTCCGGCTCCCGGCCCATCTTTCGGGCAATGGTTTTTTCATCATCGCCGGCGACCAGCTTTTGCGCCCGGAGATCAAGCGCGCGGGTTGTGGTGTCGTAGGCGTTCGACTGGCCCATGGCGATCGGCGCAGACGTCACGGCGAACAGGATCGCGCCCAACGCCAGACCCGGCGAAAATCTCATCTCGGCTCTCCTCTGCCCGCCATGATGCGGATTTCTTGCTCGATTGTCCCGTCTAGTCCCCCAGCCCGTTCGAGACCGGCCCCGGGCTGTCCGGACCCAAATAAACAACCAGCGCAGCGCAGACCAGCGGCCCCGACGCCAGCGCCAGAAGGGCCGCACCATAGCCGCCGCTCGCCTGTTTGATCCAGCCGACCATCCAGGGCCCGAAAAAGCCGGCGAGGTTGCCGATGGAATTGATTAGCGCAATGGCGAGAGCGGCGCGGGCGCCGTCGAACGACCCGGCGACAAGCGCCCAGAACGGCGGCAGGGTTGCAAAAACGCCGATGGCGGCAAGGCAGATGGCGGCCGCCGCCGCCCTCGGCGATGCAGCGGCGGCGGCCCCTCCCGCAGCCGCCAATCCCGCAGCCGCCACACACGCCGCCAACGCCGTATGCCATACCCGCTCGCCGCGACAATCCGAGCGGCGGCTCCACCAAAGCATTGCGATGGCTCCGCACAGGAACGGCAGGGCGGTGACAAAGCCGGCGATGAGCGGACCGGGACCATAGCCTTCGACGATCTGCGGCAACCACATGCCGAGACCATAAAGCGCCAGCACGACGCCGAAATAGGCGACGCCCAGACCGAGCGCGCGCCGGTCTTGCAAGGCCAAACTCATTGCAGCGATCATAGCGGGAAGAAACTCCTGCGCGCCCCCGGGTTCGTCCGAGGCGCCCCCCTCTCCGGCGACCTGCGCCGTCAGCCAGTCGCGCTCGGCCGGCGCCAGCCAATCGGCTTTTGCGGGTCGGTCGGTGAGATAAAACCAGGCGACGACGCCCAGAACGATCGCAGGCGCCGCTTCGAGGATAAAAAGCCAGCGCCAGCCGCGCATGCCGCCAAGACCATCCGCATAGGATAACACCGCCCCCGACAATGGCGCCCCGATCACCGTGGCGAGCGGCACGGCAAAGAGAAATGCGGCGAGGATGCGCCCGCGCTGCGCCTGCGGAAACCAGTAGGTGAGATAGAGGATTATCCCCGGCATGAAGCCCGCTTCGGCCGCGCCGAGCAAAAACCGCAGGAGGTAAAAGCTGGTTTCGTCGCGAACAAAAGCCATTGCCGCCGACACGAGCCCCCAGGTCGCCATGATGCGGGCGATCCAGATGCGGGCGCCGATGCGATGCAGAATGTAATTGCTCGGCGTCTCCAGCAGCGCATAGCCAATAAAGAAAACGCCGGCGCCCCAGCCATAGACCGTTGGAGAAAACTTCAGATCGCCGTTCATCGTCGCGGCCGCGAAACTCAAATTCACGCGATCGAGATAGGCGGCGACATAACACAGAACGAGAAAGGGAATGAGCCGGCGCGTCACCCGGGACAGGGTCGCCGCGCTGTCGAAGCCGTCGTCGATAGCGCCCTGTCGCGGCGAATCACGCCGCTTCATGCGCGAACGAACGCCATCAGTCGATGCCAGATTTGCGGCGCCGCGATCGACGTCGGCCTTAAACCCGCTTTGGACGCCATCGCCTCAATCTCGGTCCAGGGCTCGGGAAAATCATTATTGACGACATGTTCGCAGATCGCGTCGTGTTCGGCGCTGTCCAGTCCGGTCATGGTAGCGCGCAGCCAGCGGGTATAGGCGAGATGATAGGCGTCGAGCGGCTGGTTTTCCTCGCGCACGACATCGACCAGAATCACAACGCCACCCGACGCCAGTTTCTGCGACGCCGTGCGGAAAAACGCCGCCTTTTGGTCATGCGATAAATGATGCAAGGCAAAGCTGGAATAAATGACATCCACCGGCGCGCGCAGCCCGACGAGCGCATCGAGCATATCGACGTGGCGCAACTCAACCGGGCAAGTCAGATCGGAAAGGTTTTGTCTGGCCAACTCCAGCGCCGGCTTCGAAAGATCGGCGCCGAGATAATGATTCAACGGCAAACCCTGAAGAATGGGTGCCAGCGTGGCCGCATCGCCGCAGCCAAGATCGACCAGCGAAAATGGCCGCCCCTGAAAAAGCGCGACGAGCGTCGCGCGCAAGGTCGCGCCCAGTTCGCGGTGAAACATGTAATTCCCGCCGACAAGGCGCGCATAGGTGTCCCAGACATGAAAAAAGCGGATGGCGGAGGGTTCGTTCATGATTCAAATTCCGATGCGTCGTGCGGAGAAGCCCGGAGCGCCGCGCCTGCGCGCGGGGGGTCTGAGACCCAAAGTTCATTTACGCAGAACAATAAACAGTCGCGGATAACGCATCAAGACGCGCCCGTCCGACTGAAGCGGATAGGCGTCGGCGAGTTCATCGCGATAACGCGAGACAAAAGCCTTTTGCTCGCTGTCGTCGAGGGCGTCCAGAAACGGACGGAGCGCCGATCCCTCGAACCAGCGGACGATGTCGTCGACGCTTTTGAGCGGATGGACATAGGTGGTGCGCCAGATATCGAGTTGCGCGCCGCAATCCTTGAGCAATTCGTAATAGGACTCAACAGGCCCGACCAGCATCCGGGTTTTGGCGATCGGCACAAGCCTGTCGGCCCAGTGCCCGTCTGCGGCGACCATCCGCATCAGGGCGTGCGAAATTTCATGGATATTGTCGGGCATCTGCGCCGCCAGCACGCCGCCGTCGGCGAGACAATCGACAAGCTGGAGCAGCCGCTCCCGATGATCGGCGACAAATTGCAACGATGCGTTGGCGAAAATCAGCCCGGCGGGCGCCGATGGACGCCATGTCTCGATATCGCCTTCGACAAATCGTGCGCAGGGCAGCCGGATACGCGCCGAGGCCAGCATGTCGGCGGACAGATCGACGCCGACGACATCGGCGTTGGGAAAGGCCGCGCACAGTAATTCGGTGCTGTTGCCGGGTCCGCATCCCAGATCGAAGACGCCCCCCGCCGGCGTTTTTGAGATATGCGCCAGCAGGTCGCGCGCAGCGCGGGTGCGCTCGCGTTCAAATTCCAGATAGACGCGTGAACTCCATTCCGCCACGAGCCAAAACTCTCCGCAGTGATGATCCCTATGGCGACAATGAACGACCCGGACCGAATGCACAAATGATTTTCAAATCGGCGAGATTGACGCATTGGCGCCTGACTGCGCAAACGAAACGAAGCGTCGCCGCCGCCTTTTGCGCATAAAATTTCCAGGAGGTCTTTGGGCGCGTCGAATAATGCTAGGATCAAAGGCAAGAATCATACGCCGCCAGGGGGACGCAGTGAAAGCCATCGGCAAATTTCTGATGTGGGCGCTGGCCTACGCGATGGGCGCTGCGCTGATCTTCTTTCTCGCTCCAAGCCCCGCCCCGTCGATCAACATCCCCAAACCCGCGCCTGTCGCCGAAGCGCCGCCGGCGCAATCGGTCGCAAACCAGCCGACCGCGCCCGACGAAACGCAGCCGCCGCGCGGAGAGGAAGCCGCGCCGCCGGCGCCGGCCCCCGATACGACAGCGAAACCTCCGTCCACGCCACGCCGCGTCAAGGCGATCCGCATCCCCTCGCGGTGACGGCCGCGCGCGCACGCCGATTTTGCGGCGTGCGCGATCTTGACAAGCCTGGCCTCTGCGCGACGATAGACCCAGTGTGCGCGTCTTTGCTGATTCTCTCCTTCCGGGACGGCCATGCATCAGCCTAAAAAATGGTGGATCGGATCGCCGATCCTTGTCGCCCTCGTCTTTGGCGCGGTTAATGATCTGACGCCCCGGGTCGAAGCCGATCTCGCCGCGCGCGCCGCAGCGCTGCTTGCGCAACATTCCGACGTCATCGCGAAGCCCCGCATCGATGCCCATGGACGCGACATCCTCGTCGGCGGACTGACGCTCGCCGACAAGCAAACTGTCTTTGCGCAACTGCGCGCCGATCCCGGCCTGCGTCGCCTGAGCGACGCGACCACGACCCTTTCTTCCGCGCGACCTTTCGCATTGAGTCTCTCGCGGCGCGGCGACCAGGCCGCTTTGTCCGGCCATGTCCCGCTCACGGAGGAAAAGGAAAAACTTGTCGCGCGACTTTCAGCCGACGGCCTGATCGTCGAGGACCGCACGTCCTACGCGTCGGGAGCCCCCGTGGCGTTCGACGCTCTGGCCGATTTCGCCGCAGATCAATTGAAGCGGCTCGATCCGGCGCAGGCGACTCTTACAGACGCGACGCTGACCATCAACGGCGTGGCCCGCGACGACGACGCCTATGAAGCAGCGCTGACCGCCCTGAAGGCGCCGCCTGCCGGCGCGCAATCCTTCAGGGGCGAAATTCTGCCGCCGCGCGTCGCGCAATATGTCTTCGCCGCCAGCATCGGTCCGGGCGCGATCACTCTGGGCGGCCACCTCCCGGACGCCGATCTGCGTCGCGCCGTCGTCGCGCGCGCCGTCGGGCTCGAACAGGGCGCGACCGTGACCGACGCGCTACGCCTCGGGTCAGGCGCGCCGGAGGGGGATTACGCCGGCGCCGTCGACGCCGCGCTCGCCGCGCTCGGGCGATTGGCCACGGGCAAGGCGACGCTGGAGGGCCCATCGCTGATTATCGTCGGCGAGGGACGCGCCAATATCGACGCCGAGGCGGTGACGCGAATGGCGCGCGACAAGCTCCCCAAAGGCTTCCAGCTCGCGAAAGTCGACGTCGAGTCGGGTCCAGCCGCGCCTTATCGCCTCACTGTATCGCGTGCTGGCGACGCCGTGACTCTCGCCGGTCATGCGCCCAACGAGGCGACCCGCCAGCGGATCGTCGATCTTGTCCGCCGCAGTTTCCCTGACGCGCCGATGAACGAGAGGCTGAGCGTCGCCAGGGGGGCGCCGGCGCATTACATTGAGGCCGTCGACGCCGCGCTCGATCAACTGGCGCGGCTGGAAACCGGCGAAGTCACGATCAATGACTCCGCCGTCGCGCTTTTCGGCGTCGCCCGCAATCCGCAGACGCAAAGCGATGTCGTCGCGACCCTTCCCGGCGCTCTGCCGCCCGGCTTTCGCGGCGAGAGCCGCGTGAATGCGAAAGAACCGGACGCGCCGCTGACGGCGGACGCCTGTCGGACGGCCTTGGCCGCATTCTCTCAAACCGACTTCCGTTTCACGCTCGACGACTCCGCATTGGCGCCGGAGTCTACGCCCATGCTGGAAAAACTGGCGGAAACGACATTGCGCTGTCCGGGCTCCATTCTCGAAGTGAGCGGGCATCTCGACGCCAACGGCATAGAGGAGCTCGCCCGCACGCGTAGCAAGCGTCGGGCTCAGGCGATCGTCGATCGTCTGGTGCGCGCCGGCGCCGATCCATCGCGAGTGTCGGCGACGGGCTATGGCTCGACCCGGCCTGTGGCTCCCAATGATAGCGAAGGCAACCGCGCGCGTAATCGTCGCATCGAATTCGCCGTGAAATAACCGGCCGGAGGCAACGGAGTCATGACCTATCTGCTCACGCTTGGCTGGCCATGGTTCGCTGGCGCCGTGGCGCATGGCGCGCTGGTCGGTTTTTTCACGTTTCGTCTTGATCGCAATGCTCGTTTCTCCGGAGGATGGATCATTGTCGCCGGCGTAATCTTGCTTGTAGCCGGCGCCGGCGCCTCTGGCGCCGGCGCGCTTCAGGGACGCGCCGCGCTGACGCTCGACATTGCGCTGCTCGCCAGTCTCGCCAGCGCGCTGGGAATAGCCCTGGGGGGCGTCATCAAACCTCTGGCGAAAGCAATTTTTGACTCCGACGCCCGGCGCGGCGCCGGTCGGGTCGTCGCGCCGTTAATCGCTCCAAGGGAGGAAGCGGCGCGCGACATTCCCGGCGCGCCCGCCGAACTCCACGCCGTCCTTGCGGAAATGCGGCGCGTCGAAGCCACGCTGCCGTCGCCGAAATCCGGCCGCAACCGTCGCCAGCCGTCCCAGCCCGGCGTCGCGCCGCCGTTACTGCCTGCGCCGCGCGACGGCGTCGCCGACGACCTCGCCCGCATCAAGGGTCTTGGCCCGAAGAGCTGCGAAAGATTGCACGCGCTCGGCGTCTTCCATTACGATCAGATTGCTGTCTGGAGCCTCGATAACGCGCGCTGGATCAGCGCTGCGCTGGAAGCGCCGGGGCGCGTCGAGCGGAGCAAATGGGTGCAACAGGCGCAGGCTTTGGCCAACGAAAGGCGCCGGGTCAATGTCGCCTGAAGCCCATCGAAGACCGGGAGGGAATGTCTAATGTCCTGGCGAATGCGTGTCGCGATTGTGACGCTCATCCTTCTCGCCCCGCCACTGCGAGCGCAGGACATGTTGCAAGGCGTCGATCTGGCGCAACCTGCCTATTCGCAATCCGAGCTGTCGCGCGCGGACATCGAGAACGCCATCGCTGCGCGCCCGGCCGGCGCGACGCTCGATTTTTCCGGCAAAAGCCTCAATGGTCTTGATCTCTCGAATCTTGATCTCACCGGCGCAAATTTTCGCGCAGCGCGACTCAACCACGCCCAGCTCCGGGGCGCGAGGCTCGATGGCGCCATCCTCGATCAGGCCTGGCTGATCGAAGCCGACCTCATTGGCGCCTCGCTCAGGGGCGCGCACGCCTTCGCCGCGCAGATGCAACGCATGAAAGCTGACCGCGCAGATTTTTCGCAAGCGCGACTCGCCGGCGATCTTACCGGCGCCTCATTGAAAGGCGCGCTTTTCGATGGCGCCGATCTCGCTGCGGACATGAAAAACCAGTCAATGGGACTGATGCGCGCTGTTCTGCGCTCGACGCAACTCCAGGGCGCCCGTTTTCATCGCGCCAATCTGACAAGCGCTGATCTGCGGTTCGCCCATGCCGCCGGCGTCGATTTCGAGGGCGCGACGTTAGTCAACGCAGACGCCGCCGGCGCCGATTTCACCGGCGCGCAATGGCGGGACGCCAGAACGGAGGGCCTCGATCTCGATTCGGCCCGCATCGACGCTGACGCCATCGAACATCTTTCGACGGCCCTGCATCTCGATCGCGCGCAACGCCAATGAGCAGGCGAGCATGAATAATGCGCCGCTGCGCATCGGCGTCGATCTCGGCGGCACCAAGATCGAAGCCATCGCCCTTGACGACAAAGGCGAGATACGAGCGCGGCGGCGCGTCCCCACCCCTTTTGAAGATTACGACGCCATCCTGCGGGCGATTGCAGCGCTCGTGCATGAGATCGAACTCGAAACCAACCGGTGCGGCCGCGTCGGGATCGGCGGCCCGGGCGAACTGTCGACGCATAGCGGCCTGATCCGCGGCTCCAACACCGCTGTCGTCAACGGCAAGGCGCTCGACGCCGATCTCTCCAGACTACTGGCCCGTCCGGTGACTTTTGAAAACGACGCCAATTGCTTCGCCCTGTCGGAGGCGGTCGACGGCGCCGGCGCCGGCGCCAGCGTGGTTTTTGGCGTTATTCTTGGCACCGGCGTCGGCGGCGGCGTCGTCATCGACGGCAAGATCGTCAAGGGACGCAACCACATCGCCGGGGAATGGGGACACACGCCATTGCCCTGGATGCTGCGCGACGAGTATCCCGGCCAACGCTGTTTCTGCGGTCACGACGGGTGCATTGAAACCTTTCTCGGCGGTCCGGCGCTGATGCGCGATTACGCCCAACGCGCCGGCGCGCCAGCGAGCGGTCGCGCGATCGCCGAACGCGCCGCGCAGGGTGAAGCGGCGGCGCTGGCGGCGCTCGACGCCTATCGCGACCGCCTGGCGCGCGCGCTGGCGATGATTATCAACATTCTCGATCCCGATACGATCGTGCTCGGCGGCGGGGTCTCCAACATCGCCCGTCTTTACGAAGGGCTTGAAGAGAAAGTCGCGGCGCACGCCTTCACCGACGTTCTCGACACCAGAATCCGGCGCAATGTCCACGGGGACTCGAGCGGCGTGCGCGGCGCCGCCTGGCTGTGGCGAGAGTAATCCACGCGGCGCATGCGCGACGCTTTCCCAGACCGGCGCGGCTGGTGTATGCCATGAAGCGTCGGCGCCCCTCCCGGCCCGACTGGGAGACATCGAACGATCATGGGCGCTTCGGGCGACGCCGGTCATACGTTCAGGAAACTCGCCTTCATCTCCTCCGGGGCGCCCGAGGCGGAAGAGGCGCGCCAGCGCCTGATCGAGAAATATGGCGACGCGCCGCCGGAGGACGCCGATTGCATCGTTGCGCTCGGCGGCGATGGTCTGATGCTGAGAACCCTGCACCGCTATATGGGCTCCGGGAAGCCGATCTACGGCATGAATCGGGGCTCCGTCGGCTTCCTGATGAACCAGTACCGCGAGAGCGGCCTGCGTAAGCGCATCGCTGACTCAAAGGCCTCTATCATTCATCCCTTGCTGATGCAGGCCGTGAATGTGCGCGGCGACGAATTTACCGCTCACGCCATCAACGAAGTGTCGCTGTTGCGGCAGACCTCGCAGATCGCCAAGTTACGTATTCTGGTCAACGGCCAGGAGCGCATGGCGGAACTCGTCACCGACGGCGTGCTGGTGTCGACGCCTGCTGGCTCCACGGCCTATAATCTTTCCGCCAACGGACCGATCCTGCCGCTCGATACGCGCCTCATGGCGTTGACGCCGATCTCGGCGTTTCGTCCGCGACGCTGGCGCGGCGCGCTGTTGCCGGACGACGCCAAAGTGCGGATCGAGGTTTTGGAGGCCCCGAAACGTCCGGTCTCCGTCGTCGCCGACCACGACGAATTTCGAGATCTCGCCCACGTCGACATCGCGACGGATCACGCCGCCAGGCTCATCCTGCTGCACGATCCCGGCCATTCTCTGGAGGAGCGGATCCTGCGAGAGCAATTTTTGTATTGAACGCCAAATTGCTCGGGACAAACAAAAAGCCGCGCTCCGGGGAACGCGGCTTGGTATTTTTTGCCGGACGATCCGATTAGCGGATCACGTAGGGCAGCAGGCCCAGAAAGCGCGCGCGCTTGATCGCCTGGGCGAGTTCACGCTGCTTCTTGGCGGAGACCGCCGTGATGCGCGAGGGCACGATCTTGCCGCGCTCGGAGATGTAACGCGACAGCAGACGCGTGTCCTTGTAGTCGATCTTCGGCGCATTCGGGCCGGTAAACGGACAGGACTTGCGACGAC
The DNA here is from genome assembly GCA_040399965.1 of Methylocystis sp. Classification (GTDB taxonomy): domain Bacteria; phylum Pseudomonadota; class Alphaproteobacteria; order Rhizobiales; family Beijerinckiaceae; genus Methylocystis. The sequence goes on along the minus strand of JBBARD010000056.1, from coordinate 6,913 downwards.
GAAAGAAGGGACGACGAGCGGCTCCGGTGGTCATTCGATCTCTCCCTCAATACGGCCTTCCTCACGACGCGGGCGACGCTCGGGACGATCGCCACGCGGACCGCCCGCGCCACGGCGCTCGCCGCTGCGCTCATCGTCGTCGCGCTTGCGCAATTGCGCCGAGGGACCCTCTTCCAGCGCCTCGACGCGAAGCGTCAGGATGCGGAGAACGTCCTCGTTGATGCTTTGCTGACGCTCGAGTTCGGCGATCGCCGCCGGCGGAGCGTCAATGTTGAGCAGGGTGAAATGCGCCTTGCGGTTCTTCTTGATGCGGTAGGCGAGCGATTTCACGCCCCAGTATTCGGTCTTTCCGACCGTGCCGCCCAGCGAAGTGATGATATTTTTAAATTGCCCGGTCAGCGTCTCCACCTGTTGGGGAGAGATATCCTGACGAGCGAGATAAACATGCTCGTAAAGAGGCATGGGGTCTGGCCTTTCCGTTGTCGCACAGCCGTTCCGGCGCAAAGCCCTTCGAGCCCTCGGAAAGGCTCGACAAGCAATATCGAAGGCGGAGACACGGGAAGACGGGACAACCCCACGCCGTAATTACGGCGCTTCCGTTCAGCCCCCGGCCGGGAACGTCGCGATGGCCGGTTTATACCCGGCTTTCCGCCGGATGCAAGCGCGGCGCGTTACCGCCTTTTTTACGCCCCGTCGGACATGTAATTCCCCCTAACGGCGGCTTGCGGCAAACTTGGACCAACGACGGAAGGCCGAACAAGCGACCGCCAAAAACAGCCCGCCGTGACGCGCTGGAGAGGAAAAATGAGCGGTAAAATCAGAATGTTCGCACTGCTCGCCGCGCTGTCGACCCTGCTCGCGGCTTGCGATAAATGCACCGGGACCCTCCAGGAGTTTCAGGTTCCGCTGCGTCCGAACGCCTGCAAGGCCGCCCCGCCGCAATAATCCGCGCCCTTCGGAGTTTAACTTGCCCGAAGCCTCCCATTTCTCCATGATGAAACGCCGGGGCGACCGGATCGCCGTTGTCACCGCCTATGACGCCCCGACCGCGGCGATTGAAGCCGAGGCCGGCGCAGACATTATTCTGGTCGGCGACAGCGTTGGCGTAAATATTCTGGGTTATGCGCACGAATGCGAGGTGACCCTCGAAGACATCGCCCATCACCTCGCCGCAGTGCGGCGAGGCGCCCCGGATCTCTACCTCATCGCCGATCTGCCCCACGCAACCTATGAAGCGCCGGCGCAGGCGATCGAAAGCGCAAGGCGTTTGCAAAGCGCCGGCGCCGATTGCGTCAAATTCGAGGGCGGACGTCCGGAGATTGCAGCGGCCCTGACGCAGGCCGGTTTCGATCTCTGCGGCCATCTGGGTCTGGAGTCCCAGCACCAGGCGGTCAAGCGCCGGCAGGGCCGCGACGCGGCGGCGGCGGCGAAAATCTATGACGACGCCCTGGCGCTCGACGCCGCCGGGGCGAAATTCCTGGTGCTCGAACTTGTGCCTCAGGAGCTGGCGGGGCGGATCGCCCGCGACATCGGCGCCGTGACCATCGGCATTGGCTCCGGACAGGAGACCGACGGTCAGGTGCTGGTCGTCAATGATCTGGCGGGACTGACTCGCCGGGACTTCAAGCATAATCGCCGCTATGGGGCGGTCGGCGCGGCTATGCGCGACGCCGTCGCCGCCTATGTGCAGGATGTGCGCGCCGGCTCCTTTCCGGGTCCCGAGCACGCTTTTAAGATGCCGCCGGACGAACTGGCGGCTTTCAGAAGGATGCGCCCTTGAGTTCGCTTGAGTCGCCGGTCGGCCTGTTACTTGTCAATCTTGGCACGCCCGACGCGCCCGATCCCCCCGCCGTGCGCCGTTACCTCGCACAGTTTCTCGCCGATCCGCGCGTCGTCGATCTGCCCCGCTTTCTATGGTTGCCGGTGCTGCATGGCGTTATTCTCAACACCCGGCCGAAGCGCTCGGCGAAAGCCTATCAGTCGGTCTGGAACCACGAATTGGGCGAGGGACCGCTGAAAACCTTCACCCGCCGCCAGGCCGAACAGCTTGCCGGCCGCGCCGACGCCCTCGCTGGACGCGCGCCGGTCATCATCGATTACGCCCTGCGCTACGGGGCTCCCTCCATCCAGAGCCGGATCGAATCGCTGATGGCGCAGGGCTGCGCGCGCATCGTGCTGCTGCCGCTCTACCCGCAATACGCCGCCTCGACCACCGCTTCGGTCGCCGACGACGCTTTTCACGTCCTGGAAAAGATGCGCCGACAGCCGGCGATCCGCATCGGCGCGCCCTATTACGATGATCCCGCCTATATTGACGCGCTGGCCAAGAACATTCGGCGTGAATTATCCGCCCTGTCCTTCGCGCCGGAGGTTATCGTCTGCTCCTTCCACGGCCTGCCGCAGGCGCAGGTCGACCGGGGCGATCCCTATCGCGATCAATGCGAGACAAGCTGGCGACTGTTGCGCGCGGCGCTGGATCTGCCGGAGGAGAAACTTCGACTGTCCTTCCAGTCACGGTTTGGACCGGCGAAATGGATCATGCCCTACACCAGCGACATGGTCAGCGAACTGGCGGCGAACGGGGTCAAAAATCTCGCCATCGTCGCGCCGGGATTCTCCGCCGACTGCCTTGAAACCATTGAAGAGCTTGGCGTCGAAATCGGCGATCTGTTCCTTGAAAAGGGCGGGGAAAATTTCGCCCGTCTGCCCTGCCTCAACGATAGCCCCGAGGGCATGGACCTGCTCGAAACCCTGGCCCGTCGCGAACTCGCCGGCTGGGTTTGATCCGCACTGGCGAAGCCGTCAGAAATTGTTAGTATCGCGCCACGCTCCGAACCGACCCCCCGAAAGCCCATGACGGATTTTTACCGCATCAAACGCCTGCCCCCCTATGTTTTTGAACAAGTGAACCGACTCAAGGCGAGGGCCCGGACCGGGGGCGCCGACATCATCGACCTCGGCATGGGCAATCCCGATCTGCCGGCCCCCAAACATGTCATCGACAAGCTGGTCGAAACCGCTGGAAGACCGCGCACCGACCGCTATTCGGCGAGCAAGGGCATCGCCGGGCTGCGCCGGGCGCAGGCGAATTATTATCAGCGTCGCTTCGGCGTCGCGCTGAACCCCGAGACCCAGATCGTCGCGACGCTTGGCTCCAAGGAAGGCTTCGCCAATATGGCGCAGGCGATCACCGCTCCGGGCGACGTGGTTCTGGTGCCCAATCCCTCCTATCCGATTCACGCCTTCGGCTTTTTGCTCGCCGGCGGGGTCATCCGTTCCGTGCCCTCGGCGCCGACGCCACAATATTTCTCGGCCCTGGAGCGGGCGATGATTCACTCGATTCCCAAGCCAATCGCGGTCGTCGTCTGCTATCCGTCCAACCCGACGGCGGAAGTGGCTACGCTCGATTTCTACCGGGATCTCGTCGCCTTCGCCAAGAAGCACGACATCTTCGTGCTCTCCGATCTCGCCTATGCCGAAGTCTTTTTCGACGATAATCCGCCACCCTCGGTTCTCCAGATTCCCGGCGCCATCGACGTGACGGTGGAGTTCACCTCAATGTCGAAAACCTTTTCGATGGCCGGCTGGCGCATGGGCTTCGCTGTCGGCAACGAACGGCTGTGCGCGGCGCTGGCGCGGGTGAAAAGCTATCTCGATTACGGGGCCTTCACCCCGATCCAGGTCGCCGCGACCACGGCGCTGAACGGTCCCGACGATTGCGTGCGGGAAATGCGGTCGATCTACCGGAAGCGCCGCGACGTGATGGTCGAGAGCTTCGCGCAGGCGGGCTGGCCGATTCCGGCCCCGCGCGCATCGATGTTCGCCTGGGCGCCGTTGCCGGAGCGCTTTCGCGCGATGAGCAGCCTGGAATTCTCGAAATTGCTGATCGAGAAGGCCGACCTCGCCGTCGCGCCGGGCGAGGGCTTCGGCGAGCACGGCGAAGGCTACCTGCGGCTGGCGCTGGTCGAAAACGAACAGCGCATCCGTCAGGCGGCGCGCAATCTGCGGCGTTTCTTCGACACTGTTGACGAGCGGTTGCACAATGTCGCGCCGATTGCGGCGCGGAGGTGATTTCGCCGCGCTAGCCGTGCCCGCTGATTCGCTCGATCAGGGCGCCGCAGGCGCGGAGTTTATTTTCGAGCCGCTCGAAGCCCCGATCAAGGTGATAGACGCGATTGATCGTCGTCACGCCGCGCGCGACAAGCCCGGCGATCACCAGCGACACGGAGGCGCGCAGATCGGTCGCCATCACCGGCGCGCCTTCAAGATGATCGGAGCCGGTGACGATCGCCGTATCGCCCTCAAGCTTGATATGCGCGCCGAGCCGCGCCAGTTCCTGCACATGCATGAAGCGATTTTCGAAAATCGTTTCGGTGATGCGCGAAACGCCCGCCGCCCGCGTCATCAGCGCCATGAACTGCGCCTGCAGATCGGTGGGAAACGCCGGAAAGGGCGCCGTTTCGATATCGACGGGGGCGATGCCGGCGCCGTTGCGCTTGACCCGCAGCCCCTCGGGGGTCGAGACGATCGTGGCGCCGCTCTGCTCGAGAACGTCGAGGGCGGCCTGCAAATCCGCAGCGCGGGCGCCGGCGAGCAGCACGTCGCCGCCGGTCATCGCAACCGCCATCGCATAGGTGCCGGTCTCGATACGATCCGGCAGAACGGCGTGATGCGCGCCATGCAACGATCCGACGCCCTCGACAATAATCGTCGACTGACCGGCGCCGGAAATTTTCGCGCCCATCTTATTGAGGCAATTGACGAGATCGACGATCTCGGGTTCGCGGGCTGCGTTTTTGATCGTCGTTGTCCCGCGCGCCAGAACGGCGGCCATCAGCGCCGTATGCGTGCCGCCGACCGTAACCCTGGGAAATTCGATTTCGCCGCCCACCAGGCCTTTTCTGGCCGTGGCGACCACATAACCGTTTTCGATCTCGATGCTCGTCCCCAATCGCTCCATCGCCATGAGCAACAAATCAACCGGACGCGTGCCGATGGCGCAACCGCCCGGCAAGGACACGCGCGCTTCGCCGGCGCGGGCGACCAACGGCGCCAGCACCCAGAAACTGGCGCGCATCCGCGATACGAGATCATAGGGCGCGGTCGTGTCGACGATGTCGCGCGCCGTGAAATGCACGGTGCGGCCAGCGTTTTCATTTTGTCCGGAACGCTTGCCTGAGATTGCGAAATCGACGCCATGATTGCCGAGGATGCGCTCAAGTTGCGTGACATCCGCCAGCAGGGGCATGTTGGACAAGGTCAGCGTGTCCCGCGTCAGCAGAGAGGCGATCATCAACGGCAGGGCGGCGTTTTTCGCGCCCGAGATCGGGATCACGCCTTCGAGCGGTCCGCCGCCGGTGATTTTGATCCTGTCCATCAACCCTCGCTGTCGTCGGTTGCCCCGGTATCCCTCAGGGCGCGGACGCGGGCCTTGCGCCGCGCCAGATTGGCGCGCAAGGCCGCCGCCAGCGCCTCGGACTTTTTTCGGACCGGGGAGACGGGGGCGCCGCGCGCGCCGGATGTTTCCGTTGTCGGTGTCCTGCCGGATTCCGTCGGATTTTGGGCGCCGGTTCCACTGGTTTCGTCTTTCGGGGTCATGAGAGCCGACGGCGAGGCCATAGGGGCCCTAAAGTCCCCGCACGACCAGCGACGCATTGATGCCGCCGAAAGCAAAAGAATTCGACAGCGCCACCCGGATCGGCAGTTTTCGCGCCGTATTGGGGATCGGATCGACCGGGCATTTGGGGTCCAGTTCCAGAAAATTGATGGTCGGCGGCGCGATTTGCTCGCGCAGGGCGTTGATCGTGACGACCAGCTCCAGACCGCCGCTCGCGCCCAGCGCATGACCATGCACCGGCTTGGTCGAGGACACCGGCGGCGGCTTGTCGCCAAACACGATTCCCATCGCCTCGGACTCGGTGATGTCGTTGGCGTAGGTGGCGGTGCCGTGAGCGTTAAGATAATCGACCTCGCCCGGCGCGATCCCGGCGCTCTCCAGCGCCAGCTTCATGCTGCGCGACGCCCCCTTGGCGTCAGCGCGCAAGGGATCGAAGGCGTCGCTGGTGGTGCCGTAACCCGCCAGTTCAACAAGCGGCGTCGCGCCGCGGGCCTGCGCCGCCTCCAGCGTTTCGAGAATGAAAATCGCCGCCCCTTCGCCCAGGGTCATGCCGTTGCGTTTGATTGAAAACGGCCGGCACAGGTCCGGCGTTAACACCCGCAACATCTCCCAGGCGCGAATCGAGCCGTTGGTGACGCAAGCTTCCGCGCCGCCAGCGATGGCCCTGTCGGCCCGGCCGGCGAGAATCATCTCGAAAGCCTCGCCGATCGCCTGCGCCGCCGAGGAGCAGGCCGATGCGAGCGCGAACGTCGGACCCCGAGCGCCATAGCGCATTCCCAGAGTGGTTGGGGCGGCGCTGGGGATGAGGCGCGGCACGGCGAGCGGGTCGCCGCGGGTCGCCTTCAGCTCGTATTCCAGATAGGCGTTGTCGTCGATGGTCTTGGCCCCGCCAATGCCAGTGCCAATGATCACCGCCGTGCGATCGCCGCCAACCGCCTCGCGCGTAAAGCCGGCCTGGGCGACAGCCTCATCTGCGGCGACGATGGAGAATTGGGTGAAGGGATCGCAAAAGGGCAAAAGCTCAGTGGCGATGTAAGCGGCCGGATCGAAATCCGGCGTCTGGGCGGCGATCTTGATGCGTCCGCTGTAGGGCCGCTCGCTGCGCAGCGGCCGGATGCAGGACACGCCATCGCGCGCCGCCGCCCAGAGCGGCGCGGCTCCAACGCCAGCGGCGGAGACGGCGCCCATCCCGGTGATCACGATCCTGCGCCGCGCGCCATGATTTGTAGACATCAACCCTCGCCCTGAATGGATTTGTCCGGGTTCCGTTAGCATACCGCGCCGGGGAGACAAAAA
>JBBARD010000055.1:3131-17480 GCA_040399965.1 Methylocystis sp. | reverse complement strand
CCAAACGCCTCCCGGCGCTGCGCCGCCGCCACTCGATATTTTCATGCTGGCGCGGCTGGGGCTGACGCTTGCTTTCCTTGCCGTCACGTTGCTGTTGATCTCGCCTTTCTCCGCGAGTCTGACCTGGGCGCTGGTCTTGTCGGTTATTTTTTTGCGGCCGCACAGCGTCATCGAGAAATGGGCCGGCGCTAATCTGGGCGCAGCGATCTCGGTGTTTCTGATTGCGCTGATTATCGTCGCTCCCTTCTCCTTCGCCTCCAAGCGTCTCATCGTCGAAGCGATGTCAGGCTTCAGCTATGTACAAAACGCGCTGGCCGAAAATAAATGGCAGGCGTTTGTCGCTGAACATCCCTGGCTGCAATCTGTGAGCGAGTGGATTCAGTCGAGCATCGACCTTCAGGATCTCGTCAAAAAGCTTGGCGGCTTTTTCACCAACGCCGGCGCGATTTTCATCCGGCAATCGACCGGCCAGTTGGTGACGCTGTTGCTCGCTTTTTATATGCTGTTTTTCTTTCTCCGTGACCGAAAAGCTGGCGTAGCGGCGCTGTTGCAATTGTCCCCATTTTCCGACCGCGAGACCCTGAAGTTGATCGCGCGCGTGCGCGACACGATCAACGCCATCATTTTTGGCACTGTCGCCGTCGCCATTCTGCAGGGCGCGCTGGGCGGCTTCATGTTCTGGTGGCTGAAGTTCCCTTCGCCGGCGCTGTGGGCGCTGATCATGGGGCTGCTGTCGATCGTGCCGGTGCTGGGCACATTTGTCGTATGGGTCCCGGCGGCGCTGTTTCTCGCGGTCGACGGGCGCTGGGGCGAGGCTCTGACGCTCGCCCTGTGGGGCGGCTTGGTGATCGCCAGCGCCGATAATTTCGTGCGTCCGCTGCTGGTGAGCGGCGGCTTGCGCCTCTCTACTGCGCCGGCCTTCATCGCCATGCTCGGCGGCCTTGGCGTCTTCGGCGCCTCCGGCGTCGTTCTCGGGCCCATCGCCATGACGACGACGGGCCTGATGATGTCTTTCTGGCGACGACGCGCCGAAGCCTATGCGCTGAAAGACAAATAATCCTTGCGCGCCTGCGCCAGCGCGGCGTCGAGGTCGGCGGCATTGGCCTCGACGATGTCGGCGGTGCGGGTAAAGATCAGAAAACAGCGCAGTTTCTTGCCGGGATACATCGGCGCCACGGCGGCGCGATAGAGCGCGAGCTGGCGCAAATGTTCCGGCGCGGGTTTGTCATAAGAGCGGCCGGTTTTGAAATCGACGATGCGCACATCGTCCGGCGTCTCGACAAAACGGTCGATGCGGCCTGCGACGGCCAAACCATCCGCCAGCGTCGCCACGACATCGACTTCCCCCAGCGCGCTCTCGCCAAACAAGGGGGCCAGTTCAGGATGCGCGATCACCTTCAGCACGGCGTCGACGATGTCGGCGCGCCGGGAGCCGTCCATTTCCCTGGCGCGGAATTTGAGAAAGGACTCGGCCGCCGCCCGGCGTTGCGCCGGCGCTGTCGTGGGGAGATATTGCAGCAAGGCGTGGGTCAGCACGCCAAGTCGCACGCGCTCGGCCTCGCGCTGATCCATCTTCGACGCATCGCGCGACGTTAGCCCGTCGGCGCCGGCCAACGCGCTCGACGGACGCAACGGCGGGCGTGGCGGGCGCTCGACGGGGGCCGGCGTCGTCGCAAAGGCTGGCGGCGCTTCATCGACCTCCGCAGCCATTGACGGCGTCAGATCGTCGCGAGAGGGAATATCGCCAAGGCGCAGGATGACGCCGCCGGGCTCAACCGGATCGGGATGCTCGACGCCGCTTGGAGCCAGCGCGTCGCGAACCGAAAGATACCAGCTTTCCGCCGAAGGTTCGCGCTCGCCATGAAAGCCGGCGATGTATAACCGCTCCTCGGCGCGAGTGAGGGCAACGTAAAGCAGGCGCTGATATTCCGCTAATTCGGCTTGTCTGTGCGCGTCGCGCGCCAGAGTCAGCGCCTCCGGATCGTGTTCCTTGCCGCGCGTCCACGCCAGCGGGCCGCTCTGCCGATCGCCCAACTGAAACAGTTTCGGATCGTGCCGGCCGGTTGGCGCGCCGCAGGTGTCTGGCAGGAAAACGATTTTCGCCTCCAGTCCCTTCGCCGCGTGAACTGTCATCACACGTACGGCGTCGCCCGCCGCTTCCATGTCGCGCTTGATCGACAGATCGAGCGACTCGATCATCGCCAGAAAGGCGGTGAGCGACGGTGAGGTTTCTCGCTCGAAATTCAAAGCGAGACGCAAGAATTCATCGAGCGCGTCATTCGCCTCGACGCCCAGCCGCGCGACAAAACGACGGCGGCCGCCGCCCGGCCCCAATATTTTGCTGTAAAACTCGAAAGGCGGCGTTGTCGTCGCGTCCTCGGACCATTGCGCGAGCATCGCCGCAACACTGCGATACCGCGCTTCAGTCGCAGTTGTCAGGGCGTCCAGGAGCGCGCTGCGGCGGCCGGGCGCCAGGGCGATCAGATCGTCGTCATCAAAACCAATGAGCGGCGTTTTCAACACGGTCGCAAGCGTGAGATCGTCCTGCGGCAGCAATGCGCAGCGGCCAATCGCAACCAGATCGTTGACCGCAATATGTTTGGCGACATCCAGACGATCAGCGCCGGCGACAGGGACGCCGCGCGCTTTCAACGCGCGGATGATGGCCTCGAAGAACGGCCCGCGCCTGCGCACCAGAACGAGAATATCGCCGGCGCGTACGGCTCGAGCGCCCTGTTGATCCATGACATAGTCGCCGCTGCCCGGCTTAAGCAAGTCAGCGATTTTCCCGGCGATCTTTTGCGCCATGCGTTCGGACGGATCGTCGCGACCAACCGTATCGACCGGCAAACGCCAGTCTTCCGTATCAGGATTTTTCTCCTTGCCAATCAGCGGCCAAATTTCGACCAGCGCCGGGAGATGCGTCTTGATTGACTCATGGATCATCGCCTCCGACACGCTCAATCCCAGACCCGCGCCATTGCCTGCGTGCGCAAAAACCTGGTCGACTGCTTCAAGAATGCCTTTCGCCGAGCGAAAGGATTGATGCAACGAGATGTGCGCAAAACCCCGACCGGCAGCGACGAAACGGCGCTCGAAATCGCGTCGCATCTCCAGAAATTTTTCCGGGGCTGCGCCCTGAAAGGAAAAGATCGATTGTTTCTCGTCGCCAACAGCGAAAAAACTGCGCACCGGGGCGCGCGCGCCTGCGCCAGACGCAAATTCATCGGTGATGGCGGTGAGAATGTCCCATTGCGCCGCGCTGGTGTCCTGCGCCTCGTCAAGCAATATATGATCGATTTGCGCATCAAGCTTGTAGAGCACCCACGATGGACTGGAACGATGCAGCAAACCACGAGCCTGGGTAATCAGATCGTCGTAATCGAGGAAGTTGCGGCGGCGCTTGGCGCATGTGTAGGCGTCGAGAATAGCATGTCCCAACCGCGCCAGTGCGAGCGTGCGCTGCACGACCGCCGCCGCCTTGCGTTTCTCGATCAGTGGCGCGAGACGGTCACGCTCGGCCTCCATGCGGAATAAAAGATTCGGGTGGGCGTCAATGAGTCCAGCCGTGAGCATCGGCCGATCGCCAAGGCCACGCGGCGCGCCTTTCTGGGTAAAGAAGGTCTCCAGATAGGGTTCCAGACAATCCCTTTGCGGGGCGCGCAAAATGGCTTGAGCCAGGTGATTGGCCAGCTTGTTGTCGTTCTTGGAGCCATTGCGCAAAAGACGCTCAAGTTCCGGCCACGCTTCGGGAGGCTCGCCGCCCATGATCATCTCGCGTTCGACAGACGCCGGCGTTTCGTCATCGCACAGCCCCAGTTCATCGAGCAATCTTGACGCATGATCGTCGGGATCGTCACAATCTTTCAGAGCGTCGCGGTGATCCAGCAACGCCTTGCAGAGATCGTCGAAGCTGTGCGTCGATATTTCACGCGCGATCTCCTGTAGTGCGGCATGCAAGTCGCCGCCCTCCCGCATGGCCTGTGCGATCACAATCCGTCGGGATAACTCCATCAACTCGGATTGCGCCATATCGTCGAGCACGCGGAAACTCGCAGGCACATTCGCCTCGAAGGGAAAGAGATGCAGCAGTTTCTCGCAAAAGGCGTGGATAGTCTGGATTTTCAGTCCGCCGGGCGTCTCCACGGCGCGGGCGAACAATCGTCTGGCAAAGTCGCGCGTCGCACGATCCGGCGACGGCGCGCCTGTCTCCTCGATCTTTTTCGCGAGATCGGCGTCCTCAAGCATGACCCATTCGGCGAGATGATCGAAAATTCGTTTCGACATGTTCGCCGCCGCCGCTCTGGTATAAGTGAGACAGAGGATTTGTGACGGCGGCGCGCCAGAGAGCAGCAAGCGCAAAACGCGTTGCGCCAGCACATAGGTTTTTCCCGAACCGGCATGCGCCGAGACCCAGACCGAGCGCTCCGGATCTGCAGCGTCGCGCTGTTTTTTCAGCGTCAGTTCTGGGATCGGATAGGCGCTCATACATCCTCTCCGCCGCCACGCGACCATTCGGCGACACGCGCCAAATGATCGTAATCGCTACGCTGGGATTTCAAAAACATATAAGGTCGCGATAGATAGGGCGTCTCGGGATCACGAAACTGCGACAGGAGCTTCAGCGCCTCCTCCCGATGCGTCGCGACGACATCGGCGAAATCCTTTTTGTCAATCTTGTTGAGCCAGTGCGTTTCGCCGCCGTCCTGGAGAGTGACATAGGCGGCGCTGGCGACCTTGTGCGCTCCGATCTCGGCAAAGGCGCCTGCCTCGATCATCGCCGCCTCCAGCGTGAGCTGCGGTTTCCAGCCAACCCTGACCTGAGGATCCGTGGGACGCTTGCCGGTCTTGTAATCGATGACATAGGCCTCGCCCGCGCTATCGATCTCGATCCTGTCGGCGTCGGCGGTGAGCGTAAACTCGCTACCGTCCCGCAGACGCAGTCGCCACGCGCCATGGGATTCTGTAAAGATTTGTGACGCAATCGCCCGCCGCTCATTTTCGAATTTTATCACATGATCGAGACCGGCTTCGATGCGCGGCCAGACGAAAGTTTCGAAATCGGGGTCGATAAAGAAATCGGCCAGCGCCACGCGGGCGAGACCGACCAGTTCCTCTCGCGCTGTCAGCGGCACAGGCCCGAAAGGATAGCGTCGCACGAAAGTTTCGATAACCTTGTGAGTCGCCGTTCCCTGCTCGCGTGCGCCCGGCGGCGCGCCCAGAGGCGGCAACACTTTAAGTCCTAGAATATACTCCGCGTAAATTGCATAAGGATCGCGTCGCAAGGTTTCGATCCGTGTCACGCTCAGGCGCGTGGGCCGCAGAGCGAGCGGCGGACGTGGCGCCGGGCGGGCCAGGGGCTGCGTTTCATGCGAATGATCGAGCGACGCTGCAATCCTTGCCATGCGCGCGCCACGCATCTTGCAGGCATCGTAGGAGTCTCCCGCCAGCGCCTCCAGACGTGTGAGAAAACGCGAGGCGACAGTCGGCGATCCGTCACGCTTGAGCGCGCGGGCCAGCACCACCTGCGGCGCGCCCAGAGCCATGACGAAATCATGGGCGCTCTGTCCGATACGGCGCTCCGGCGGGGTCAGTCCAAGTTGCTGGCGCATCGAACGGTTGAGAAAGGCGCCGGACTCCGTCTGCGGCGGCCAGACGCCCTCATCGAGACCCGCAAGCAGAACGAGGTCGGCCTCGATCAGGCGAGACTCCAGTGGCCCAAGAATTTTAAGCCGTGGATGGGCGCGTCCAGATCCCCGCAAGATCGTTTCCTGCGCAATACGGTCGAACAGCGCCGCATAGCCGCCGGCGTCAAAATCCTCCGGCGCCTGTGCGCGCGTCAGGCGTTCGAGCAGATCAAACAACTCCTGCGCGCCATGGTCCTGATCTTCAACGCCGCCAACGCAGATCGCTTCAATCGCCGTTCGATGCGCCGCAGCCCACGCGCCAAGACGTCGCTCATCACGCAATTTTACAAAGGGCGCAAAAATATCTTCCAGAGTTGCAAGACAGCCTTCAATCTTGAGCCATTGGGTCTCGTCGATTGCGCGCGCAGCCGGATAGGCGTGTTTCATGTTCGCCGCCGCGCGCGCCTTTGCGACGCTCTCCAGCCACCCGCCGACGCCGACGCCGACGCCAGGAAGACGCAGCACGCCAATCTCGATTAATGGAGCGAGAGCCACGACCGTATCACGCGCGCCGCCCAGACAGGTCAGCGGATGCGCCAGCAACGCTGACATGTTTACGGCGTTCAACCCTTCATCGACAATGATTGTCACCAGTCGCGCCAGCGCGCCCGCGCGGGTTGTCGCCAGCGCGACGCCGCCGGAATCGTCGATGTCGATATCAAAACGGCGCAATTCCGCGGCAACCCGACGCGCGATGACGCGATCAGGCGTGACCAGAGCCGCCTTACGTCCGGGCGTCTCCAGCGCCTCGCGCATGAACAGCGCCAAGGACAGCGACTCGATGCGTTCATCAGGAGCCTCCAGCACCGTGAGATTTTCGAGCGCAGACGCGATACGCCCGGCCGCCTCTTGACGATATCGACGCCAATCCGCCGTGACCGCAGCTGGAGCCATCGCGGCGGAAATCAGTTTGCGTCGAGCAGCGCGCTCATTCGTCAATAGGCCGATCTCGCGCACATCCTCGCGCGCCAGCTTCATTATAGCCAGCAGCCTTTTGAGTATGGTCTGCGGATGACTGTTGGCGGGCTCCTGTTCGTGATCGCCGACATGAGCCCATTCCGCCTCGCTCATTTCTTTGTCGAGACCCGGCAGAATAACCGCGCCCCTGTCGTGACGGGCAATCGCCGCCAACAATCGGGCCGTGGTCGGCTGGGCGCCGGTCGAACCCAGGGCGATCACTGGATCGACGGCGTTGGCGAGCGTGGCGATTTGCGCCTCGACAAGCCATTGGCGGCGCTGCGAAGGATCGACAAGCCCAAGGTCATTCAACATTTCAGGCCATTGACGCAGTGCAATATCAAGAAACCGCGTCGTGATCGACCAGTATCGATCAAAGGAGTCGTCGACGATCTTGCTGATGTCTCCTGGAGGAACATTCTCGATGCGAAACTCGTCGATCAGACCGGCGAGTTCGGCAGCGAGCGCATAGGCTCCTGCTGGAGAGGCGGCGACAAGAAACGGCTCGTTCGTATCGAACTCCGGTTCACCATCCGGCCCCATCGACACAATAGCGTGACCGATCGATTTCGACCAGGCAATGACAAGTTTTGCGAGCAGCAAACGCCGCTCCAGTTCATCGATCGCTGGCGGGCCATGCGGATCGAAGTTCGCTTCTGCGGAAAAGAACGCCGCGTTTTCGCTTTCCTCCAGTCCGCCAAGAGGCAAAATGCGCGGCAGGAACGTCGCGCCAACGTCAACGGCCTGCGCGAATTCGGCGGCGAGGGCCCGACCGGCGCGCTGCGTCGGCACATAAATTGTGGCCCGCGCCAGCACGAGCGGAGAGCTGCTTCGAGAAACGCCCGCGACGATATCGCCGGCGAGAAAAGACTCGACGAAAGTGGCGAGAAATGGCGCGCCGGGCGGAATAGTGCAGACATTCGGTTGGCGCATTCGTCGCTTCATCCCCGACGCGTCGCGATCGCCCTTTCCGCCGCGCCAATCGTTTCAATGGCGCCAACATGCAACCAGAGCCCCTCGGAGACAACACCGAAAAGACGATTCTGCTCAGCCGCCGCGAAAAAGATGGGCGCAAGTTTGAACGCCTCTTGCGTCTGTTGCGCAAACAACTGCGGCTTGAGCAGTCCGACGCCGGCGTATACGAAGGGTTTGGGGCCAGCCGGCCGGATGATCCGGCCCTGCGGGGTCAAATCGAAATCGCCTTCCCAGTCCACCCCGATGCTGCCATGCGTCGGAGCCAGCAACAGTGCGGCGTCCATTTTTTCCGGGTCCCACGCCTGCGCCAGACTCAGGAGATTGGCGCGGGGCGCGTCAAACCAGAACGCGTCGGTGTTCCACACAAAAAACGGCGCCTCGCCGATCCAGGGCAAAACTTTTCGAATGCCGCCGCCCTGATCGAGCAGGCGGGCGCGTTCGTCGGATATAATAATTTTTGGCGCAACGCGTCCGACAAGATGCGCTTCAATCTGGTCGGCGAGATGATGAACATTGACGATCGCTGTCTCGACGCCGGCGGCGGCGCAATCGTCCAGCGCGTAATCAATGAGACTTTGGTCGGCGACACGCACGAGAGGCTTGGGCGTCTGCAGGGTCAAAGGGCGCATGCGTGTGCCCAATCCCGCCGCGAAGACCATGGCGACGCGCGGTACGCTAAATTCAGGCGGGCTGTCAGACATGGTCAAACAAGGTCGGGAGATTGGCCTGAGACCAGGCTTTGATTTCCGCGAGAGCGGGATGTTGAAGGCTCTTGCGCAAATATCCTTCGACACGCGGCAGATGACGCAAGTAGCCAGGTTTGCCGTCTCGCTGGTTCAGGCGGGCGAAAATGCCAACGATCTTGGTCGCGCGTTGGGCTGCAAGGATCGAATAGGCCCGCGCAAAACCCGGCATGTCGAAAGAGGGATCTACGGCGCGCCGACGCTGCGCATAATGCGCCATCAGTTTCAGTTCCAGATCGTCCGGCACCGTGACTCGCGCATCCTGCCCAAGAGAGGCAAGGTCATAGGCGGGATGCCCCAAAACGCAATCCTGAAAATCGATAACGCCAACGCGTCCCAGCCCCTTGCGCTCAGGGAGCCAGATAAGATTGGGCGAATGGTAATCGCGCAGGGTCCATGTCTGAGGTCCGCCGGCGACTTCGACCAGGACCTGACGCCACAGATTGACGAAAGTGGCGCGGGCTCCGGAAGCGACAACGGTTCTGCTGTGCGGAACATACCATTCAAGCAACAACTCGATCTCGATCAACAGCGCATCAAGATCATAGGGCGGGATAACATAAGCGCCGTCGTCGTCGACCGGCAAAACGTCCGGAAGACGTTGCGCATGCAGACTGGCGAGAACAGCAGCGGCTTCGAGATAGCGCTCCGGCATCGGACCGTGATCGTCGACCACGCCCTCCCGTCCAAGATCCTCGACAATCAGCAGACCGGCGTCGAGATCTTTTCCGTAAAGGCGCGGCGAGGAAAAACCGCGCGCCCGCAAACCATCGGCAAGAGCGACAAAGGGACGGATATTTTCGGCAAGATGCGCAATGGCGCTATAGGATTTGCCGTAGCGGATCGGCGGGCCGTCCGGACGTTGCGGCGAGATCATCAAAATCGCACGCGAACCATCTGGATTTTCGAGCGTTTCATAGGCGCGACTGGAAGCGTCTCCCTGCAGGAAAGCGCGTTTGGCGTCGCTCCAGCCGCTTTTGCGCAACAAATCGCGCAAGGCCCGGAACGGCGCCAGTCTCTGCGCAAAAAATCCATGACCGGCAATCGTGATGATGCGCGCCTGCGGCCTCTCAGGCTCGGCGAAATCAAGATGAACTTCAAGTCGGTCCGTCGGCAAGGCCGTCGACGCGCGCTCGGCCCATTCGACTAGCGCCAGCGCGCCATCGACGGCCTCGTCCCAGCCCAGCCCCGCCAGTTCCTCGGCGCCGCCAAGACGGTAGAAATCGGCGTGAACCAGACGCAGATTGCCTTTTTCGTAAACCTGCATCAGCGTGAAAGTCGGACTTGGCGCCTCGATCTGCGGATCGCTGAGGAGATCACGGATCATCGCGCGCGCAAAAGTGGTTTTTCCGGCGCCAAGATCGCCAGAAAGCGTCACCATGTCTCCACGACGCAGCAGCGCAACTACCTCATGAGCGAGCGCCGCGGTCTCGTCCTCGTTGGCCGCATAAACGCGCCAGACCGAATTCTCCGGATCGTCCTGCGTCATCGCGCGCCTCCCTGATTAACGAGCAGGAGTCGTCGCTCCTGCGCCCCGGCAGGAAAGACGCAGGTGACGGTGGTGCCTTCGCCGAGAGCCGAGTCGACGAAAATCTTGCCGCCATGCAATTCTACAAGAGCGCGTACGATCGAGAGCCCAAGACCGACGCCGCGATGACTCGACCCGGCGGTATGCGACTCAAACCGATCGAAAATGCGCTCCAGAACCTCTGGCGCCATGCCTCGCCCACAGTCCGTAACCTTGAAGACGATCTCGCCGCCGCGTCGCAGGGCGGCGAGAGTCACGGTTTGGCCCGGACTCGAGAAACCAATGGCGTTGGAAAGCAAATTGAACAAGATCTGACGCACGCGCTTGGCGTCTCCCCGGAATGACCCGACGTCATCCATCGCAATAATCTGGACGACGATATTGTTCTCGTCGAGACGATCCTGCACGCCCTCAATCGCCGAGAGCATGGTCGTCTCAACATCGACATCGGATACCTCCAGCGTCATCGCATTTTCGTCGATGGACGCAAGATCTAGAATATCGTCGATGATCGCCAGGAGCGCCGCCGATGACTTGCTGACATATCCCAAATATTCGAGCTGCTTGGCGTTAAGGCTGCCGGTTGATTGCTCGTTGAGCAGATGCACGAAGCCATTTATATTGTTGAGAGGCGATCGCAGCTCGTAGCTGACATGGTGGATAAAATCGTTACGCAGCTTCTCGGCCGCCAGCAGCGCCTTGTTGCGCTCCAGCAAAGCGCGCTCGGCGTTCACATCCGCCGTCACATCGACAAATGTCAGCAAAGCGGCTCCGTCGAGCAGCGACTGGGCGGTGCAATCCAGAACGAGACCGTCGTTGCGCGACATGCGTCGGGTGAAGCCTTCGCGCATGTCGTTGAAACTGGTGACAAAATCCTGCAACGCCCGCCACACCTCGTCGTCATCGAGCAAAGAACGACATTGAGCGACCAGATTCTCAAAACGGGGCCGTTCAGCAAGCCGATCCGCCTCAAGCCGCCACAAATCGATGAAAGCGGGATTACAGAAGCTCAGCCTGCCGTCCGGACCAAACACGGCAACCCCCTCGCGTAATGTCTCCAATGTTTCGCTCTGGGTGCGATTAAGGGCGTTGAAACGCGTTTCAAGGTCATAGGCCCTCGTGGTGTCATCGTAGAGATAGGTGACGCCGCCCTGCGTATTGGGATGCGCAACCACATCCAGAATGCGCCCGTCAGGCAAATGCCAGACATGCCGCGCAGGCTCCGTGGCGCAATAGACCTCGAACAAATTTTCCTTCCAGGCTTTATAATCGCTTTCAGCCGGCACACGCTGGTCGGCGCGCAAGCGATCGATAATTTCGCTGTCAGTCGGTTCCTGCTCGAGAAAGCCCTGATCGATTTGCCAAAGCTTGGCGTAGGCGTCGTTATAATAAACAAGCCGTTTGCTACGATCGAAAATGGCCACGGCGGTGGGCAGCTGATCAAGCGTGCGCTTGTGCGATTGCATCTGCCGCTCAAGATCGGCCCGCACGGTCGTGACTTCATGACGATCAATTGCGATGGCGGCTGTCATCTGAGGCGCGGTCGTCTGCGTTATGTCGAGAAGGTGCCTCTGTCCCGCGACGTTTGCGGTGACGCTCTCCCGCCAGAGGGCGCCTCGCAGCCGCGCCTTTGCTGCGGCGTTGCGATCCTGCGAATCAAGCAATTCAGCTCCGCTGCCGATGACCTCCTCCGGCGTTTTCGCCTCGACCGCCGCAACATAGGCTGAATTGACAAAAGTCAGGGCGCCCTCGGCGTTGCGGATCCAGACCGGCGCCGGCGCCGCGTCCAGCAAGGCGCGCATGCCGGCAAGTTCGCTCTCAATCGCCGTATAACGCTGGCGCAGCTCAATGAGTTGAAGACGATCCTGCGATACTTCACGCAAACGCAAGACAGCGTTGAAGCCGACGACACACCCTTCGGCCTCAAAATAACGATCGCGCGCCAGGCCGGTCAGTTGCAGCCGAAAGGCCTCGCCTTTACGACGCAGCCTGTCGAGCGCGCCTGACAAAGACGCCGCATCCTCCGTCGCCAGCCATGAGTCGAAGGCGAGGACGCGTCCGGCAGGCAGATTGTCGGGCAAGCGTAACGAAGACATGTCAATATTGGCCGCGCTATCTGGCCCGGACCATGACACCAGAATTTGCTTTTCACTGGCGAGAAACGTCCTCGCACGCTCAAGACCTGCATTAGCTGCGTCGAGATCGGCTGTGAGCGCGGAGGCGCGGCGACGCCAATCCTTGCGCTCGCTCAGATAGGTCAACGCAACAACTACTGCGAAGATCGATAAGCCGCTGCTGAAAGCGAAATTCGCCAAACTGGCGTCATAGGTTGACGCCGCGGCCAGATTGACCGCCTGCGCCGACGCCTGCCCCGACTGGAGACAAGCCGCCGTCAGCGCGACCGCCTGTAGCGGAACCCGATGCCGCCAGCGGCGAAACCTTTTGTATTCACCTATGTTGATCACCGGACGCCGCATCAGCGCTGTCGTCCGCCAAATCGCGCCCTTAACGCGCAGGGGAAACTTGATAAAACAGCCGCCCTAGCCTCGCGAATGAGTAAAATATGCGTCAATACCGGTCTCCACGGTCGAATGGTGCGATGCTCATTACGACAACGCCGAGAGAGCGGCCCACACGGCGAAAAACAATCGCCGCGTTAAATGAACGCGTGGCGGAAAAAAGCACTGGACCAGAAAGGTCCGGGTGCACGACCACCGGGCGCACGCTCCGAATCACTGCAATCTAGAACGAGTAAAGCGAAAAGAGAATCGCCAGAGATTCAATCTGTTAAAAAAAAATCGCCCCCATCCTGACGGACGAGGGGCGATCCTTTGCACGACACTGGCGCGAGACTCATTTAGTTGAGTCTCGCCGAGTCCCGGCCACTATTAGTAGCGGTAATGCTCCGGTTTGAACGGACCGTTTTGCGGCAGGTTGAGATAGGTCGCTTGCTCGGGCGTCATCCTGGTTAGCTTGACGCCGATCTTGTCGAGGTGCAGCGCCGCGACCTTTTCGTCGAGATGCTTGGGCAGGGTGTAAACGCCGGTCGCGTATTGACCCTTCTTGGTCCAGAGTTCGATCTGAGCCAACGTCTGGTTGGTGAAGGAGGCCGACATCACGAAAGACGGATGGCCCGTGGCGTTTCCGAGATTCACCAGGCGGCCTTCCGACAGCAAAATAATGCGTTTGCCGTCCTGGAATTCGATCTCGTCGACCTGGGGCTTGACATTATGCCACTTGAGATTTTTCAGGCCGGCGACCTGAATCTCCGAGTCGAAGTGCCCGATGTTGCAGACGATCGCGCGATCTTTCATCTTGCGCATATGCTCAATGGTGATCACATCGACATTCCCGGTCGCCGTACAGAAGATGTCAGCGCGCGGGGCGGCTTCCTCCATCGTGGTCACCTCGTAGCCCTCCATCGCCGCCTGGAGCGCGCAGATGGGGTCAATTTCGGTGACGAGCACGCGGCAACCGGCGTTGCGCAGCGAAGCGGCTGAGCCCTTGCCGACGTCGCCAAAACCCGCGACGCAGGCGACCTTGCCGGCCATCATCACATCGGTGCCGCGACGGATGCCGTCGACCAGAGACTCGCGGCAGCCATAGAGATTGTCGAATTTCGACTTGGTCACCGAGTCATTGACGTTGATCGCCGGCCAGAGGAGCTTGCCCTCCTTGTGCATGATGTAGAGTCGATGCACGCCGGTAGTGGTTTCTTCGGTGACGCCCTTGATCGCCTCGGCGTTGCGCTTGTACCAGCCCGGATTGGCCTTCAGGCGCTTCTTGATCGCGGCGTAGAGAACTTCTTCCTCCTCATTGGTTGCTTTGTCGAGAAAGGCGGTGTCGCCATTCTCCGCGCGCAGACCAAGATGGATCAGCAACGTGGCGTCGCCGCCGTCGTCGAGGATCATATTCGGGCAACCGCCGTCGCCCCACTCAAAAATCTTGTGAGTGTAGTCCCAGTAATCCTCCAGAGTCTCGCCCTTGACGGCGAAGACCGGCGTGCCGGCCGCGGCGATGGCGGCGGCGGCGTGATCCTGCGTCGAATAGATATTGCAGGATGCCCAGCGCACGTCGGCGCCCAGCGCCTTGAGCGTCTCGATCAGGACCGCCGTCTGGATGGTCATGTGGAGGGAGCCGGCGACGCGGGCCCCCTTGAGCGGCTGGGCAGGACCATATTCGGCGCGGGTGGCCATCAAACCGGGCATTTCGGTCTCGGCGATGGCGATTTCCTTACGGCCCCAATCGGCCAGCGAAATATCGGCTACAGCATAATCGTTAAAATGAGCGGTCATGGATTTCCTCTGCTCGGAACGCGCGCGGATCTTAATTTGCGCGCTAAGGCCGCCGGGGCCGGCGCTGGCGAGCCTATAGCAAGTCAGCAGCTCTATGGCAATAAAGATATAAAGATTTGTTTATGTCAGAATATCATCATTTATTGACTTAAATCAATTTAATG
>JBBARD010000055.1:1472-3031 GCA_040399965.1 Methylocystis sp. | reverse complement strand
ACCTATTTTGCCGAGCTGCGGGATTTCGTGCGGTCGGAATACGCCTCGCAGCGGGTCTATCCGCCGGCGGCGCAGATTTTCCGGGCGTTCGACGCGTGCCCGTTTGACGCCGTCAAGGTCGTCATTCTCGGGCAGGATCCCTATCACGGGCCCGGCCAGGCGAATGGCCTGTGTTTCGCCGTCGCGTCCCATGCGCCGCCGCCGCCCTCGCTGCAAAATATCTTCAAGGAAATCGGGACCGACCTCGGCCATCCGGGTTCGCGCGACCCCGATCTCACAAGATGGGCGCGGCAGGGCGTTTTGTTGCTCAACGCGACGCTCACCGTGCGCGAGGGTCAGGCCGGCTCGCATCAGAACAGGGGGTGGGAGCGTTTCACCGACGCCGCCGTTCAGGCGCTTGCGCGCGAGCGCGCAGGGCTGGTCTTTTTGTTGTGGGGCGCCTACGCCCGGCGCAAGGGCGCCGGCATCGACCGGGGTAAACATCTGGTGCTGGAATGCGCCCACCCCTCGCCGCTCTCGGCGCACAATGGCTTTTTCGGCTGCAGGCATTTTTCGAAAACCAACGACTGGCTCGTCGCGCGCGGCGAGACGCCCATCGATTGGTGAGCCCGGGCTAGAACATTTCCTGGTCTGATTGAAACACAGCGGGGCTCTAAGTCTTCTGTTTTGTCGCGCTGACTTGCGCCGAACCGGTTTCCACTACGGCGGAACGCGCTCTAATCGCGCGCCGCCATAGCCTCATGAATTTTCAGCAACTGCCCATCGGTTTGATCAACCCGCGCCACAGACGGCCGCGCGCAGACGCGTGCTGCGTAATCCGCGAGAACCGGCGTCGCCGTCAAAGCGCCAAAACCCATCAACATGCGCAACGCCATGCCCCAGAGCACATCGACGGCGGTAAAACGTTCCCCAAGAAGACAGACTCCCCTTGCGAGTTGCGACTCGAGGGTCGTTAGCGTTGTGTCGAAATCGCCATAGGGGTTCATGCCGCGCGGCGGCGGCGCGCGCTTTGTCAAACGATCCAGCGCCGCCGGCTCGAAGGCGGCGCCATAGAAGACAAGCCATCGCAAATAGGGCCCCCGCAAGGCGTCGCCAATTGGCGGCGCAAGGTTCCTCTGCGGAAACGCGTCGGCGAGATAAATGAAAATAGCCGGAAGTTCGGTGACGAGGGCGCCTTTGTGGACGATCGCCGGGACCTTTCCCATCGGATTAATCGCCAGGTAGTCAGGATGTCGCTGGGCGTCAATACGAAAATTCAGATCGCGCAATGTATAGGGCGCGTCAAGTTCCTCCAGCAAAGCCAGCGCGCAGGACGAACGGGTTTTCGGCGAATGAAAAAAGATCAATTCTTCATTGTTCATAATGATCTGGCCGTCGTTATCATCGTTGTTGAGATATCATGCAGAATCCCCGAATGGCGCGAAACACGCGATACTCGGTCGCCTGCCTGAAATAGGTGATAGTATGTCAGCGCGTCGAACGACCAAACGAATTCGCCAGAATATGAACAACCATCGCCAGCATGAAGCCCATACCTCCGCTCAGCATGGCGCAGACGA
>JBBARD010000055.1:0-1372 GCA_040399965.1 Methylocystis sp. | reverse complement strand
TTCTCGAGGCCGAAGACGATGTCATGGCCGGTCAACAGACAAAAAAACGAGATGGCGGGCACGGTCAGTCCAATGGTGGCGACGACCGAGCCCAACGCGCAGTTCAAGGCGGTCTGCAGGGCGTTACGCCCGGCGGCGCGGATCGCGTTCAGCGACTCGGGCAAAAGCACCAGCGCCGCCAGCGCCGCGCCGCTCGCCGCATTGACATTACGAACGCGCAGCATTTCGAAACTCTCCTCCATCGCCGGCGCGACATGATCTGCAAGGACAACGACGCCGATCAGACTCACCAAGAGGCCAATGGCGGCCCAGAGGGCCTGTCGTGCGGCGGGAGGCGCATCGAAATGACCTTGCGCCGCCGAGCGGGCGTCGAGAAAATAGGAACGATGGCGAACGGTCTGGATAAACAGAAACGCCCCATAGAGGATAAATGACAGGATGCCGATGAAAGCCAGTTGCAGGTTTGTCAGCCTCGGACCGGCCGCCGAGGTAGTGTAATCCGGGATAATCAGGGTCAGCGTCGAGAGCGCGATCAGAACCGCCAGATAGGCGCTCGCGCCCATCGGCTGCAACTCCTGCTCGCCATGACGAAAGCCGCCCAAAAGCAAACACAGGCCGACAAGCCCGTTGCAAACGATCATGATCGCAGAAAATACCGCCTCGCGCGCTTCCGTCGGATCGTCGGCGCCATGCGCGATCATCGACGTCATCGCGGCGACCTCAATAATTGTCACGGCGATGGTCAACAGCAAAGTGCCATAGGGTTCGCCCAGCCATACGCCGACGACCTCAGCATGATCGAGCGCCGCAAACACCACGCCGATCAGCAACACCGCCGCAAACGCGGCAATCGCGAACGTCGCGCCGGGCGGCGCAGACTGAAGCAAAGGGGCGCAAAAGAAGAAAACGCCCGCCATGATCGACGCCAGCGCGGGAAAAATTATCGCGCTGCGCCCCTGCCGAAAACCCTGGCCCATGACCGCCGGCTCCTGTCGGGAACGATTTTGAGTCTTTCCATTACCTGATGCCGCGCATAAATCTAGGCGCATGACCTCCCCGCGCACGCCAAGCGACGATATGCCTCCGGAGGCGGAGGATGCTCCAGAGCCGGAAATCGCCGTTTTCGAGACCAGCGACGATATCGCGACAACGGAAGACTCGCCGCAAACGCCGGAAAGCGTGCAACGCGGCGTCGGGGTCATCCGTCAATACTGGAAGAACGCGCCTAGCACGCCTGGCGTCTATCGAATGATCGCCGAAAACGGCGAGGTTCTTTACGTCGGCAAGGCGAAAAACGTTCGTAAACGAGTGGCGAGCTATACGCGGCTCGCCGGACATGTAAACCGTATCGCCCGAATGATTTCGGCGACCG
>JBBARD010000054.1:0-17783 GCA_040399965.1 Methylocystis sp. | reverse complement strand
AAGAGCGTCGTCTCCATCCGTCATGCGTCGCCCGGCGACGCGGAGGACATTGCCATCGTCCACGATCTTTCGTGGCGCGACGCCTATCGCGGCGTCATTCCGGGCGTGGAGCTGGAGCGGATGATCGCCCGGCGCGGGCCGAACTGGTGGCGCGCCGCCATTTTGCGCGGCACAGGCCTGCTTGCGCTCGAATTCGACTCTAGAATCGTCGGCTATGCGACCTTCGGCCGGAACCGCGTGCCGTCCATGCCCTATTCCGGCGAGATTTTCGAACTTTACCTGCTGCCCGAGCATCAGGGGCTGGGCCTGGGCCGCCGGCTGTTCAATGTCGCACGGCGCGAACTTGCCGAGCACGGCTATCTCTCGACCATCGTCTGGGCGCTGGCCGATAACGACAAGGCGCTCGCCTTCTACGGCCATCTCGGTGGCCAGACAGTGCGCCGCGCCGAGGAGCGTTTCGGCGCCAATGTCCTGACCCGCGTCGCTTTCGGCTTCGTATCCGCCCC
The DNA here is from genome assembly GCA_040399965.1 of Methylocystis sp. Lineage (GTDB taxonomy): Bacteria > Pseudomonadota > Alphaproteobacteria > Rhizobiales > Beijerinckiaceae > Methylocystis. Next base: position 17,277 of record JBBARD010000054.1, on the reverse strand, counting down.
GGCCATCTGATCGCCTCGTTCAGTTCCCTCTCAACAGCGCCAGCAAGGCCTTGCAGGCGTAGCCGTCGGCTGGCTGGACGCCGTTGGCGAGCTGCCAGGCGTGGATAGCGTTGCGGCTGGAGCGGCCGAGTTTGCCGTCGATGGTTCCGCGATAGACGCCGGCGCGGGTGAGGAGCTGCTGCATCTCCTTCACCTCGGCTGTCGAGAGCGGCGCCGTTTTCGGCCAGGGGACAAAGGGAATGTCGCGGCCGGCGATCCGCTCGGCCAGCGCCGCCACCGACATCGCATAGGCGTCGGAGGTGTTGTATTGCCGGATGACTTCGAAGTTATCGCCAATTAGAAACGCCGGCCCCTGCGCGCCGGTCGGCAGATAGAGGCTGGAGGCGCCGCTCGCCGGCAAATCGCCGCCATCGACCCGCACGGCGCCCAGCGCCCGCCAGCGCCCAAAATCCAGATCATAGGCGGCGTAATCGTAGTTTTCCGGCAGGCGTATTTCGACGACTGCAGGAAGCCCGGCGACCCAGCCGGATTTTTCGAGGAAATTGCCGATCGAAGCGATGGCGTCGGGCGTCGAGCGCCAGATGTCGGCCGCCCCGGCGCCGCTGTCGCTTTCGGCGAATTTCAGATAGGCCGAGGGCATAAACTGTGGCTGTCCCATCGCGCCCGCCCAGGAGCCGCGCAACTGGCTGCGCGTGGCGTAGCCTTTTTCGAGCAGGACAAGCGCATCGACGAATTCGCCAATGAAAGTTTCAGCGCGATGACCCTTCCACGCCAGCGTGGCGAGAACGGCCAACACGTCGCTGCCGCCGGTCGCGACGCCGAAATTGCTCTCGACGCCGAGGATGGCGACGATAATCTCCGGGGGAACGCCATGACGCTGGGCGGCGCGGGCGAGCGGCGTTTCGTAGCGCGCGGCCACCGCCCGGCCCCGCTCGACGCGGCTATTGGTCACGGCGCCGGCGAGATAGGCGGGGATGGAAATCGTGAACTCAGCCTGGGTTTTCGGTTTGGCGAGCACCGCCTGTTCCGGCTTGAGCGCGGCGGTTGCGGTATCAAAGGTCTCGCGCGACACCCCGGCCGCCTGCGCCTGCGGCCATAAACCCTGCACGAAGGCGGCGAAATCGTCAGCTCTGGCCTTTCCAGCAGGCATGAGGAGCGCCAATGTCGCGAGCGAGAGCAGACGCAACGCCGCGCGGCGATCGTCGAAGCGGGAGGGCGAGAGGAGGCGGGGCATCGGGGGCGAATCTCCGGGATCGGTCTTGTTTGGAAAGTTTACACCTTCCGCCATTTTGTTTGACAGGGACGGGGCGCTGCCGTCTACTGGTCAAACGCATCTCTATGATTTTCAGGGAGCGAGCGCGCTCGCCAACGGTAATTATGAGCAATCATCCTGTCACCATGATCCAGGCCTCCGCCGTTCGGCCGCGCGAGGCCCAGCCGGACGCCAGGGGCGTCGACCTCAAGGCGAAACTGCGCAACGCCGGTCTGCGTCCGACCGTCCAGCGGCTTTCGCTGAGCCGCTTGCTGTTTGGCAAAGGCGACCGCCATGTCAGCGCCGAGGCGCTCCACGCGGAAGCGCGCGAGGCGGGCCTCTCCATGTCGCTGTCCACCGTCTACAACACGCTAAACCAATTTGCCGGCGCCGGCCTGTTGCGCGAAATCGCGGTTCAGGGCCCTCGCACCTATTTCCACACCCGCACCTCGCCGCATCACCATTTCATGGACGAGTCGACCGGCCGGATGTTTGACGCCGCCGACGGCTCGGTGGAGTTCTCAAGGCTTCCGGCCCCGCCAGAGGGAATGGAGATCGTGGGCTGCGACGTGATCATCCGCATCCGCCCCAAAAAGGGGTGATGGGGCTAAAGGCCGCTCTTCTCCTCGCCCGGCGCGTCGCGCCACCCTCTCTCCGGGGGAAAGCGCAATCGCTTGCCCGATGGGAATAAAGCCGCTTCGACCGGCGATGGCGGAGGAGGGGCCGCAGCAGGAAAGCGGAAAGCCTGCTCATGGCGCATAAACACTGGCGCGCACATAATTTCTGGCTCGCCTATGCCGCCTTGGCGATGATCGTCGCGCTCTTCGAATTGACCCATTACGTCAACCTCTATGACGACTACGATATCTCCCCGCGTCTGGACGCCGCCGGCGTCACTTTACGCCGGGCGATGAACCTCGTTTCCTTTCCGCTTGGCCAGATCGTTGGCTTCGTCCTCGACGACGCGCTGGAGCGATCCTTCGCCTGCGATGGCGTCGTCACCCATCCCTGCGCGGTCTTCGTCAATTGGTGGACGCGTGTCGCCGCCATCGTTGCGCAAACTCTGCTGCTCTATTGGGGCCTGCAGCGTCTGACGAGCCTTCGGCGCCGGGATTAACCCAGAAGCTTCGCCAGTTCGGCGCGCAGCCCCTCCGCTACATCCGGCCGGGCCAGACCGAAGGCGACATTGGCGGCGAGGAAGCCCAGCTTTGAGCCCGTATCGTAGGTTCGGCCATCGAAGCGCACGCCATGGAACGGCCGCTGCTTCGCCAGATGGATCATCGCGTCGGTGAGCTGAATTTCGCCGCCCGCGCCTTTCTCGCCCTTTTCGAGAAGCGCAAAGATCTGCGGCTCCAGAATATACCGGCCGGAGATAATGAAATTGCTCGGCGCGGTTCCCTGCGGCGGCTTCTCGACCATGCCGGTGATTTCGAAACTCTCGCCAAACTCCTTGCCCTTGGCGACGACGCCATATTGGTGCGTCTCCTCCGGCTTCACTTCCTCGACGGCGATAATATTGCCGCCGTGTTTTTCGTAAGCCGCTACCGCCTGCGCCAGGCAGCGGGCGGTTTTGCCCGGCGCCGGCAGCGTGATCATATCGGGCAGCAGCACGGCGAAAGGTTCGTCGCCGATCATTTCGCGCGCGCACCAGACCGCATGGCCAAGTCCGAGCGGCGCCTGCTGGCGGGTGAAGCTGGCGGCGCCGGCCGCAGGCAGATCGGCCATCAGCGCGTCGTATTCCCTGGTCTTGTTACGACGTCGCAGCGTGTCCTCAAGTTCATAGGCCATGTCGAAATGATCTTCGATCACCGCCTTGCCGCGTCCGGTCACGAAAACGAAATGCTCAATCCCCGCCTCGCGCGCCTCGTCGACTACATGCTGCACAACGGGCCGGTCGACGACCGTCAGCATCTCCTTGGGGATCGCCTTGGTGGCCGGCAGGAAGCGGGTGCCGAGGCCGGCGACGGGAAAAACGGCTTTACGAATGCGCTGGGTCATGAGGCGTCCATAGTAGCGACAGGGCCTCGACGGCCCGGCCGTTATTTGGGCTGTGAGGGGCGCTGACGCAACTGTTTTGACGCCGCTGCCCGAGCAAGCGCAAATGACGCCGGCGTCAGGCCTCCAGCCGTTCGAGAATGGTTCGCAAAACTTTCAGGCGGGCGAATTTCTTGTCGTTCGCCTCAACCAGCGTCCAGGGCGCGTGGCGGGCGCTGGTGCGGTCGATCATCTCGGTCATCGCCGCCTCGTAGAGCGGCCATTTATCACGATTTCGCCAATCCTCCGGGGTGATCTTGTGGCGTTTGATCGCCGACGTCTCCCGAGCTTCGAAACGACGCAGCTGTTCGTCCGGCGAGATCGCCAGCCACAGTTTGACCACGCAGTAATGCGCATCGACGAGTTGACGCTCGAAATCATTGATCTCCTGATAGGCGCGACGCCAGTCGTCTTCAGCGGCGAAACCCTCGACCCGCTCCACCAGCACGCGCCCATACCAGCTGCGATCGAAGATCGTCGTGTCGCCGCGACGCGGAATATTGCGCCAGAAGCGCCAGAGGTAGGGGCGGGCGCGCTCTTCGTCGGTCGGCGCGGCGACGCCATGGACGCGAAACCGTCGGGGATCGAGCGCTGCGCGTACGCGCCGGATGGCGCCGCCCTTGCCGGCGGCGTCATTGCCCTCGAAGGCCACCACCAGTCCGCGAGCGCGAAAGGCTTTTGACGTCGTCGCTTCGGTCAGACGGCGCTGCAAATCCCGCAAGTCGCGCGCATACTCGTCGGCGTCGGCTTTTCGGCTCAGGTCCAGCCCCGTCGAGAGGCTCACGCGGGGCGCAGCAGGGGACGTCGCGACAATTTCCGGCCGGCCCGGCGTCTCGGACGCTCCATCGTTGGCGCGACGCAAGAGCTGCAACAACAGATCGCCAATGGCCGCGTCGCGGTAATGATGATCCTCGCCCGGGACGATCGACCACGGCGCGTCGCCGGTCGAGGTGATGTCGATCATCTCCAGCGCGGCGGCGTTGAGGCGTTCGCGCTCCTTGCGACGATTGATCGCCGCCCATTCGATCACCGCAGGCCGTCGCAGCGCGCCATTGCTTTCGCGCAGGCGGGCGAGCCGACGGCGGGCCAGGCGGTCATCCAGCGACAGCCAGATTTTCAGCAGGAAGACGCCCTCCTTGCGCAGCATTTCCTCGCTGCGGTTGATCTCCGCCAGCGCCTCGGCGAAAGCAGCGCGATCCAGCCGGCGTTGCGCCCGGCCCAGCAGCACATGATGATGCCACGCGCCGAGCACGACGCCGATGCGGCCCTTGGCCGGCATGTCCCGCCAGTAGCGCCAGGCGCGCGGCCGGGCGCGCTCCTCGTCGGTCGGCGCCCCATAGGTGAGGGTTTCGATGAAATGATCGTCGAGCCATTCGTAGAGACGATCGACGACCTCGCCCTTGCCGGCGCCGTCGGAGCCGTTGACCAGCACCAGCACGCTGGCGCGTTTGCGCTCGGCCAGTTCGAACTGCGCGTCGAGCAGACGCTCGCGCAGGTTCTCCTCGAAAGCCGCGTAGTCCTCCGCGGTCATGACATGCGGCAAGCGGCTGGAGTCAAACATTTGAGCGCCCTGTCTCGGTTCGCGACGATTATGCCAGAAGCGCCACGGTGGCCCAAGCGCCGGCTTTTCAAAACCGCCGGCTGTGGTAGAGGTGGCGTCGCGTGGTCCCGTAGCTCAGCAGGATAGAGCAGCGGTTTCCTAAACCGAAGGTCAGGGGTTCGAATCCCTTCGGGACCGCCAGAAAGTCTCTGCGTATGACTCTCCCCAAATGACGCCTCTCGTCCTCGTGCGAAAAGCCTTTCGGTTTCTGCACGACAATCTGCTGGCGCTGATTCTCGCCGCCTATCTCTGTGCGCTTGTCGCGCCCGGACCCGGCGTCTGGATGGCGGGCCTGACGCTTGGCGCGACGCAAATTTTCGGACAGTCGATCATCTTTTCATTGCCAGCGCTGATGCTGGCGAGTTTTCTGTTCAACGCCGGACTGGGCGTCAGATTGGCCGATGTCGCCAGGCTGGGCGATTATGTCTTGCCGCTTGTCGCCGGCGTTATCGGCAATACGCTTGCGCCACTGGGGTTTGTGACAGCGCTTTCCCTTGCCGCGCGGCTTGCGCCCGATCCGGCGCAGCTCTCCTACGTCATTACGGGCGTGGCGATTGTCGCGTCGATGCCGATTGCGGGCTCCTCAACAGCGTGGTCGCAAAATTCCAATGGCAATCTGGCGCTCAGTCTGGGGCTGGTTTTACTGACGACCCTGCTGAGCCCGTTCACCACGCCGCTCGTGCTGGGAAGCGCCGGCGATGCGGCGGCGCCATTTCAGGGCGTCAACGCTTCGGCCGTGCGGATCTTTCTTCTTGCATGGGTCGTTGCGCCCTCGCTGCTGGGTTTGCTGCTCCGGGCGCTGTTTGTCAGAGAGCGCTATGAGCGTCTCGCGCCCTGTATAAAACTCGGAAACACCCTCGCTCTCATGCTGATTGTCTATTCCAACGCCGCAGTTTACTTGCCGGCGCTGATCGCTCATCCCGATCTCGCCAGTGTCACGGCCGCCTTTGGCGCAGCGATGTTTCTCGGGTGCGTGATGTTTGGCGCCGGCTTCGCGCTCTCGCGCTATTTCGCGTTGCGGCCTGCCGAAAGCGCTTCGCTCGTCTTTGGTCTTGGCATGAGCAACAATGGCTCCAGTCTTGTTTTCGCTTCCACGGCCTTTCCCGATCAGCCGCGGATCGTTCTGCCGATCCTGTTTTACGTGCTCGTGCAACATGTCGCAGCGGCGCTCGCCGATAAATTCATTTCCCGCCGCAGATAGGCTCACGTCGCATCAAGAAATGCGCGGAGCTCGACAAGTAATTTTTCGGGATTCTCCAGCCACATGAAATGACTGCCGCCTTCCGCCCTGGTGAACACGCAGAGCCGCGCCCCCGGAATTTGCCTCGCGATCCAGCGTTGCGAGTCGGGATGGAAAATGCTTGCTTCGGCGCCAATCACCAGAGTCGGCAAACGGATGCGGGCGATGGCGTCGCGCCAGTCGTGAACGGCGAGTTCGAGCAACAGTTTCGCGGCATAGGCGCGTGGAAAAAGCAGATTCTCTCGTAACATCGTCTCGACGGTTTGCGAAGGACAAGCCGCTGTGACCAACTGGTCGCGGATATAATTCGCCGTCACCTGTTCGGCCTCGGGACCGGCGAGAGCGACGACGGCCTCGAACAGCGATTGCGGAGTGTGTAGACAACCGGCGAGGCGGATGTCGTCCTCGCTCCAGTTTGGCCATGCCGTGACAACCGGCGCCTGATCGATCAGAACCAGCCGCGAAATACGACTGTCGCCGAATTGTTCAAGATAGCTCCAGATCACCGCGCAGCCCATCGAATGACCGACAAGCGTAATCTCGTTCATTCTCAGGCTGTCGACGAATTCTGCAAGATCGGTCGCAAGCCGTGCGAGACGATAGCCGTGCGAAGGTTTTTCGGAACGGCCATGGCCTCGCATGTCGAGGGCGATTGTCGCGTAATCCCGTGACAGCTCTTGCGTCAGGGGCGCAAACATATCGGCGGTCTGCGACCATCCGGGAACGAAGAGCAAGGTTTTCCCTGCGCCGGATTCGCAAAAGGCGAGGCGCACGCCGTCGCCGGTCGTAAACTGTTTGTGCATGCGGCCGGGCGTCATCATTCCTCCTTGGTCTGTCGGGGACCCATCCGATCAACAGACGTTCCTGCGACGTCTTGAGGCGCGAATTTATCCGGCGAGCATCCGCATTTTATCGCGCGCCGCGCTGGACAAGAAAGGCTCAGACCAGATCGGCTCCAGCACCCCGGCGACTGCGACGATTGAGCGCAGACTCTTGCGCGGCAGGCGTCGCGTCAAGGCGTTCCAACTCGATCGGGGGACATGGTGACATAATGTCGCGATGCAAAAGGTGCGACAGTCTGCGCATTGACCCATTATCCCCTTGCTCGTTACCTGAAGGACGAGGGTTCGCTTCAATTCTTCCGACGCGTGCAGATATCGATCCCGTGCAGGTTTCGATCCATTGCACAGCAACCGGGAAGCGGCGCTGACAGCGCGCATGGCGCGCTTCATGCAAGGCCTTGTTTGAGACGCGGGCTTTCTGATCTCTGATAATTGCGTCTCTTAACATCGCGGCGACTGGGGAATGACCTTGCCCCGGCGCAGCTGTAAGAGGTTATCGACATGATGAGGCCTGATCATCTTTATTTCGCGATGCTGATGACGAAACATGCGACGCTGGCGGGCGCGCTGATTTATGGCGTGAAGATCATGAATTACGCTGTCAGAACCATGCTCGTTTGAGCTTTTAATCCGGCGCCGGCATGTCCGGCGCCCCCCAATGGGATTTTTAAGTCATTCGAGTCGATGTTTTGGTTGTCGCTCTCGACAAACGCCTCTGAAATCGCTCCTCCCGATCCTTGAGGCGGCCTTGCGCGACAGGCGTCGAGAGCCTTGCGTGTTTCTTGAGTGCTTCTTGCGAGTTCCTTGAGTGCTTCTTGCGAGTTCCTTGCGAGCCCCTTGCCAAGCGCGCCGCCATCCGCGAAACATGCTCCGAAGGTAACAGGGGCGAGCGATGGCGACGACAATCGATGGTCCGCGGGTTCAGGCGAAGTCTGGAAATCCTCGTCAGCTTGTCGTTTTTCTTCATGGCTATGGGGCCGATGGCGCTGATCTGATCGAGATCGGCCGACAGTGGCGCGCCTTTTTGCCCGACGCCGATTTCGTCGCGCCCAACGCGCCTGAACGTTGCGCCATGTCGCCGATGGGGCGGCAGTGGTTTCCGCTCACCATGCGCGATCAGGACGAACGCTGGCGCGGCGTCGTCGCCGCACGGCCCACGCTCGACGCCTTTCTGGACGCCGAACTCGCCAAACGCGGGCTCGACGAACGTCATCTTGCCCTGGTTGGCTTCAGCCAGGGCACGATGATGGCGCTCCATGCAGGTTTGCGGCGTGGTATCGCGCCGCGGGCGGTGCTCGGCTATTCCGGCATGTTGGTTGAAGGGCCGGATCAAACCGGCGAAACGCGGCGGCGCTATCCCAAGCCGCCATCCGTCCTGTTGGCGCATGGCGATGAAGACGAGGTTATTCCGGTCGAGGCCCTGATGATGGCCGCCAACGCGCTGGCGGCGGACGACATCCCGGTCCAGTGGCATTTATCGCCTGGACTGGGGCACGGCATCGATCAGACCGGACTGGTGCATGGCGCGCTGTTTCTGGCGCAATCCTTCGGGGTGAAAGTGAATTTTGGGCCGCGGTAGCCCTTGCCGCGTCAAAGCGCGTCCCGCCCAATCGGAAACCGGTTTGGCGAATGAAAGCCCGTCGAAGAAAACCTGAGCCAAGCTTTGCTTGAATCAGACCAGGCTAGGCTCCAGGCTTTTCCGAGCGGCAGGCGGCTTTGGTTATCTCACGCGCCCTCGAGGCCAGCTTCCGCCCCGGCGGCCTCCAGCGCCTCCTCAATCTGCGGCGCCGTCGCCCGTCGCACGGCGCGTCGCAGGGCCGGCCGGTAAAGCTGTTTCGTCGCCTCCACGAGATGCACGCCGCCGCCGGGCAACGAGAAGCGCCCGGCGATCCGCTCGAAGGCGGGAGCGGAGCGCAGCAGAGACGCGCGCTGAAAAGGCGGCACATACAGGGCTTCCCCCCAGTAGACCGGCAGGAATTGCTCCTCCTGCAGCAGCTCCTGCAACTGGCCGCGCGAATAGGGGTGGCCAAAGCCGAAGGGCGTCGTGTCGACCCGCGCCCAAAGCCCGGTGCGGCTCGGAGCAACGATCACGACGCGACCGCCCGGGGCCAGAATGCGCCAGATTTCCTCCAGGAGATCGTGAGGGTGTTCGTCGATCTCAAGCGCATGGACGACGACGATGCGGTCGATGCTGGCGTCTGGCAGCGGGGTCATTGACGCTTCGACCAGAGCGGTGGCCGATTTTCCGTCAAGCGGCCAGTGAACCACGCCCTGGGTCGCCGGCATGAAGGCCAGCACCCGCTGGGCCTTGTCACGGAATTCGCTGAGATATGGCGTAGCGTAGCCGATGCCGAGCATCCGCAATCCGGCGTGATCGCCCCAACGCGCCCGCAGCTGCTTGGTCACAAGCCGCCGCGCCACCTGTCCGAGGGCGGTTTCGTAAAATGCCCTCAGGTCCACGACATCGAGCGCCATGACGGCATAATTGGCGCGAAATTTATCGCGCGCAAGGCGTCGGCCTGTCGCATTTTGACGCCGGCTGGCTATGATGGCGGGCATCAACATAGGGAGGCGGCATGTCCGTCGAGGTGGTCCAGTTCATCTGCCTGAACGACAATTTCGGCTTGCTGGTTCACGACACGCCGAGCGGCGCGACCGCAAGCGTCGACGCGCCGGATGGCGCAGCGATCGCCGCTGCGGCCGAGGCGCGCGGCTGGCGTCTGACCCACCTGCTTCTCACCCACCATCACGCCGACCATATCCAGGGAGCCGGGGAGCTGAAACGGCGTTTTCCGGCGATGACAATCGTCGGCGCCGCTGCGGACGCCCATCGTTTGCCGCCGCTCGACGTCGCAGTTGGCGATGGAGACAGGGTCAGCATTGGCGACGCCGAAGCGCGTGTTATCGAGACGCCTGGCCATACGCTCGGGCATATCGCTTATATTTTCGACGCCGCCGGCGTCGCCTTCGTCGGCGACACCCTGTTCTCGCTGGGCTGCGGGCGGCTGTTCGAGGGGACGGCGCCGATGATGCGGAGCTCTCTGGAAAAACTCGCCAGTTTGCCGGACGAGACCAGGGTCTACTGCGGTCACGAATATACGCTCTCCAATGGCGCATTCGCCGTCACCGTCGATCCGGATAATCTGGCGCTGCACGCGCGAATGGCGCAGGCTACGACATTGCGGGCCGCCGGCCGGTTCACCTTGCCCACGACCATCGCCGAAGAGCGGGGGACCAACCCGTTTCTGCGGTCCGGGGAGATCGCCGTCAAACGGGCGATGGGTCTTCCCGGAGCCGACGCTGACGCCGTGTTCGCCGAGATGCGTGCGCGCAAGAACCGCTTTGCGGCATGAGCGACGCGATGAACGAAATGGGCGATTTGGACGCGATGGCGATTGTGCGGTTGCTCGATCTCGCCCCGCACCCCGAGGGCGGCTTCTACCGCGAAACCTTCCGCGATCCTTGCCAGGTCGACGGTCGTGCGGTTTCGACGGCGATCTATTTTCTGCTGCCGGAGGGGCGGGCGTCGTCCTGGCATCGGGTCGACGCCGCCGAGGTCTGGCATTTTTACGCCGGCGCTCCGCTCGAACTGTCAATCGACGATGACGCGGGACGCGTCATTTGTCGTCTGGGCGTCGATCTGGCGGCGGGCGAACGGCCGCAGGCGGTTGTCCCCGGCGGGGCCTGGCAATCGGCAAGGACCCTTGGCCGCTGGACGCTCATAGGCTGCACCGTCGCGCCGGGCTTTGAATTCGCCCGGTTCGAGATCGCGCCGCCGGGATCCCTTCCCGGGGCCTGAAGGTTCCTGCGCAGACTTTGCCGCGCCGGGCGAATGGTGTATCCGAACCCGCAGAAAAACAGAGGAAACCACCGCCGATGTGCTGGAGCGGAGAAGCTTCGACCGTCCTTGCCGCGACCGGAATCGCCGGCGCGGCCTACTCCGCGCTCAAGAAGGACCCGGAGCCGCTCGCGCTTTGGGTGTGCCTTCTTTATTTCGCCAGCATGGAGTCGCTGCAGGCGGTCGCCTATTCGGTGCTGAACCAGTGCGACTCGCCGCTCAACCAGATGATGACCCTGTTCGGTTATCTGCACATCACTTTCCAGCCCTTCTTCATCAACGCGGTCGCGCTTTATTTCATGCCTAAAGACAGCGCGAAAATCGTGCAGCCCTGGGTGTATTTCTTCTGCTTCGTCTCAGCCATTGTCATGCTGATCCAGCTTTATCCGTTCAGCTGGGCTGGACATTGCGCCGCCGGTCGCCCCCTGTGCGGGGACGTGCTGTGCACCGTGCGCGGCGAGTGGCACATCGCCTGGTTGTTGCCCACCAACGGCATTGGCAACAGCATGGCTGATAACGCCACGCTGGGACGCGGCTTCATCACCTATCCGCTGACCGCCTTCGTGCTGCCGTCGTTGATCGGCAGCTGGCGTTTTACCCTGTTCTCGTTTCTCGCCGGGCCGACGCTCGCCGGCTACACCACCAACAACATCAACGAATGGCCGGCGGTGTGGTGTCTGTTCAGCATCGGTCTGGTGCTGGCGATCATCAAGACGCCGCTGCGTTATCATCTGCACACCAGCGATCCATGGTGGATGATGCTGGTGAAATGGCGCCGTCGCCGTCGTCAGGAGAAGACAGCGCTTGAAGCGCCCGCCGAATAGCGCGCGCTCAAAAACTCAACGGGTCGGCTCGTCTGTTGCGCTGATCACGCCGCCGACCAGATTGCCGGCGAGCAGCGCTTCGGTCGACATGTCGCCCATGAGCGGCGTTTTTTTTGGCCCTTGCGCCAACGCGGCGAAGAGGGCGCGTCGCGCCGACACCGCCGCTTCATATGTCGTCGCCCGAAAATGGATTGTCTCTCCCGGCCGCTTTTGCGCCAGCCGGCCGAAGTCGGCGCCGATCACCGTGGCGATCTTGGGATAGCCGCCCGTTGGTTGCCTGTCGGCCATCAACACGAAGGGCGCGCCGGATCCCGGAATTTGGATCGCGCCCATCGCCGCCCCGTCCGAAACGATGTCGTGGCCGCGCGCATGGGCGATCGCGGCGCCCTCCAGCGCATAGGCCATACGGTCGCTGCGCGCGCCGAGCCGCCAGCCGGAATCAAGAAAGCGGGCGATCGCTTCCGGCGAGAAATAATCGTCCTGAGGGCCGGGCATGACCCGAATCGCCGCGGCGTCCGACGCCAGCCAAGAGGCCTGAAGGGCGCAAGCCGCCTCCGGCGACGGCGCCGGATCGACTAGGGTCAAACGGTCTCCGGCGGCCAGCGGCGCGGGACCAAGCCCCGAACGCGCATGGGTCGCTAGCGAACCCAGGGTCGGCGGCAGATCGAAGCGCCCGCCAAAAGCGAGGTAACACCATGCCCCCCAACCGCCGGCGCGAATTGTCAGCGTTGCGCCGGGCGATAGCGCCAGCAGACAGGCGGGCGGCAGACTCTTTCCGTCGAGGCGGATATCGAACCCGCCGCCGGCGATGGCGATGGCCAGCGGGACGTCGACGCTTTCGAGGGTCAGACCGCCTACCGAAACCTCGATCGCGGCGGCGGCGCCCACAGCGCCTGTCGCTGTCGTGAAGGCGGCGAGGTCCATCGGTCCGGCAGGGGTGACTCCGAATCTTCCATAACCAAAGCGACCGGCGTCCTGAATCGTCACCCCGGGCCCGGCCGCGTGGACCAGCAATTCGGCGCGCATCAGAGCGGTTCGCAACGCGCGAGCGTTTCACCCTGCGCCGCGCGCGACTCGAACGCCGCGAAGCTGGCGGCGTCGAGAGGCTCGAAGCGAATGGCGTCTCCCGGCGTAATCAGGAAATGAGGCTGACGCCTCAGCTCAAACAATTTTTCCGGCGTTCGGCCGACAACATACCAGCCGGTCGGCATGGGGTTGGCGCCCACCAGCGACAGGCCGCCGCCGATCAGGATCGCCCCGGGCGGCGTCGCCCCGCGCGGCGTCAGACGACGCGGCAAGGCGAGCGCGTCGGGCAATCCCCCGAGATAGCACCAGCCCGGCGCAAACCCGTACATGTAGGCGCGATAATCGGCGCCGGCGTGGCCCCGCGCCAGCGCATCGACCGCAAGTCCAAGCGCCTGCGCGGCCTCGACGATGTCTTCCGCATACGCGGGATCGTAGCAGCAGGGGATTGTCCAGCGGCGCCGCCCGCCGCCCGCCGTCAATGCGGCGTCGGCGACTCGCGCCGAAATCTCCTCGACCAGCGCGGTGCGATCGATCTCAAGCGGTTCGTAGCGGACGAACAGGGCGCGATAGGTCGGCGTCGTTTCGCGCAGCCCCGCAGGCGGATCGATTTGCAGCGCGGCGTCGAGCGCCAGCACGCGGGCATGGATTGCGGGATCGACCGTGTCGCCGAATTCAACCGAAAGGGCCGTTTCGCCCTGATCGCGAAAGCGCGGCGGATCTTGTTCCATGAGCCGGTTTCCTGAACGAGCTGTGAGCGTTTGCCGCCGAAGCGGAAACCGGTTCGACGAAAGATAGCGCGACAAAACATAAGACCAGAACCCCGGCCCGATTCAATCCGACCGGGAAATGCTCCAGCGTGACGCAAACGATCGAAGCGCGACGCCATCGGCGATCAGCGCAGCGCGAAGCGCCTGCGCCAGCATTACGGCCTGAGGCGTATCGCCATGCACGCAGATCGAGTCGATCGGCGTCGGCAGCATTTTATCGCTCGTGGTAACGAGGGCTCCTGCGTCAAGCATGCGCCGCACGCGCGCAATCGCCGCGTCGACATCGTGAATCACAGCGTCCGGAGACCCGCGTGGGACCAGTCGTCCATCTTCAGCGTAGGCGCGATCGGCAAAAATCTCATGCGCAACGCGCAGGCCGCCGCGCGCGCCGGCCAGGGTTTGCTCGGAACGCGCAATGGCGAGCAGAGCAAGCGACGAATCGACGGCGCGGATCGCGCCGACGATAGCGTCTGCGACCGCCGAGTCCCGTTCGGCGAGATTGGCGAGGGCGCCATGCGCCTTGACATAGGTCAGTCGATGACCGGCGAGCGCGGCGAGCGCCTGCGCCGCGCCAATCTGATAGGCCACGGCGCGCATGATCTCCGCCGCCGACATGGGCAGAACGCGACGACCGAAACCCGCGAGATCCGGAAAGGCGACATGAGCGCCGACAGCGACGCCAGCCTCCCGCGCCTGCGAAAAGACGCGCGTCATGATGTCTGGATCGCCGGCATGGAAGCCGCAGGCCACATTGGCGCTGCTGACGACGCGCAACAACGCCGTATCGTCGCCCATTCGCCACGGGCCGAAACCTTCGCCGAGGTCGGCGTTCAGATCAATCGTGGCGGTATCAGCGGTCATGCCGGCGCGGGAGAGCAAACAAGAGGATCATTCTACGCCAGGACGCGACAAAAGCCCATGGCCCGGAGCGTCATCGACCGGGGCGCGGAGACATTCCAGAGCGCTATCCGCCGAGGCGCAAACCGGTTCGGCGGAAAGCGCTCTAGAGCGCCAGCCGGCGCAGGAGCCAGATCGCCCTGCCGAGGATGCGGGCGTCGACGAACGGCTCCTCCTCAGCAGCCGGATGCGCGGCGAAAGTCGCCTTGCCATGGCGGAAAAACACCCGTTTGAGGAGAGTGTCGACGCCCGATTGCGTGCGTTGTTCAATCGCGACGATATCGCCATCCGACAGCGAGCGATGATCGAACACAGGCGCGAAACGCAGAATATCGCCGCGGCTTGCGATGTCGTTGAGATCGTCGGAGTCGAGGCTCAGATCGAAATGATGGCTCCTTGCGAGCTCCGGCGCCTCATCGCGCCAATCGGCGGGCGTTGCGGTTTTTGGGTCCGAGTCCTCGACAGACGGGAGTCGGTCCGGTCCCTGTTCGCCAAACAGCAGCCAGGACGAAGTGACTCTATAGGCGCGCGCATAAATCCCCGCGTCATTGGCCCGGAATTTGTTCTGGCCGTTTTCATGCGCGCGGTAGGTCGAGGCTTTCCAGCCAAAACGTTCGATCGCCGCCCGGGCCGTGTCGAAACCGGCAAGCAATCGAGCGCGTCGCAGGCGATCATGCATGGACGGGAGGCGGTCGGAAAATGACGTGAATGTAGTCTGATATTTCTCCATAACGAACGGAATATCAGCCTCATAATCAATAAAAAGCCAGCATCATCGACGCTCAAGATGATCGAAATATGGATTAATAAAAAACATTAATCGTGTTGGAGCCTATCAGGATTCGATCGCCGTCAGGAGACGGAGCCCAACGCGCCGAGGCAATAGGCTGCGCCAGCAGATATGCCGCCCGCCTGTTCCGCCGTTGGCCGCACGCCGACAAGAACAACACGCGGAGTGACGCGACCGCGCAAGATTGCCCGTCGGTTGACGATATTCGCAATCGTCGGCTTCCCCTGCGCGCTCGAAAATTGCGACGAACATGCGCATCGACTTTCACCGACGCAAAGGAAGGATCTGTAAAAGGATCAAAATCAATCAATCGAGGGTGGGATGAACATGATTGACCGGCACGTCGACTTCTATGACCCCGATGCCGCGATCCCTCGCTTCCTGCAACAGCGTCTCGGTAGACTCCCCCGCTCCAAACGCAATGATCAGATCGGGCCCGGTCTCGGCGAGCATGCGATGATTTCGATCCTGAATATTTTCTTTGCGCGCAGAGGAACGCTTCTTTCCGGTGAGAAAGGATATGAAAGTCCAAAAAATTGACGGTTGAAACGTTAATCGTCGGATTGTCACGCTGGGAATTTTGTTCATCTTGGCCCAATGCTGGCCCAGTCTTTCAGCCCCGCCCTCATCTCCGCCGATCACCTGGGTGACCGTCGACAGTTTGTGATATTGAGATAAATAGTCGTAAACGAATTTTCGTTGCAGGGTGGCGTTCTGCGTATCGATCCCGGCAAGATGTATGGGCGTCGCCGGATCAGTTTTGCCTATTTTGCGGCTACCGCAGACAAGAAGTTTCATGTTTCCCCGCTCGTCAAAGCGATATAGATCATCAAGGCGATATAGAAATTTATGATTTTATTACAAGATTTATTTGTTTTTTCGGGGCCAAATCAAGGCAAACAAGCGATCAAGTTTATTGCTTGTGGATTAGTGGGGACTTCATCGGAATGCGCTCTGCCCCAAACTTCCTCAACACCGCCGCCCGTCTGAAGCTTCTTGCGGCAAGTGTTTGCTTGAAACTCAACCGCCATCATTGGATTGAAGTGTCGAAGCCGGGCGACGCGCCACAAGCCAGGACGAAGCGCGCCGCTTTGATCGTCAAGGGGAGGGACGCGAGATCGATCATTGTCCGGCGACTATCGCGCGCCGGGCGGACAGGGCGCTGGAGAGCCATGTTTGTCGCCCGGGGCGGACGGGCGTCGCCTGATCCCGGCTGGTCTCTCCTATCGCGCGATAGAGGATAGACGCCCGATCCAAACCACAGACTTTTTGCCGACGGGGTTATGTTGATCCGTCTGGGAGACGGAGGGCCTGTCCACGCGGGCAAGCGGTTTCAACGGCGGCGTCGTCTGCAATCCGGGAATCGGCGTTCCTGTCCTTGTTGCGGCCCCGGGGGTGGCGGCGCGCCATATCTGAGCTTCGCCCGCGGGGGGCGATTCCGGCAGGCCGCTTATCCGGCAGCTTCAGCTTCAGTAGTGAAACGCCACGTCAGTTAGCCCGGAAACGGCGTCCCGGAGGCCAATTCCTCAGGAAGAAGGTTGCGGACATCTGCCCTTGAGCAATGTGACCAAAAGAGGCGCGCACAGGATTAGTAAAAGATACAAAAACAAAGCTCCAGGAATCGGTTTCACTCTCCTTTTGCCCGATGGCCTCGCTAATCTGCTTCCGGCGCTACGGCTCAGGGCCGTGAAATCATCCCGAAACATTATACTCACATCGATTATGGGTGGTGAATTTACAACAGTATAAAAATTAAAAATGGAAGTTAACCATAATTCATAATTGATGAATCTCAAAACAGCGTGTTTCGAACGGTATTTATACTGTCATATTGATCGGTGTTTCTGGAACAATACTCGCCGCGGAATGCGCTCGGCCAGTAATATGGCGTAGCACAAAAAAATAATGTAATCAGTTATTTAGGATAGTGCATTGCGGGAGTCTGGGGCGACTTGCGCTTCGGCTATGCGTCCGGGGGAAGGTCGTATGAACACGGAAAATGCCAGTCAAAGCACGGTATTTATGGCTAAGTTTTAGGTAAAAACGCGCTTGCCAAGCATATTGCGTGATATATAACTGGCGTCGCTTAATGACGTCCTAAGCAAGGAGACACCATTATGTACGCGAGTAAACTTCTCAAGACAGTTGCAGCCGTTGCGCTGTTGAC